>ASZI01000265.1 GCA_000416315.1 Osedax symbiont Rs2 | reverse complement strand
AAGCCAGTAAACTGCAGCTTCTTAGCAACCCTTCAGATCAAGGGGTCATCTGGCGCTACAATTATGCCGACCAGCTTCGCGGGATTACCCGTTTGGCTGCCAAAGAGGCCGTTGCTAGCGAAGCGACTAGCCTTCTAAGTGCCAATAATAGTACCCGTATTATCTTTGGGGGGACCAGGCCAACACTGCCCACTAAGCCCGGCATATATCTAGGTGGTCGCTTGGTTGGGGTTAACCTGGATCAACTATTAGCCTTGAATAAAAGCGCTGCTAACGACTCACAGCAGGGGGCTGGCTCAGTCGCATCTGGGTCATTGCAGTCACAGATTAAAGACATAGATCTGCAGTTGAGCAAGGTCACTTTGATGGGCCGTAGATTGAACACTGGCAAGGTTAAAATCAATCGCGCTCCCGGATTTTGGCGGGGTAACTTTGAAACTGATGTGACCTCAGGGACTGCATTGATCGCCGATAATTCCCAGCGGCCGATAGTGCTTAAACTGGATAAATTGATTTTAAAATCTGCAGCTGAACAGGCGGGGAATAAATCGCAAACTAACAGTGCCACTCGCTCTTCTATCAACAGCAGAGCTTGGCCCAAGATTAAGCTGAGTATCGATAAACTGCTACTGGATCGATTAAATATTGGTCGCTGGAGTGCTGTTCTGGCTCCGAGCAAGCGTGGCTATACTGTTAAGTCTATTCAGGGGGGCATAGCGAATACTAAAATCAGTGCTCAGATGCGCTGGGACGAATTACAAAAAAATATAACCACCCATTTAAGCTTGCAAGCAGACGGCGGTGATTTTGGTGCGGTATTGAAGCAATTAGGCTTTGATCGGGTGTTGGAAACTAAAACCGGAAACCTGCAGACGCAGCTGTCATGGCCTGGTTACCCCTGGGATATCGCGCAGAAAAATCTTAGTGGAGCAATGAGTTTCAAGCTCAAGCAAGGCCGAATCATTGAGGCGGGAACATCTGCAAATTTCTTGCGAATCTTTGGTATTCTAAATTTAAACACGGTGATTAAGCGTCTTAAATTAGATTTTTCGGACTTGCTCGAGTCAGGGGTCGCTTTTGATACAGTCACTGCCAATTACAACTTGCAAAACGGTCTGGCGACAAGTATTAACCCCTTGAAGTTAGAGGGGAGTTCGGCGAGTGTGGAAATGTCTGGGACTATAAATTTTAGTGATCAGACGCTACAACAGAAAATGCTGGTGGCTATTCCACTGACCAGTAATGCGCCAATTGCCGCGCTGCTATTAGCGACTCCGCAAGTTGCTGGTATCGCTTTTATTATTGATAAATTATTGGGAAAGAAACTAGCGAAGTTGACTGCATTGCGTTATCAAGTGTCCGGCTCCTGGTTAGAGCCAAATATCAGGCCCATCAATGGGGCAAAAAAATGAGCGTCAGATCGTAACAAAGACAGTTAATCTCTAAAATTGCCTGCCTGGTATTACTTTGCAGGCACTTGCTCTGAGATATACCAATAGATTGGTTGTGCGATGAGTGTAGGGGAGATGGTTGCTCTCCCCGACATTAAAGACTAGTTAGCAGCCCTCTAGCTCTCTTAGGTACTTAAATAATTTTTTGGCAGAAATAGGGGGCTTAGCAGCAGCAAGCTCCTTTTGGGTGTTGCGAATCAGTTGTCTGAGATACTGTATATCAGTCTGCGGATATTCGTTTAAAATCACGTCCAGCATACCCTCATCGTTATTCAGTAATCTTTCGCGCCAGCGCTCCAGTCGATGAAACACTTTGTTGTACTCTTCGTGCTCCATATCACAACCGTTTATCGCCAGCTCAATCTTCTCTGCATCTTCAAAGCGCATTAGCTTGCCAATATATTGATGATGACGTTTCATCGCTCCGCTTCTTGGCTTGAGGCGTTTTCCCTCGTCTACTGCCAGACGTAAGGTTTCGTCCATGGCAATTTTATCTAGCTGAGCTGGCTTGAGATCGATCAGCCTGGCACCGAGTCTTTGCAATGCCTCTGCATCGCGTTTTAGTGATGATCGGCTTATCCAATCATCATCTTCGTCTTCTATAGTATCGAATTTGTCGTTTGTCATTAGTTTATCCGTAAAAATATGTGGCCAGGCCTAAAAATGCCAGGAATCCTATCACGTCTGTGATGGTAGTTAAAACAACTCCACCGGCGAGAGCCGGGTCAATCCCTTTCGCTTTTAGCAGTATAGGTAATAGTGACCCTGAACAAGTACCCACTATTAAATTGATAATGATTGCCAGGCCAATAATCAAGCCTATAGTATAATCTCCAAACCACAGAACTGCGACCCCAGCGACTACAACAGACCAAAGTAATCCATTGATAGCGCCAACCATCAGTTCACGGCGAACCAGCCAGGCGGCATTGGCTTTTTCTACCTGATCCAGAGCCTGCGCTCTAATGATCAGAGTCAAAGTTTGACTGCCGGCAATCCCGCCCATCGAAGCCACTATTGGCATCAGAACAGCAAGGGCCACTACTTTGTCGATGGTCCCCTGAAATATTCCAATGACCGCCGATGCGATAAAGGCGGTCATTAGATTGATTCCCAGCCATACCGCTCTTCTTTTGCTGGTTTTCCAGACGGGGGCAAAAGTATCTTCATCATCGTCCAGGCCCGCCATACTCATCAGCGAGTGATCGGCATCTTCCCGGATGACGTCGACCACATCATCGATAGTGATACGACCTAATAATTTTCCGCTGGCGTCGACCACGGGTGCTGAAACTAAATCATGTTGTTCAAATAAAAGAGCGACTTCATGATCAGGCATGCTTGCCAAAATCGGCTCTATGTCGGTGACCATTATCTCGCGCACGGTAATATCGGGGTCGCTGACCAGCAACTTAGTCAGTGGCAGGATGCCTATGTAAGATTGCTTGCGTCTGCTGATGACAAACAGACTGTCGGTCATCTCCGGGATTTCATCGTGGCGACGGATATACCTCAGTACTGTTTCAACACTAATGTCAGGTCTGATAGTGACAGTGTCGGTGTTCATCAAACCACCTGCAGTGTCCTCTGGAAAAGACAGTACCTGCTCTACACGCTCGCGGTTCTGCTTGTCCATGACCTTTAGCAGCTCGCGCATCACCGTATCGGGGAGTTGTTGCAATAAGTCAGCTAAGTCATCGGTATCCAGTGAATCGGCGATCGCCAGTACTCGGGAGTGGTCCATCCGCGATAATATATCAGCCTGAATGTCATCACTGACATGTTGTAATACCGCTCCCTCATTATCGCGATGGATCAGTTGCCAGAGAATACGGCGCTCTTTAGGGGGAGATTTTTCCAGTAGTTGGGCGACTTCGACAGCTTGCAGGGTGTTGTTTAAAGTAAAACGTATTTGTTGAAAGGCACCGCTATCCAAAGCTTGCGTTAATCTGTCTAGTTCAGAAAAGCTTCGCTGTTGATTCATGCTTACATTAACTCTGGGCGGATAAAGTATGGGTGTAGAAATTATAGCTCAATAAATAAGCCTGACAGTGGCTTAAATTTTACAGACTCAGAAGCTACTCCTCTTCATCAAAGCGGTTGTTGATCAACAAACTGATAGCTTCCAGAGCTTGGGACTGATCTTCGCCCTGGGTATTAATCACCACAGAGGTGCCTTTATTTGCAGCGAGCATCATCACTGACATGATACTTTTAGCATCGACGACTTTGTCACCTTTGGCAATGGTTATATCGCAGGAAAACTTGCTAGAGACTGAGACAAGTTTTGAGGCTGCTCTTGCATGTAATCCCAGTTTATTAATAATTTCAATATCTACAGCAGGCATGCTTAACATCCTTTAATCATTAGCAAGGTTTAATCTATTATTATATCAGCGTTTTAGTTCGCGATGATAGACGGATACATTATCCATAAGCGGGCGGAAATGGCCAGTAAGTTGTTCGGCAATATACACAGATCTGTGTTGTCCACCGGTACACCCTAAGGCAATAGTGATATAGCTGCGGTTGTTAGCACAAAAATGCGGTAGCCATTTTTCAATGTAAGTCTTAATATCTGCAATCATTTCTGTGACCAGCGGCTGCTGTTTCAGAAAATCCATTACCGGTTGTTGCATGCCATTAAAAGATCTGAGCTCGGCTATCCAGTAGGGGTTGGGTAGAATACGCAAGTCGTAGACAATGTCTGCATCTAAAGGCACACCATGTTTAAAGCCAAAAGACAAAAATTGTAGCGATAGGTTTTGCTCGGTGCGCTCAGCCACTCGGTATTTAATCACGTCGCGTAGCTGGTACAGAGTTAGGTGGGTGGTATCTATTCTTATAGACGCTAAATCGGCAATAGCTGAAAGTACAGTGTTCTCATATTCAATCGATGACTTTAACCCCTGCACTTGATCAGCCATAGGATGCCGACGTCTGGTGGCGCTATAGCGCTGTATTAAAATTTCATCGCTGGCATCTAAATAGATGAAATCGATATCGAAATTATCTTTACCGGATTTTAGCGTAGAAATAATCCCCGGCAGTTGTTCCAGATGTTTAAAAGGGTTTCTGGCGTCTATACACAGTGCTATCTTGTCATGTACTCCAGGGGCATTAGCAACCTCAGAATGAGCTGTTAACTCAGGCTCTGGAGCACTTAGATCTTGGTCGGCACAGCTCAATAAATAATTGATAGTCTCAGGCAGCAGGGCCGCGGGTAAGTTATCGATACAGTAAAAACCTATATCTTCCAATACTTGAATAGCCGTGCTTTTTCCGGATCCGGATCTCCCGCTAATGATGATGAGTTTCATAAACCCCGCCTCGCTACAGCTAAGAGAATTAGATTAAAATTAAACGTGTCTGCCAAATTGTAGGTTAGTGCGAATAACTAAAGCAGAAGAACAGAGACTGTCATTTAGCTGAGCTAGTTGCTCTGTCTGGCAATCTTAACTACTTAAGCTGCAGAGTTGGCTGAACAGGCTCTGGCTGTCCTGGCACTGGCGCAGTAAATCCCGGTTGGCTTTGCTGCTAAAAAGTTCGGCTAATTCCGCGAGAGTGTTCAAGTGCTGATCACAGCTATCGGCGGGGGCCACCAGGGCAAAAACTAAATCTACCGGCTCTTTGTCTATGGCGTCAAAATCAATCGGCTGATGTAATTTAATAAACAGGCCCACTGCATTTTTCAACTCATCGAGGCGGCAGTGCGGTATAGCTACGCCTTCACCTATACCGGTACTGCCAAGTCTCTCTCTTTCGATTAAACCGCTAAATATTGCATCCTGAGATGCGCTATCGGTGCAGTCGCTAATGATGTTGCTGATCTGTTCTAAGGTACGTTTTTTACTCCCTGCTTTGAGGTTGTGAATAACAAGATCGCAGGACAGTAAGTTAATTATAGGCATAGTATTTAGTTACGTTATTTGTGGCTTTTGAGTTTTTCTTTATGGCGAATTATCTGACGATCAAGCTTGTCGGATAGGCCGTCTATGGCAGCATACATATGCTCTTGCTCATCGGAGGCAAAGATTTCCTTGCCTGATAAGTGCAGATTTGCCTCTGCCTTATGTCTGGTTTTTTCAATACTCAGAGTGACTTGTACGTTAGTGATGTTATCAAAATGTCGCTCTAGTCTCTCAATTTTTGAATGAATATATTCGTGCAGTGGTTCGGTGAGATCTACATGGTGTCCAGTTACGTTGATTTGCATAAAAATCTCCTTTATATCTTTAATTGAATACTACGTTTTACAGCAAACGTTTTCGCTCATTCGATGGAGCAATTCCCATAGATTCGCGATACTTTGCAATGGTGCGTCTCGCTACGTTTATTCCCTCCTCTCCTAGTAGTTTAGCAATTTTGTTGTCACTTAATGGTTTAATTGGGTTTTCTGTGGTTAAAATCTTTTTTATCTGTGCCCGAATAGCAGTAGAGGAGGCGGCGCCGCCATCACTGGTACTTACATGGCTAGAAAAAAAGTACTTTAATTCAAATATGCCATTGGGAGTATGCATATATTTTTGTGTTGTGGCCCTGGATATTGTTGATTCATGCATTTCTACCGCCTCGGCAATATCCTGAAGTACCATAGGTTTCATCGACATTTCACCGAATTCAAAAAAATCCAATTGTCGCTCGAGTATCTGTTGAGATACCTTTAATAAGGTATCGTACCTGCTCTGGATGCTTTTAATCAACCAGCGCGCTTCCTGTAGATGGTTTTTTAGGTAATTGTTGTCATCGCTGTTGTCCGCGCGCTTTATCAGGCCTGCATAAGTGTTGTTGATCTTCAAATTGACTTTGTTATCGCCGTTTAGGCGTACTTGCCAGTAACCTTCAATTTTTTCAACAAAGACATCGGGGATAATGTATTCCGCGGCGTTGGGGGTAATGCTGGCCCCGGGCTGTGGGTTGAGTGTCAGAATCAGCGCGATACTTTGTTGTAACTGCTTTTCACTGAGGCGCATTTTGCGCATTAAGGTTTTATAGTCGTGGCTGCCCAGTAACTGTATGTACTGATTGACGATCTTGCAGGCAGTTTCTAAAAACTCGGTATCTGCAGGTAACTGACGGAGCTGATTACTCAGGCACTCACTGAGGCTGCGTGCGGCTATACCTGCGGGTTCAAACTGCTGGATGCGCCTAAGTACAACTTCGATCTCATCCATTTCAATTTCTTGTAACTCAAGGTTGCCACTGATTTGAAATTGCTGAAAAATCTCGTCCAACTCTATTCGTAAATAGCCGTCGTTATCTATACCGTCAATGATGCTCTGGGCAATAACCTGATCAGTCTGGGTCATAGGTGTCAGATTTAATTGCCAATTCAGATGGTCTTGTAAGCTCTCTTCAGTGGTGTCGTTTGACTCCATAGTGCTGGGATCACTATGGCTATTAGTCGTGCTTGGGCCGTGCTGAAAAGTATCATCCCAATTGCTGTCAGTGGCAAGTTCCACCGGAATGTCGTTATTCCACTGTTCAGCGGTGTCATCGGTAGCTGCCAATTCAGCTTCGCTATTTTGCGTGCTGTCCTGTGCTGTGCTTGAAGCGCTGTCCTGAGTGTTGACGGTTTGTATCTGCTCGCGTTCTTTGTCATCTAAAGACTGGGTGGCTTTTTCGTTGCGGCTTTCGTCTTCTGCGGCATCTAATAGAGGGTTGCTATCGAGTGCTTCTTGAACTTCCTGTTGAAGATCAAGGGATGAGAGCTGTAGCAGGCGAATAGCTTGCTGCAATTGTGGGGTCATGGACAAATGCTGTCCAATTTTTAACTCTAAAGACTGTTTCATATAAGCTATAAAGATACTCTAAAATGCTTTGAATGCAATGTGCCCGTTAATATTTACAGGGAAAACTTATCGCCCAAATATGCCTTTTTTACTTGCTCATTGTTTAAAATTTCAGTGGGCGTTCCCGAGGCCAAAATAAAACCATCATTGACAATATAGGCTTTTTCACAAATGTCTAAAGTCTCTCGGACATTGTGATCGGTAATTAAAATACCGATACCTTTTGACTGCAAATGCAAAATAGTTTGCTTGATATCATTGACAGAAATGGGGTCGACCCCGGCAAAGGGTTCATCCAGCAGTATGAAATTGGGTTCAGTGGCTAGTGCCCTGGCTATCTCTACTCGACGGCGTTCCCCTCCAGACAAGCTCATACCCATGTTTTTGCGAATATGTTGGACATTAAATTCTTCTAACAGAGATTCCATTTTAGATTTTTGCTGGGACCTATTGAGATCTTTGCGCATTTCCAAAATGCCCAATATATTGTCTTCTACACTGAGTTTACGAAAGATCGATGGCTCTTGAGGCAGGTAGCCAATGCCACTTCTGGCGCGTTCATGCATTGCCATAGCAGTCAGGTTTTGTCCATCGAGAGTGATTTCACCGCGATCGGCGTTCACCAGGCCGACAATCATGTAAAAACAAGTGGTTTTACCTGCACCATTTGGACCCAGCAAACCAATCACTTCGCCGCTGCAGATTTCAATGCTGACGTCGCGGACAACGGGACGACGTTTATAGGATTTGGCGAGATTTTTTGCCGATAACATCATGACTTATTTGTTGCCTTTTGGCTGGATGATCATCTTCACGCGCTGCTTGCCACCGATGGCATTAACTATTGCTTTATCCATGTGGTAAATGACTGTTGAGCCGGTGAATTTGTCTTGCAGTTGCTCGACTCTGGCGTTGCCGGTAATCGTCACTGTCTGCTTGGCCACTGAGTACAGCATATGTTGACCCCATGCCTTGGAGTATGGTTGTCCCGGTTGCTGTTGCTGGGTGAAATAGGCAGGTTTTCCGGTGCCTATCATTTTATTGATATCCCCTTTAGCGTCGCGGTAAATCTCCAGGCGATCTGCCGTCATCAGCATGGTCCCCTGCACAATTTTAACGCTACCGGTTAATACCGTTACCCCGGTCTTGTCGTTCATAACCGCATTGTCAGCGAGTACATCTATCGGTTGCTGGCGGTCCTCTGGCAGCGCCTGAGCTGAGCCGCTATAGAAGGTGCACAAGGCCAGTGTTAGCAGCAGAGTTTGTTTCAATTTAGTATATAAAACGCTGTTGACAAGGGTGAATAATGAATTGGTCTGCAATTTATTGAGCATGAATTTTCCCTTTGACGTTATTTTTCAATTCTAAAGTATTCAGCTGGATATCGGCAAATAGGCCAGTAGCTGTGGTGATACTACCAAAAATATCTGTAAATTCAACGTGTTCTTCGCTGTAGATGCTGTTGCTGCTGCGGTTGTAATGTAGGATTGTGGTGTTTAAAAAGCTATCTGCAACAGTCTCTTTAAAGCTCGTGACTAATACCTTGGTGTTAAAAGTGATAGTGCCACTGCTGTCGTCGGCGACTGCGCTTTGGCTGGTGATCGTTGCGGATTTTTGATTGTCTTGAAAGCTGATGATTTCGGGGGTCAACAGTATGCTCTGTCGGCTTTGTTGAAAGTGTTTTACAGTAGGTGAGGTTGCGATTTGGCTTAACTTACCATCACTGCCGAAGGCTTTAAAGTCAGCATCGAGGATGAAAAAATCGATGTCAGTTGCCGCCTCTGAATTGGACTTAGATGCTGTAGATGAGCCGTTATCGAGTGTAGACCAAATCACCACTGCTGCTATTATCAGCAGCACTGCAATTGCCAGGCGAAGTTGGCGCCGAGCAACTAACATCAAAGATACTCGTTGTAGATGTTGTCTAACAAACTTTGTGCATCTAAGATCGCTTCGCAAAATTCTCTGGCCGCACCTTTACCACCTGATCGACTTGTGCACCAGTGCGCTTGCTCTATCAGTAGGGGGTGGGCATTGGGCACAGTCGCTCCAAAGGCCACGGCTCTGATTGCAGCAAGATCCGGAAGGTCGTCACCTATGTAGGCGCATTGCTGTAGTGTATGGCCACTGTCGCTGCATATTTCTTTAAGTGCCTGCAGTTTGTCATCGCGATTTTGCAGTAAATAATTAACTCCCAACGAGGCCGCGCGCCGTTCAACTTGTGGCGAAGAACGGCCGGTAATGATTGCTGTCTGGATGCCGTTATTTTGCAATAATTTAAGCCCGAGTCCGTCTAGAGTATTGAAAGTTTTGATTTCACTGCCATCGGCCAGCAGGTACAAACTGCCATCGGTCATAATACCGTCGACGTCAAATACTGCGAGTTTAATCTGTCGTGCCCGCTTTGATAGCGCTGGATTAGAGATACGTTTCAATTATAGAACTCCCGCATTTAGTAAATCTTGCATGTTCAGTGCGCCAGTAGGTTTGCCGAGCTTGTCTACTATAACTAATTGGCCTATACCATTGTTTTGCATAATCAAAAGGGCTTCAGCAGCCAGTGCGTTAGCATCAATTACTCTGGCGTTTTTACTCATTGCCCGCTCGATTTTAGTGGTTTTGAGGTCGATATCAGTATCTAGTGCCCGGCGCAGGTCGCCATCAGTAAATATGCCTACCAGTACACCTTGCTGATCTGTGACCGTGGTCATCCCCAGGCGCTTCTTGGTAACTTCGAGCAAGGCATCAGTGATTGAAGTGTTAGATTGTACTTGGGGAATAAATTCCCCCTGGTGCATCACATCTGCAACTTTAAGCAAAAGCTTTCGTCCTAGCGCGCCTCCTGGATGGGAGAAAGCGAAGTCTTCTGCGTTAAACCCTTTGGCGTCCAAAAGAGCCAGGGCTAAAGCATCGCCAATGGCTAACTGCGCAGTTGTACTCGAGGTTGGGGCTAAGTTAAGTGGACAAGCTTCAGTTTGGACACCAGTGTTTAAATTGTAGTCTGAAATCTGCGCTAGGGTCGAATTCGGGTAGGAAGTGATGCTGATCAGCGGAATTGCCATGCGTTTGATCAGCGGCAATATTGCTTTGATCTCTGCAGCTTCCCCAGAGTTAGAAAGCGCCAATAGCACATCTTGGCTGGTGATCATTCCCATGTCACCGTGACTGGCCTCCCCGGGGTGAACAAAAAATGCCGGAGTGCCGGTGCTGGCCAAAGTGGCGGCGATTTTGCTGCCTATGTGGCCGGATTTTCCCATGCCTGTGACTATGACTCGTCCCTTGCAAGAGAGAATGACATCACAGCTGGCGCTGAAATTATCGTCAAGCAAATCCAGCAGGCCACTGATGGCTTTGGCCTCAAGTTGAATAGTGTTTCGGGCCGAATGCAAATACGGGTTTTGCTGTGACATAGTGTGATCCAACTGAGTTATACCGAGGTGGCGTATAAAACTAACATATAACCGCCATAGATACCTA
>ASZI01000264.1 GCA_000416315.1 Osedax symbiont Rs2 | reverse complement strand
AAGCTGCCAGAGGGATCAGATCGAAGTTTATAGGGGCTAAACTAGTCCTGCTCTAGCTTGATCAGCTCACCTTTACCTGGCTCAACATCAATGCGCTCAACCCGTTGATAGCCTCTGGGTAACTTATTACCGCGGCGACCGCGCTCGGCACAAAAATGCGCTATATCAGCAGGCTTTAACTTCAAGTGTTGTTTTCCAGAGTGAACCAGCAAAGTATCCCCTGGATTAAACACCACCAGCGCAATCATCAGCTCTTCACGACTGGCCGCCTTAGCCGTTGCCACATTAATAATTTTATTGCCTTTGCCTTTTGCCAGCTCGGGCAAGTCCGCCACCGCAAAGACCAACATCCGTCCCTCGTTAGTCACGGCAGCCAACATTTTATCCCCAGCCTCATCGATATTAGTCGATGTGAGTAACTGCGCATTTTTAGACAAGCTCAGTGCCGCTTTACCATTTTTGGTTTTGCTCGACAAATCGGCAATAGTGGTCAAAAACCCATAGCCAGCGTCACTGGACAGCAGCACTTTGCACTGCTCGCCACCGGTGACTGCCGCGTCAATAGTGGCGCCTTTGGGCATCGAAATCCGACCTGTTACCGGCTCTCCCTGTCCGCGGGCTGAAGGCAGATTATGTGTTTCAATGGTGTAACTGCGACCTGTCGAATCCAACAGTATCAGCGATTGATTCATCCGCCCCTGACAGGCGAGTTTGAAACTGTCACCGGATTTATAACTCAACCCTGCACAATCGATATCGTGGCCTTTAGCAGCCCTGATCCAGCCCTGCTTGGAGATTACAGCAGTGACCGGCTCTGCCGACAGCAGATCCGTTTCCGAGAATGCCTTAGCTTCGCTGCGTGAAACTATAGGTGAGCGACGCTCATCGCCAAAAGTCTGCATGTCTTCTTTTAGTTCTTTCTTAATTAGCGTGCGCATGCGCTGGTCGGAGCCTAGAATCAGCTCCAATTTTTGCCGCTCGCTCTGCAATTCATCCTGCTCGCCTTTAATCTTAAACTCTTCAAGCTTAGCCAAGTGACGAAGCTTCAGGTCCAAGATGGCATTGGCCTGAATATCGGTAATATTAAAGCGCTGCATCATCACCGCTTTTGGCTCATCTTGGGTGCGGATGATCTCAATAATTTCATCGATATTCAGGTAGGCGGTCATCAGACCGTCTAGAATGTGTAGTCGATCCAGAACTTTATCGAGTCGGTACTGCAGCCGCTTGCGCACAACGTTGGTCCGCCAGCTGAGCCACTCGGTAAGTATCTGTCGCAGGTCTTTGACCTGCGGGCGACCATCCACCCCTATCATGTTCATATTGACTCGGTAGGTGCGCTCTAAATCAGTCGAGGCAAATAAGTGCCCCATCAACTGTTCAAGGTCTATGCGATTGGAGCGTGGAACTATAACCAGTCGAGTCGGGGTTTCGTGATCGGACTCATCGCGCAAATCCGCCACCATTGGCAGTTTCTTCAGCTGCATCTGCGCCGCTATTTGCTCGAGAATTTTCGCCCCGGAGACCTGATGAGGCAGCGCCGTGATAATCACATCCCCCTGCTCTTTATTCCACAGCGCCCGCATCCGTACAGAGCCTCTACCGCTGGTGTAGAGCTTGCGCAGCTCCTCTTTTGAAGAGATAATTTCTGCATCTGTGGGCATATCAGGCCCTGGAACAAATTCACAGATTTCCTCAAGTGTCGCCCTGGGGTGTTCTAGCAAGTTAATGCAGGCTGAAGTCACTTCACGTAAGTTGTGTGGTGGTATATCGGTAGCCATGCCGACGGCGATACCGGTACCGCCATTAAGTAAAATATTTGGCAGCCGCGCCGGCAGCACTGTAGGCTCGTTCAAAGTGCCGTCAAAATTGGGCACCCAATCGACTGTTCCCTGACTGACTTCCTGTAATAGCACTTGCGAGTAAGAGGTCAGTCGCGCCTCGGTATAACGCATTGCGGCGAAGGACTTAGGGTCATCCGGAGCCCCCCAGTTCCCCTGGCCGTCAATCAGCGGATAGCGGTAACTAAAGGGTTGCGCCATCAATACCATCGCCTCGTAACAGGCACTGTCGCCGTGGGGGTGATACTTACCTAATACATCACCGACGGTACGGGCAGATTTTTTGTGCTTGGCCGTGTACTTAAGGCCCAGCTCGCTCATCGCATACACGATACGGCGTTGCACGGGCTTCATACCGTCGCCCACGTGTGGTAGTGCACGATCGAGAATCACGTACATAGAATAATCTAAGTAGGCTTTCTCAGTAAAATCTTTCAGTGGCAATGACTCTATGCTGTCATCTGTTGTGTAACTAGACATATTTAATCAACACACCTTATCTAAAATAATTGATAGGAAAACCGGGCTCAGGGTTATGCTTTAGCTAAATCACCGTTGCTCTCCAGCCAAACTTTACGATCTGCGGCACGCTTCTTCGACAGCAACATATCCATCATTTCATGGCTGTCATCATCCTCAGTAATCACCAGTTGCACCAGACGACGAGTGTCCGGGTCCATAGTGGTCTCGCGTAACTGCATCGGGTTCATCTCTCCCAACCCCTTGAAGCGCTGCACGTTGACTTTGACATTTTTGCGCTCCGCTTTGATCCTCTCGATCACCCCGTCGCGCTCTGCATCATCCAGTGCATAAAAGACATCTTTCGCCGCATCAATACGATACAGTGGTGGCATAGCAACATAGATATGCCCAGCACTGACCAGCGGTTTGAAGTGACGCAGAAACAGCGCGCAGATCAGCGTTGCGATGTGCGCGCCGTCTGAGTCGGCATCCGCTAATATGCAGACCTTTCCATAGCGCAGGCCACTGATGTCATCGCTACCGGGCTCGACCCCGATAGCCACTGAGATATCGTGAATTTCATTGGAGGCCAGCACTTGTGAAGAATCAACTTCCCAGGAGTTTAAAATTTTCCCGCGCAGCGCCATGATCGCCTGAAAGCGACGATCTCGCGCCTGTTTAGCCGAGCCACCCGCAGAGTCACCCTCCACTAAAAACAACTCTGAGCGCGCGGTTTCGGTGCCAGAGCAATCGGCGAGTTTGCCGGGCAGCGCTGGCCCAGCAGTCACCCGCTTGCGCACTACCTTTTTGCTGGTGCGCAAGCGTCTCTGAGCGTTGGCAATCACCGCTTCAGCGAGCTTCTCGCCATCCTCCACATGTTTATTCAACCAGAGTGAGAATGCATCTTTAACTGCCCCGGAGATAAAGGCGGCGATCTGTCTCGAAGACAAGCGCTCTTTGGTCTGACCGGCAAATTGCGGATCGCGCATTTTCGCCGACAAGATATAGCTGCAGCGCTCCCAAATATCTTCAGCGGTCAATTTCACTCCCCGTGGCAACAGCGAGCGGAACTCACAAAATTCCCGCATCGCCTCTAGCAATCCAGTTCTGAAGCCATTCACATGAGTGCCACCAACAACAGTGGGAATTAAATTAACAAAACTTTCGCAGGTCAGCTCGCCGCCTTCAGGTAGCCACTGCACCGCCCATTCCACCGCGTCATCCTGACCTTTTAAGGCACCGACAAAAGGCTGCAGCGGAATCGTTTCAAATACTTGGGTCATTCCGGTTAGGTAGGCACTTATGCCGTCTTCGTAGTACCAAGTTTCGCGGTCGTTTTTGCCGCCGCTCTGGTCGCTAAAAGTGACCTTTAAACCGGGACAAAGTACCGCTTTGGCGCGCAAATTGTGTTTTAGCTTAGCCACATTGTATTTACTGGTGTCGAAGTATTTGCTATCGGCCAGAAATTTGACCGTAGTGCCGGTATTGCGTTTGCCACAGCTGCCGATCACTTCCAGCTCGGAGATTTTTTCCCCGTCGGCAAAACCAATACTATAAACTTGGGCGTCGCGCCGGATCTGTACTTCCAGACTCTTAGACAGTGCATTCACTACCGACACCCCGACGCCGTGCAAACCACCGGAAAAGCTGTAGTTATCATCGCTAAATTTGGCACCGGCGTGCAGCCTGGTAAGAATTAACTCAACGCCGCTAACCCCTTCCTCCGGATGTATATCCACCGGCATGCCGCGACCGTTATCGGTCACAGACAAGAAACCATCTTTGGATAACAATACATCGATTTGATTGGCGTGCCCTGCCAGCGCTTCATCGACAGAGTTATCTATGACTTCCTGGGCTAGATGATTGGGCTTATCGGTCTCAGTGTACATCCCGGGACGACGGCGTACCGGGTCTAAACCGCTGAGGACTTCAATCGAATCCGCCTGATATTGACTACTCATTTACTAAAGATCCTAATAAAGTTAATCCGTTTATTATAAGTATGTTGCATCACTCGTCCCCGGCAAAGGCCAGCACAGCGGGGATGATACTGGTAAAGTTCTCAAAACTATGGCTGCCACCCGCTGTTACTCGCTGCTCAACAGCAAAGAGCTTATCCACCGCCTCTTTATAATCTAATGTTTCATCACCCTTTTGGCACAGTAACAGCAATCTGTCGGGATCGCTGATTGTTTTAACCTCGAGCGCTTGCAACTGCCCTATGTGCACTTCTGACAACTGATACTTCTGCCCGCTATAGATATTTGTATTTTCTCCCAGCAGCTGAAGCAACAAAGTATAGGGGTAGACCGCAGGATTAATTAGCACCGCGCGACAGTTAGGATATCGTTGCGCCAACCAGATACTGTAATAACCCCCTAGAGAGCTACCCACCAGTAATATTCGTGTACCAGCACAAGCTTCTATTAACTCAGTTAACTGCTCGATAGCAACATCGGGCTGATAGTCTAGCTGTGGAATATGCAGCACGTAATTTTTAGTTTTAGCCAGTGCCTGAGTCACAAAATACTCTTGCAACTGCTGTGCTTTTATAGATTTTGGAGAGCTATTAAAACCGTGAAGGTAAATCACAGTCAACGACATACTGGTTATCCTTACAGTGTTTTATATGGCAACTTACCTAAGCCCAGCTATAGTTGCAAGTTATTATTATTGCTTGTCCTGAGTCTAAAAAAATATAACCAACCCATAAGAAGACTAATCAAGGAGCTTCACAAACAGCCACCTTAGACAATTAGCCGTTAACAATCAACTCGATAAACTTTTGTCTTGATGCTGCCATCTGTGGCTAACTGCAATAATCGATACCCTGGTGCCGCCAACTTAATATCGTCTTCCAATAGTGGCGTCAACTGCGACTTTTTAAATTGCGCTGCCGTTGCCGGGCAGCAATACAGCGCTATGCCCCGGTGCTGCAGCTGATGCTCCTGATGCAGGTGACCAAACAAAATAGCTCTGACTTTATCTAGCTTGTCGACCTGTTGCCAAAACTGCTGCACATTGGCCAGTTTAATTTGATCCTGCCAAACACTGCCCACCTCGACCGGTGGGTGGTGCAATACCAGCAGTATGTGCTCAACCGGTAATTCATTTAGGGTAGCAATCAATGCCAACTCCTGATCACCGAGTGAACCGCTGCCGCGCCCATCTGGATTGGCGGTACTGTCCAACAACACGATTGCCCAGTTTCCATCAATGACAACTTTTTGGCCCATCTGCGCAAATTCAGCCATTGCCGCACTGTCGTCGTGATTGCCCGGTACCCAGTGAGTGTTCGTTGCCAGTTCTGCTGTCTTTAGCAAAATCCGCTGATATACGTGAAATTGTGCCTGCTGAGCCAAATCTCCGGTGAGCAGTAAGTGATCTGCTTGGAGCACATCTTTACGCTGTTGCTGCAATTCATTTTGCGCCGCTGCAATCACCGCCTCCAAACGCCGTTCCGGATTGTAACCTTTTAAATTTTGCTCGGGATCAGCCAGCAGGTGGCAGTCGGTTATTTGCAGTATCTCAATACAGCTATTCATCACCGCAGCCCATCGGATAAGTTACTGCGATGCAGAAAATCTGACATTTATTCACTCTCAAATAAGCCCTGCGGATATACCTGGCAACTCTGATAACCGTGGGTGAGGCAGTGACTTAACCACTGCGCCAAGTATTCGTTGAGCTGAATTTTTTCATCGACATGAAACATCGCATCGTTTGGATAGCGATAACTGCCTTGCAGCTGCGAGCGCTTATGCGGATTTATCACTTCGGCCATTTTAGCATCATGATACAGCCGCACTTGTAACTGCGGGGAGAAAAGCGCTTTGACTTTAGCTGATTGGATAGCGTTGCACTGACCCTGACTGACCAGTACTGTGGTAGTGAACTTAAACCTTTCCTGTATTTGTAAACTGACGATACTTTGGTGTCCACCAATGTCTATGATGAAATCGCGCTGTTGGCACTGATCGATATCCGGCAATAGTTTTAGCAACCTTGCATAATTAGCCTCACAGAGCGCCATATGTTTGCTTAAATCAGGTATATATTTGCTTTTCATGCACAGTTTCCAAAGTTTTCTGTTTTCTATTAGCCACTACTTGCGTAACTAACGTCTTGAGCATTTATCGCCAGCTTTTTTGCAAATCCGCTCTGTGAAGTTGCAACCACTGCAGACCAATTATTGCCGGCGCATTATCGATCTGACCACTTTGCAACATAGAAAATGCCAGCTGCGAGTCAAATACATGCACTTTGATATCTTCTCCTTCCTCCGCGAGGCCATGTAATCCTAAGGCTTGCTCAGCGTCGACACTGGCGCAAAACAAATCTATATATTCACGAACTCCGCCGGGGCTGGGAGTAAATTTATAAATGTGCTGTAGCTGACCTATCTGTAGTCCCGACTCTTCAAGGCACTCACGTCTGGCCACTTCAATCAACGACTCTGTGGGCTCGACAATCCCCGCGACTAACTCTAGTAACCAAGGGCTGCGAGGGTGATCGTAAGTACCTATGCGAAACTGCTCAATCAATACCACTTTATCTGCGTGAGCATCGTAGAGCAATACTGCCACTGCGTTAGGCTTGGACAACAAATCCCGTTTTACGCTGATTTTCTCTCCGCTGAAACTGCGGTGGGTCACTGTCAACTGGCGATACTGGTAGAAGCCCTGCGCCAATAATTTATCGTCTTCGACAACCACATCCCGACTGCCAAACTGTGGCTGCCAGAGATTGTTTTTATCATTCATTGGCACTACTCATCAACAAAACCCTTGGCATTAGTCGGATTACAACTTGCAGCTCAGACAATCCTCGAAGTCCAAATTCTCTAGTTCCTGCCGCTCAGCCATGGCGATTTTCAGCCGACTTTGCAGCTCAACTGCCAATGCTTCATCGGCATTTATCCCAGCGCGTGAGCAGAGGTCTACCAATACTGTCAGCTCGTCTAAAGTAAAATCGTTCACTGTTATTTCTCCTGTTTAAAATCTCTATCGACAGCACCTAAGGCTAGTCAATTTCTATGTGTTCAACCATTAATTGTACACTGCGTTTGCCGCGAAACTCATTAACATCTAGTTTATAGACAACACGCACTGTTTGTATGTCTGGATTGGGCCAAATATTTTCATCTATATTAAAATAAATAGCATCTATTGCCAGCCCTGAATCCGGTTCCATCAAAACTAATTTCAAATGCTTTTTACCGACAATCCGCTGTTGAATAATTTTAAACACATTATCGAACAATGGCTCGCTGAATTGATGCCCCCAAGGCCCGGCTTGGCGAAACATATTGGCCAATTCGACATTCATATCAGCCGCAAGTAGCGAGCCATCTGTCAGCAGTGTCGCCTTTAAATCTTCGGGCTGCAGTTGCTCACTAATGACTTGACTAAAGGCTGTTTCAAATCGCTGTAGAGCGCAGGCATCAATCGTAAGTCCCGCAGCCATGGCGTGACCCCCAAATTTTTTAATCAGCCCTGGATGTCGCGCATCGATCAATGCCAGACCATCTCTTAAATGATAGCCGTTAATGGATCTTGCCGAACCTTTGATTTCGCCTTCATCGCCCGGGGCAAATGCAATCACCGGCCGATGCAGTTTGTCTTTAATCCGCGACGCCAAAATACCAATCCCCCCCTGGTGCCAGCCACTATCAAATAGACAAACCCCCATAGGTAATTGCCCACCACTTTCACTGAGCTCGCGCTCCACTTTGTCTAAAAACTGTAGCGCTTGCGCCTGCATTCCCTGCTCTATAGTGCGCCGCTCAATGTTAAGCTGATCCAAAGTCAGCGCATACTGCGTAGCACTGGCTTCATCTTCGCTCAGAAGACACTCTATGCCTATTGACATATCGTCCAGGCGACCGGCGGCATTGAGTCGAGGTGCAACGGCAAAACCTAGATCACTGGCGACCAGGTTTTCAACTTTCCGGTTGGCGACAGCCAACAGTGCTTTCAATCCGGGCCTGGCATAGCCGGCGCGAATTCGCTGCAGGCCCTGATAGACCAAAGTGCGATTGTTATGCTCCAAAGGCACGACATCGGCTACTGTGCCCAGTGCTACCAGATCCAGTAGTGAGGCTAAGTTTGGCTGAGCGATCCCCTGTTCAGAAAACCACTGCATTGACTGTAACTTGCGACGCAGCGCAATCAGCAGATAAAAAACCACCCCAACCCCGCAAGTAGATTTTGCGCCAAAATTGCAGGCATCTTGATTGGGGTTGACGATAGCGACTGCTTTGGGCAGCTCACTACCGGCCAAGTGGTGATCGGTCACTACCACATCGATCCCTAACACATTGGCGCGATCCACCCCTTCAATGCTAGAGATGCCATTATCGACGGTAATGATTAAATCCGGTTGTCGCTGCCCCGCCACATCAACAATTTCAGCTGAAAAGCCGTAACCGTAGGCAAACCTGTTGGGCACTAAATAATCAACACTAACTGCCCCCATCATCCGCAAGCCTAACAACAACACTGCAGTACTAGTAGCGCCGTCGCAGTCAAAGTCACCCACTATGGTCACCTTCTGGGCACCGGTAACGGCGCAAGCGACTCTTGTTGCCGCCACGTCGATATCCAGTAGCCCAGAGTCCGGCAGCAGATCTTTCAAAGAGCGGCCTAGTTGCGCCTCGTCACTGATTCCTCTGGCCACATACACTTTAGCCAGTGGCTCGGGGACTTGGCTGAATATTTTAGCGCTATAGTCGATATTTTCTCTGCGTAATATTTCAGTTTTTTGCACGCTGATAAACCTTGATGCTCGGACAAAGAGCGCTGTTGGCACTTTGTCTACGGTTAGTATTGTTAATTATGAGGGAATTCAAA
>ASZI01000263.1 GCA_000416315.1 Osedax symbiont Rs2 | reverse complement strand
CCCCCCCGCCGATATCTTTATTAGCGCCAATCAACAGTGGATGCAGTATTTAGTTGAGCAGCAGAAAATAGTTACCGATAGCCATTTTGCATTACTGGCTAATCAATTGGTTTTAGTGGCACCGCTTAGCAGTCGACTGCAAAGTATCGACCTGCGCAGCGATTCAGAGCTTGTCGAGCAGCTGCAAAAGGGTCGTCTGGCTACTGGCAATACTGAACATGTGCCAGTGGGAATTTATGCCAGGCAAGCACTGCAAAGCCTTAACTTGTGGGATCAGCTCAAAAACAGACTGGCGATGGCCAACAATACCCGCGCCGCACTGGCGTTTGCCGAGCGCTCAGCGGTGCCGTTGGCCATTGTTTACAAAACCGATGCTCTGTCTTCAAAAAAAGAAAAAGTCCTGGCGACTTTTCCCGCCTCTAGCCACCATGAAATTCACTATCCAATGGCATTAATCAATAATAAAAATGCCGCTAAACCAGCAGCCAAGAAAGATCAGGCCAGCTTATTTTATCGCTACCTTAAATCTTCCGCTGCCGCTGCTATCTTTCGCCAATACGGGTTTACAAATTTAAATAATGTTAACTGAATTCGAAATTCAAGCTATTTCCCTGAGCCTTAAAGTGGCCTTTAGCGCGGTCAGCTTTAGCTTGCCGCTGGCTATTTTTACTGCCTGGTTGCTCGCCAGAGGTAATTTTTACGCCAAGCCACTGCTAGATGCCATTGTACATTTGCCTTTAGTACTGCCCCCGGTAGTCATAGGCTATTTGCTATTAATTGGCTTCTCGCAGCAAGGTATAATAGGCGCATGGATGATTAAATACTTATCCGTCGACATCAGTTTCAGCTGGCAGGGAGCGGCGCTGGCCAGCGCTATCGTCGCTTTCCCACTGATGGTCAGGGCAATTAAGCTGAGCATAGAAGCGGTTGATAATAAATTAGAACAGGCAGCCAGCACTTTGGGTGCCAATCCATTTAGGGTGTTCTTCACTATCACTTTGCCTCTGATAGTGCCCGGTATTTTAAGCGGGGTGATTTTAGCCTTCGCCCGCAGCTTAGGCGAGTTTGGCGCAACTATTACTTTTGTCTCTAACATTCCAGAACTGACCCGTACAATTCCACTGGCCATGTACAGCTTTATCCAGACTCCCGGCGCAGAACAACAAGCCCTAAGGCTGTGTTTAATCGCCATTGGTATTGCCCTGATCGCGCTAATCGGCTCATACAGCTTAGAGCAAAAAATGCGCCGCACAATTGCCCACCAACACTAACCGGGATCCGCACAGCGATTCACTATGAAAATCAAACTCAGTAAGCAACTTGCCCAATACAAGCTAGAGATTAATACCCAGATTTCCGCCACTGGTATCTGTGTCGTATTTGGTCGCTCCGGAGCTGGAAAGACAACCTTGATCAATTTACTGGCTGGGATCGACACCCCAGACTCCGGAAGCTTTAGCATTGGTGAGCGCTGCTTTTACCACGCTCAGCAGCGGATAAACTTAGCGGTGCATCGCCGTGAAATTGGTTATGTTTTTCAACAGGCTAGATTGTTCCCGCACTTGAGTATCGAGGCTAATTTAAAATACGGCTATAGCGAAAAACAAGACCCTGAGAGTGTTTTTTACCAGAAGATTATTCAACTATTGCAATTGCAGAGTTTGTTGAAGCGCTACCCTAATGATCTCTCCGGCGGAGAGATGCAACGTGTCGCCATCGGCAGAGCACTGTTACGCAAACCTAAGCTGCTGCTAATGGATGAACCTTTATCTTCGCTGGCCCTGCCGAGAAAACTAGAGCTGCTGCCCTATCTTGCCAAGTTGAATAAGCAATTACAGCTGCCTATTTTGTATGTCACCCACTCGCTGGATGAAGTGCTCTTTTTAGCCGATGAAATGCTGCTGCTTGATCAGGGAAAAATAGTCTTGCAAGGAGATGTGGAAACCGTCTGGAACGACCAGAAAATGCAACCTTGGTTGCAACAAAATCAGCTGAGCACCATTGTCCACGGCAGCATCTGCGCCCAACATCAAGACTACCCGTTGACCTCTTTGGATCTGGGGGCACAGCAACAGCTATGGGTAAACAAGATAGACAGTGCACTGGGCACTAATGTACGTATTCGCATCTATGCCAAAGATGTATCTCTGACCTTAAACAGAGCGAACATCGATGAAACCAGTATCCGCAATATTTTTGCCTGCTCTATCGCGGCCATAGTAAAGACTGAGCAAAACGTAAAAATAAAACTGGCGCTGGCCGACAACTTCCTCTGGGCCGACATCACCTTATGGGCTTTTGACCAGCTACAACTGCAACTCCATCAGCAACTTTACGCGCAAATAAAAGGCGTCAGCATCAACAACAGCGACTTTGCACTACCCCAACACTAACCCCTAACTTATGTCTCGTGTCCTTTAACTCACGCCTCACGCCTTGTGTCTTTTAACTCACGCCTCTCACCTAACTACTCACGCCTTATCTTTTATCTTCAATATTTTTCAACTTACAACTAACGACTTACCACTTGAACTTACCTCCACCGCCTCTGACTACGACCGGATACCCCGGCCATCTTTACCAGACCCGCTCGGGTGTGTGCATGACATACAGCAATCGCCAACGCATCAGCTGCATCTTCCTGGGGAAGGCCCGGTAGTTTTAACATTCTGGCGATCATGTGTTGTACTTGCGACTTATCAGCCCCACCATTACCGACTACTGCCTGTTTTACCTTGCGCGCGGCATACTCGTAAACTTCCAGGCTCTGTTGCGTAGCAGCTACGATAGCCACGCCCCTTGCCTGACCCAGTTTGAGCGCAGAGTCAGCGTTTTTAGCCATGAATACTTGTTCTATGGCAAACTCTTGCGGTGAATACATTTCGATTACTTTACTGACATTGGAAAAAATTTGATTGAGCCTGTCAGCCAGATCTCCGTCCTTCATCCGAATGCAACCACTGGCAATGTATTCATTTTTACTGCCGACATTATTAATAACGCCGTAGCCGGTAATCCGTGATCCGGGATCTATCCCAAGAATTATCATCTGTTCAAACTAACCCAATGCCTATTAATGATTGCTAACCTCGTACATTTAACCACAGTATAGCCCGGTGATTGTGACAAACTGCTTTAAACACTTTGACAGATACCCCACTGGCCCAACCTGGAAAATCAGACTGCGTTAAAAGAATACAACTAATTACCTGCTACAGGCTTAGTTTATATATACCCTTGGCACTCTTTTACTGACACCAGTAAACAAAGTATAGGGGATAGTAGCCGCGGCATCGGCAACCTCTGTGACTGCTAAGTTATTGCCCCACAACTCTACTTTAGAACCTATTTTAATACCGACTAATCCGCTCACATCGACACTGGTCATATCCATGGAAATCCGTCCAGCTACCTTAGCCAGCTGGCCATCCACTATAACGGGTGAGCCACTGCCTATATGCCGATCGTAGCCATCTGCATAACCTATAGCGATGGTTGCGATAGTTCGTGTTTGATCGCAGACAAAACTGGCCGCGTAACCAACGCTCTCATTAACAGCCACTTCTCTGATAGCGATAACTTCGGTATTAAAGCTCATCGCCGGCCTGAGCTTATCGGCATGTATTTGCGGTTGTGCAAACGGCGAAGCACCGTACATCATCAAGCCGCACCTTAGCCATTGCCTATGACTGTTTTCAATAGACAATATAGAGGGAGAGTTCGCCAGTGAATGCCCTGCGTTTAAGCCTTTAACAGCTTGATCAAAGTATTCAATTTGCCGATTTGACATATCATTGTCTACTTCATCAGCACAGGCCATGTGTGACATCAGCACTATCTCGGCCACGTTATCCATCGCCGTCAATTGCTGG
This sequence comes from Osedax symbiont Rs2, assembly GCA_000416315.1. Lineage (GTDB taxonomy): Bacteria > Pseudomonadota > Gammaproteobacteria > Pseudomonadales > Balneatricaceae > Rs1. The sequence continues at coordinate 2,653 of ASZI01000263.1, read as the reverse complement.
TAAACATCTTGTATTTCAGAGCTATCCAAACCTAATCTGTGCATTCCTGAATCGAGTTTAGGCCAGACATTGATAGGCTTAGATAACTTGGCATCGCGGATCTGCTGCACTTGATAGAGACTGTGCATCGCAGTCCAAAAACCATTGTCTGCGATGACCGGTAACTCATCCGCACTAAAAAAACCTTCCAGTAATAGTATAGGAGCGCTGATACCATTTTCTCTTAGCTCCAGTGCTTCTTCAATACAGGCAACACCAAATGCACTGGCTATTGGCTGTAGTCTCTGTGCTACTGCAATGGCACCGTGGCCATAGGCATCCGCCTTTACTATTGCGATTGCCTTAGCACCTTTAGCCAGGGATTTAGCTAATTTGAAATTGTCTTCTATTGCCGATAAATCTATTACCGCTTGCGCCGCTCTTGCCATTGACTACTATCACCTGAATAAAAGATCCTAGGCAGATAATCCACCTGGAAGAAAATTATTAGCCCACCACCATGATGGCTTCGATTTCAATATCTACCGCTTTAGGCAGTGCTTTTACTTCATAAGCAGCTCTGGCTGGATAAGGCTGTTTGAAGTATCTCGCCATCACTTCATTAACACTGGCGAAGTTTCCAAGGTCTGCCATCAAGATAGTCAGCTTAGCTATATCATCCATAGAGCCACCCGCAGCTTCGGTAATCGCTTTTAGATTTTCAAACACTCTTACCGCTTGCTCTTCAAAGCCACCTGCTACGATTTCCATGGTCTGTGGATCTAAAGGGATCTGTCCAGAGATATAGACAGTGCTGCCAACCTTAACCGCTTGAGAATATGTACCTATAGCTGCTGGTGCCTGATCAGTTGAAATAACACTACGATTTGCCATGCTCTAATTCCTTGTATAAATTTAACTATTAATTTTATTTTGATTCGCAAAACTTATCACGCTCTACAGTCGCTCTGGCCGCCAATTTGTTGCACAGCGATCTTGTATCTGATTTTTAGAGGTCGAAAATACATTGCCGGACCAACTATTACAATAACTTTTAACGAAAACATCCCGGGCTAAATGGCTGGTCTATTTTATCCGCACAGCGTTTGCCAAACCGGCTGAGAAATCAAACCTAACAAATAAAAAATTTGTTCTTTATCTGCCTATAAACCATAGGATATCCCATGAATAAGTTTCATAGATAGACTTATTTATTGTGTTTTGCTTAAAAATTAGGTTTAATTGTTGCTTGGCAAAGAGCAGAGCTAACTGCTAATTCTTGATAAAAATTTACCGGATGATAGTCCGGTTTTAATAATTAAAAGACTTGTAATACTATGCGTAAACTTGACCGAATAGACCGCAACATCCTCCGTATTCTACAAAACGATGGCAGAATTTCTTACACTGAGCTGGCTGATAACGTAGGTCTATCGACCACTCCTTGTATCGAGCGAGTCAGAAGATTGGAAAAAGAAAAGTTTATCGAGGGATATTACGCCAGACTAAACCCCAAGACCCTTGGCTTTGACATGCTAGTATTTGTGGAAATTGCCCTCTCCTACCAATCGCCGGATGCTTTTGAAACGTTTAACGAAGCGGTCAAATTACTGCCTTATGTTCAAGAATGTCATCTGGTATCTGGAGACTCAGATTACCTGCTTAAAGCGCGTATCAGGGATATGTCAGAATACCGCGCCCTACTTGGTGAAATGTTACTCACTTTGCCAGGGGTTAAGAACTCCAAAAGTTACATTGTTATGGAAGAAGTAAAAGAAGGGGTCGGCCTGCCGATTAAGATCTAAGCCGTGTAGCTGAGCCTGACATTCTCAGGCTTCGCTTAAGTTTTTACCGTTAAAACCCCATCATCCCAGCCGATCAATTCTCCTTACATTCACCGCAAGCAGTCGTTTAAACTTTATTATTAATGAATTTAAACTGATCCAAATTCAATTTATATGCCTATTGCCGACACAAACTAAACGGCTAATTAAACAGCAAATTTTCTGCTAGCTTTAGGAATAACTCCTATGTTTCTAAAGGATAATTTCTTGCACAATAGCCTCATGGAGAGTTAGGAAGGATCCTAAATTTTTCCAGGACTGGAAACTCACTTACTGCTCAAGGATGCGCAGTATCGGCAAGGACGTCGAAACCAGGTCTTGCAGGGAAGCCTATTGGACCGAAGCAGCTATAAATACCAAAAACCGGAATGGATTCTTTGTTTTCCCCGCAAAGGAAACACTCTACTACTCAGGGCAGAGTAGTAACGGCAAGGATGTCGAAACAGACCTTAACAAGGATGATATTAAGGTCGATTTTGTCAGAGACGCTGCAGTAAAAGTTAGCTAAGCCTAATATTTACTGCAGTAATCCTGCAAAAACGTATCGAGATAGAACGGATTCTATACTTTTCCAAGCATGGAAACTCAATATGCTACTCAAGGATTGAGTAGTATCGACATGGAAGTCGGAAGCAAGGGCTCTGAAATGGATAACATTCGAGCCCTTTTATTTTGTTTGTTATTTGTCAAATATTTAGGATTTTATCCTATGTTTTTGCACTGCTGATTAACGCATTATTGACCCATGGAGAGCTAGGAAGGATCCTATTAAATCTCAGGATGGGAACTCAAAATTACTACTCAAGGATGCAGTAGTATCGGCAGGGAAG
>ASZI01000262.1 GCA_000416315.1 Osedax symbiont Rs2 | reverse complement strand
TTTACCACTAAACGTGGTTTAGGCAACAGTGGTTTAGGTATGCATATTGTTTATAACTTAGTGACACAATCACTGAATGGGGCTATAGATTGTGTCAGTGAAGTAGATCATGGAGTGCAGTTTTCGATTAAATTCGATGCCAATAACACTCATTAGCCGGCAGAAATAAAGTTACTGGGTATTGTGCTGATAGTCGTCAATTAACATTTATCAGGCTGTAAAAATAATAGAGTACTCTTTAGGATCACCTAGTAGAAGCTTTCCCTGTCTGCTGTTAGCCTACGGCGTCAATTGCCAATCACAGTTTTGAGCTTAGCCATACAGCCTAGATAGGCGCAAAGCTGCCGGTCGCCGCTGAGCCAGCTAAAGTGATTTCAGTATTTTTGTTGATCGCTTCGAGATGGCGCTATAGCGGACAATTGTATTATCTAGCTGCCGATGGATTTTATAGCGGACCAAGACCCATTTTCCAGATCAAGCCAATGTGTAAATATACCCGCTACAGCAGTCATTTATCAATACCGGCGACACACTTGGTTTAGCTATGCACTTGAAAGTGTCTTTATTGCACCTCCCCCCCTGTGTATCGTTGCCCACCCTTAAATGACATTTATGTGCATGCCTATGGTCTAAAAATAAGCTATTCAAACTCGCTATCAATTAAACATTAGCATTTGCCTTGGCAAAAAAATGTTTTACCAGCTGATAAAATCGTGTGATATGAATGGGTTTCTCTCTTTGAAACCTGTGCACCAAATAAAAAGGCCACTGCCAGCCCTGGTATTCAGGCAACACACGCACTAGCTGCCCGCTTGCCAGTGCTGATTGAATAGTGAACTCGGGTAAAAGCACTATCCCCATATCGTGCAACGCCATTTCCAGAGCACTGGGAAGAGTGTTGGTATTGGCGAAGAACTTCACCTCCAAGGTGATCTTTACAGTTAAATCATGATTACTGTACAGCGCCAGTGGACTTTTCTGCCATGAAGTGGCGATCAGCTGGTGTTCTTGTAACTGCTGAAGCTGGCTGGGCAGCCCGTGTTTTTGCACATAAGTTGGAGTGGCACAAAAAATTTCCCTGGCGCTGCCCACAGGTAAGGCGCGATAGTTACTGTCTTTTAATTCGCCTCCATAGATGGCCACATCTAATTTGTTTTGGATTAAATCCAGGGCGTTATCAGTTACATGAATCTGCGGCTGGATCAGTGGAAATTCTTTACACAGCTGACTCAGGGCCGGAACTACTACGTCTTTCTCGCAGGAGTGGGGAATAGTGAGGGCAAAGATACCACTGGGGGCCTCCCTGCTGCTGTCCAACTCTTCAATTGCTAGCTCGACCTGATCGCGCAGTAACTCGCAACGTCCCAGTAATTTCTCCCCCGCTGCCGTCAGCGACATGCCACGGGTGTGTCGTGATAACAACTGCTGGCCAATGTCTTCCTCTAAACGCTTGAGCTGCTGGCTGATAGCTGACTTGCTCATGCCCATCTGTTTGGCTGCCAAGGTGAAGGACTGTTGTCTGGCAACTTCAGCAAAGATGAGCAGGGCTGGAAGTCTTTTAATATTGTTCATATTTTTAAACAATCCGTTCAATTATTGATTATTGTTAAATGTTTACAGTTTTCATAAGCTGTGTCAACTCAATCAGGACATGCAAAGTGCAGATAATGACTTCAGCAATTCCCAGTGCAGTCTTGCCACATCCCAACCTATTCATCATTAATTACGTTTTATTGGAGAGATAAATGAATTCATTAAATTCCCGAGCTGTACTGTTTCACGAAACCGGCGATGCCAAGGTTTTAAAAATTGAAAACGTAGCCACAGCCACTCCGACTGCAGGTCAGCTGCGTATTAAAGTACAGGCAATCGGCTTGAACCGAGCTGAAGTTATGTTTCGCAACGGTGCCTATTTGGAAACGCCGCAATTCCCCTCACGCCTGGGGTATGAGGCTGCCGGTATAGTCGATGCACTGGGTGATAACCTGAGCGAGTTTAAGGTGGGGGATAAAGTCAGCACGCTGCCGGCTTTTTCGATGGGAAAATTTGGCGTCTATGCCGAGCAGGTTGTAGTGCCAGTGGCGGCCGTTGTCAGAACCCCAGACAACTTTAGCCCACAACAAGCGACAGCTATCTGGATGGCATATTTGACCGCCTACGGCGCTCTGATTCACTATGGCCAGTTACAAAAGGGCCAACATGTATTAATTAGCGCCGCCAGCAGCAGTGTTGGTATTGCAGCTATTCAAATTGCCAAGAGTCAGGGAGCCATCGTCATTGCAACCAGTCGCTCTGACGCCAAAAAAGATTCATTACTAGAACATGGAGCGGATTATGTCATTCAAACTAATTCACAAAATTTGGCGGCCCAAGTGATAAAGATAACCTCTGGCAAGGGTGTTGAACTCGTGTTCGACCCCATCAGTGGCCCCTTAGTGAATGAGCTGGCCGAGGCTTGCGCGCAAGCTGGGCGCATCATAGAGTATGGCGCACTGGACAGTGAAGCCACACCTTTCCCGTTGTTCACCGCTTTAGCCAAGGGACTGATCATTCAGGGATATACAATTTTCGAAATTTCTCAGGACCAACAAAAATTGAATGATGCCAAGCACTTTTTATTGCCGTTATTTGAAAGCAATCAATTATCCCCGGTCATCGATAAAGAGTTTAACTTCGAAGATATCCAGCTGGCCCATGAATACATGGAGTCGAATCAACAGCTGGGTAAGATAATTGTGAATATCTAATTTGGCCGACCCACAACGATTGCCAGCTCTGCTTTGCTGGTAGTCGCTGGAAGATAATGGCGCAATTCCCTGTGCCACTTCCAGCGTCGAACTGAGCATGCTATCGGTATCGACTTTGTGATTTCAGGGCATCGAGTTGAGGGGCTATGCTGGTGTTAACTGCACCTATCTTATAAAAACTACTGCCCCGCTGCGGATTAAAGGATGACAATATACTTGGCACAAATGAAGATGTACAAAGTTGGTACCTAGCTGTCATTTAAACCTTGGTTAAGAAATTTGGCTATAAAAGACCTCTGCAATACCAGAGGTTTTTAAGACTCAACTATTAATTAAACAGACCCGGATAGTTATCAAAAATTTGTTGAACCTTGCCACTTGATTTTAAACTTATCACTGCCTGTTGCAGTTTATTACGTTCATGTTTTGTAAGCTTAAAGCTGCAGGCAAGGTATATGTTCTTCTCAACTAAAATTAGCGGTCGACCAAAAAAGTCAATATTTATTCCCTCTTTCCCTGCGAGATATCTCAGTACCGGGATGGCCCCGGCAACTGCGTCAACTCGGCCACGTTTCATCATTTTAATAGCATTGATGTACCTGGGGGCGCTCAATTTATTTAATGAACTATCATTGTGAAACTTGTTGTCAAACCTTACCCCTAAAGGCACGGCTATGACCTTTCCTGTGAGGCTAAAATAATCTTTGAGCTCAACTGCTGCCAAAGGTAAAACACCGCCTCTCAATTTGTAACCAATAGGTTCAAGAAGGTCAAAATTATCATTGACAAAAGGCGAGTTGGCCAGCAATGCACAAGATTTTATATCTAATTGCAATGTTGCCAATAAACGCTTAAGAGGTAGAGTTTGCACAGCTGAGCCGACTCCACTGTCGTCATGAATTTCTTTCATTAGATCCAATAGGACCCCGGTGTTTATCCCTTTATCGTTCTTAAAGCCATAGGGAGTTTGGTCTATGACCAACATACGCACATCATTTTCAGCGCCATGTGCAAAGGCTGATAACATCAGTAAAAACCACATAATGGGGATTTGAGGTGCTAATTGCCAAGCTAACTTTTCTTTCATAGGGTTCAACTCTGACAACTTGTCAAAAAATCCAAGATAAAAACTCCATCTAAAAATAACCAACATAATAAAACTAAATTTTGCAATACAACGGCCTAAAGCGACCAGCGTTGATCACATTGCGGGGCATTAAAAGTAATCCAGAGAGATACTGTAGCTGACAGATTACAGCTGTGACAAAAAGCACTCAGGAAATAGCTTGGGTTTCTATCTCAAATAGGCCGTGCTCTTTAAACCTCATGCAGCATGTTTGAATAATTCAGTCCTTGAATAAAAATTATTTAACAGTAGCGCTGCACTATCTTCAAGAGTGCCATTACAGCACAGCCTTTCGCCTGTGTTAATACTGGGTAAAGCTAAGATGCAACTGAATATACGACAGCATCCACCTAGGTCGCTATAGTACTCAGCAAGTTGCATATTCCCGCTATATTGCTTACCCCTGGATATTCAATGCTGATAGTTGCAAGCTCATTTCAGTACAATTTTCGCCAATGTTCTGATTAATGAAATGAGCAGCAGCCATTTATGTCTTAAAGATTGCCAAAGGGTTTCTATAACCTGACTGCTTGATAGACTCGTGATCCCGCTTAGCTTTTGATCAGTCAACTAGCCAGCTTTTTCAAATTTATCGATACTTGTACCATCAATAAGCAACCTGTTAGCGCAAGGCCTAACCCTATCCCCATCCATATGCCTTGCAGTTAAAAACTCTGCAAAAAATCCCGGGCGGCTGGCAGGCCCGCCAATAAATAACCAACAGCAGTGATTAAAGCCGGAGCAAACACTATTTTCATACCGCGCAAGATATTTAACCCAGTCAATTGCCAGGCATCAACCACAAAACAAGCTGCAGCTACCAACATCAAGCTCGGTAAAACATCCACCAGCTCGTCAAATAATGCATCTCCAGGCCTGGCAAACCACTGAGATAACCATTCGGGGTTAATACTGAACATCAGACCTATTAATACACTCGATGAGCTAGCCAGGATCAAGCCATGGCGCGCCACTTTAACAATGGCCTGTTTGTCTCTGGAACTACCGTATTGATGACTCACTAATATGGAGGTTGCCTGAGCAAAACCATAAGAAATGCACCAGGAGAAACTCAATATCTGCAGGGCAATTTGGTGGGCAGCTAGGGATCCCACTCCTAGAGTACCCGCCATCAAAGCGGCACCAGAAATCAAACCAAACTCCGTCATCGTTGCCAAAGCAACGGACAATCCCATGAATAATATAGGCTTGATGCTGGAGATTTTATATTCAAACCATTTAGCCCAAGGTTTATAGGGAACAAACTGTGGTTGGCGAAATAACCACAGGGCGTAACAAACCGCCATGATCCAGGCAGCTAATGAGGTACCATAACCTATGCCGGCAATGCCATATTCCAATTCGAATGCGAGTATATAACTAAATACAATATTCAGTATTACGGTAATTACTGATACCCATAAAACCGAGCGAGGAGAGCCTAAGGCGAGCGCTAAGCCACGAAACACCACGATCAACAGGTTAGGTAGCATTGACCACTTTAGCGAATGCAAATAAAGCATGCTGGGGTCAATAATTTCTGCTGGCTGCCCTGTCATTAGCAATAGAGCCGGTAATAGATAAAATAGCGGCAATAAAGCCATACTGATCAGTACAGATAATAAGATGGCACCTTTTAAAATCCCTCTCATTTGCACATTATTGCCAAGGTTGTGCTGTTTTTCAGCTTGGGCAATAGCCAGCAGGTTAGTAACCGAGCCTATCAGACTCATCACAACCACAAAAATAAAACCAAACACCGAACCTGCGAGGCCTCCGGCTGCCATGCTAGTGACACCGATGCGCGCCATCATCCAAATATCCGACAGCACCATTAACTGAGCGACTAACTGCGAAATGATTAAAGGTACTGCAAACTTAGCTAAATTTTTCACCTTTATTCCCTCAATTTTCGTGAACTTGTCCAATTCCAATCAAACTAATTGAATGTTCAGTGGTTTTCAAACGAGCAATATGTCAATCTGGAATGCATAAAACTCATGCCAGTAATCTATGCCGAGAAAACCATGCAACGCCATGCACTTAAACGCCACTACCACCTGCCTCATTCTTTAAATACCTTACGAGTATTTGAAGCTGCCGCCCGATATTTAAGTTTTACCCATGCTGCAACCGAACTCAATGTCACTCAAAGCGCAGTTAGTCGGCAAATACGGCAACTCGAAGATAACCTTGGTTTTTGCTTATTTATCCGCTTACATCGAGCTCTGCAGTTAACCAGTGAAGGGCAGGAATTATCCATGCTACTGTCCAGACAATTTGGGGAGCTCAATCGAGCAATTTATCAATTAGCACCCTCGCTGCAAGGTGAGCTTAAAATAAAGGTAGAAACTAGCCTGGCCGCGCGCTGGCTAGCCCCCCGATTGCACAAATTTAGAAAGTTGCATCCCAATTTGCAGGTGAATTTAACTCTGGCATGGTTTCAAGCGGGAGTGAATATTAATCTGGACAGCGGTGGTTATGATATTGCGCTTTTTGGCGAGAAATACCCTGATGCGCGTTATGCCGGCAACAATTTGCGCTGCGAATTCATGGCGCCAATCTATCATCCCGCCATCTGTCAAAAACAGCAATTACTCACTGTTGCCCAGGCAATTAACCAAGTACGCATTCATCCCACGCAAGACAGGTCTGATTGGCAACACTGGCTATCATTAACTGACAATAT
>ASZI01000261.1 GCA_000416315.1 Osedax symbiont Rs2 | reverse complement strand
TTGTTTGACGAGCCGCTGTCGAATTTAGATGCAGCACTGCGAGTACAGACCAGAGTAGAGATAGGCAAACTACATCAAGAGCTGGGGGCGACAATTATCTATGTGACTCACGATCAGACAGAGGCTATGACCTTAGGTGATAAAATCGTCGTGATGAACGAGGGTCGGGTTGAGCAGTGTGGTACACCTTTAGCGTTGTACCAGCATCCAAAAACTCAATTTGTCGCCGGTTTTATCGGCTCTCCAAAAATGAATTTTATAGCTGCTAAAATACAAGAAATCGAAACCGATCACTTAGTGCTGCGTTTATCTACAGGGGCTATCACTAAAGCATTTGTTGACGTAGAAGGCTGTAACTTGGATGATGACGTCACATTTGGCATCAGACCTGAAAACCTCAGTGAAGATGCTGATCTGTCGCAGCGGCTATCAGTCAGTGTGGCACTGGTAGAGCAGTTAGGTGAGGCGAGTTATCTGTATCTGTCTCTGGACGATGGTACTGAAATGGTGATGCGTACTTCGGGGGAGAGTACCACTACTATAGGTGAAAGCATTGAGATTTGTTTTGATCCGTCAAATGTGCACGTTTTTAATGCCGATGGTATAGCGCTGAAAAGACAGAGAGCAGGTAATACAAAATCACCGGCGGAGTTGGCACGACTCAAGGCGATAGCTTAAATAACACAAAGGATATAAAAGTTACCTATGGGTACATCAACAAGCTTAATTTACCGAATTTTCCAAGGACCTGAGGCGATTTCCCGGGAGTCGCGGCCGCTGTATATGCAGTTACAAAAGCGTATACGTGAAGCGGTGGATGAAGGGGTACTTAAGTCTGGGGATACTATACCGCCGGAGCGGGAAATCGCAGCTGAGTTGAATGTGTCCAGGGTGACAGTGCGCCGCGCTATAGATGACCTGGTGAAAGAGGGTCTGTTTACCCAGCGACAGGGGGCGGGTACATTTGTCACCGATCGTATCCAGCAGCCACTAAACTACCTGAAAAGTTATACTGAGGTTATGGCCGAGCGCGGCCAGTTAGCAGGTTCCAAATGGCTGGACCGATCATTGGGGCTAGCGACAGAAGAAGAGCAAAAAGCGCTTAAATTGACAGAGGTTGATGAAGTGGTGCGGCTTTATCGATTACGTACCGCCGATGGTCAACCAATGGCGTTGGAGCTGGCGTCACTGCCACGCAAGTTTCTGGATAGCCCTTTTACTGTTTCAGTGTCGCTATACCAGACTTTGGCAGAGAATGGCTTTCGTCCAGTCAAAGCCCTGCAAAAAATTCGTGCAACCTCGATAGACGCCAAAAGAGCAGAGCTGTTAAACATCGCTGTGCACAGCGCCGTATTATATATCGAGCGTCTGGGCCTGTTGAAAGACGGTACACCGATGGAATTCACCCGCTCGTATTTTCCTGGAGACTGTTATGACTTTGTCGCTGAAATACGCAACCCTGGTTCAGAGGATGAATAACCAAATCCTGCTACTTGAAAAGCTCTTTGGCTAGCATAGCCTGATTAAACAGTCGTCTCACAGCTGAAGTGTCTGATGGCGATTGCCGGCACTCCCGCAGCCAATGTATTGGCGGCAATGTCTCTGTTGACCACCGCCCCTGCGGCTATTACCGAATTCTCGCCTATAGTCACCCCTGCAAGTATCTGTGCACCCATACCGATCCAGACATTGTCTTGAATGATAATTGGTTTTGCCGTGGCGAATCCTTGTGCTCGAAGTTGCGGTGATAGAGGGTGGCTGGAAGTGCTGATATTAACCATAGGGCCGAGCATGACATTGTCACCAATAGTCACAGTTGCCCCGTCGAGGATGGTGCAGTGATGATTGGCGTAAAAATTTTTTCCAAGCAGGATGTTGTATCCATAATCACAGTGAAAATCTGCTTCAATCACCGCTTTGTTAGTGCAGCCTAACAACTTGCTTAATATCTGCTGTCTTTTGCCTTTGTGATCCGGGTGGCTACGGTTGTACTCATAGCACAGTGCTTTAGCTCGCTTGCGCTGTTCAGAGAGCTCTTTACACAGTGGTAAGTATAGTTGTCCACTGGACATCTGTTGCTGTTGCTGATGCACTTATTAATCCTGCCGCTTAGTTTTATAATTCACATACTGAGTTATTCTAAAGCTTTTTCGTATAGATACAGCAGCGCTTTAGGATAATTTGTAATATTACTCGACGCCGTATTCGGGCATGCTTAAAAGTTCCTGATATGAGGCGCTGCAACGCAGACTATAAAAGGTTGTGTTTAGCGGCAAAAGCGTTAAAGTGAGTCCGCTTATAGCCTAGCAGGCCTAGGCAATGGTAAGTGGCAAATATATCGCCTGTGCAAGGTAGCAAAACAGCTAACTAACTTTAAATTTAAATACAAAGGCTTTTCAATGACGATTTGGGTGGACGCAGATGCATGTCCAAGTGTAGTTAAAGAAATTTTAATTCGCAGCGCTCAACGCAGTAAAATCTCATTATGTTTTGTGGCAAATCAATATATAAATGTGCCAAAAGTGGATAATATAAAGTCATTGCGGGTCGCTGCAGGTTTTGATGTTGCAGATGATGAAATTGTCAGACGCTGTGTCGAAAAAGACCTGGTGATTACCAGTGATATACCTCTGGCAGCAGAAGTGATAGAAAAAGGCGCGCTGGTATTGAGCTCGCGCGGCGAAGTATTAGACAGTGATAATATTAAAGCAAGGTTGAATATGCGCGACTTCTTAGAGACGTTGCGCAGCAGTGGAATTCAATCGGGCGGGCCGGCTAAAATGTCGCAGCAGGATCGTCAGCAATTCGCCAATAAGCTGGATAAGTATTTAAGCGATTGGGCCAAAGCTAAGGCCGGCAACTAATAGTAATAAACAATGTTGGCATCGCCTGGGTTGTGGTTAAGTCAAAAGTGAAGGTAAAAATGTCAGATACAAAATTGATAGACCAGTTTGGTCGCACAATAACTTACGTGCGTATGTCGGTCACTGATCGATGTGATTTTCGCTGTGTCTACTGTATGGATGAAAAAATGACATTTTTGCCTCGCGAGCAGGTCATGTCGCTGGAAGAAATTCAGTTGATAGCCCGTGCATTTACCGAATTGGGTGTTGATAAAATCCGTCTGACCGGGGGGGAACCACTGGTTCGGCGCGACGTGTTATCACTGTTTAATGGTATAGGTGCGCTGGCGGGGTTGAAAGATTTTTGCCTGACGACTAACGGATCTCAGTTGGAAAAATATGCCGTTGATTTGAAAAAAGCCGGGGTTAATAGGATTAATGTGTCACTGGATAGTTTAGACCCTGTGCTGTTCAAAGAGATGACCCGTATAGGGAAACTTGAACAGGTTTTTGCCGGAATTGATGCGGCGATTGCAGCGGGTATTGAAAACATTAAACTCAATGCCGTAGTGATGAAAGGACGTAATGATAACGAGGTATTAGACTTAGTCAATTACGTCAGAGAAAAAGGCATTGATATCTCGTTCATTGAAGAGATGCCGCTCGGGGCGATTAGCTCTCATGATCGTGCAGATACTTACTATTCCAGTGATGATATTCTGCAAAGCATACAAGCGCAATATCCATTATTGCGTTCGACCATAAATACTGGCGGCCCCTCTGTGTACTGGACAATGGCGGATAGCCCCAGCAAAATTGGTTTTATCTCCCCGCACAGTCACAACTTCTGTGGCGATTGCAATCGTGTGCGGGTGACAGTAGAAGGCAAGCTGCTACTTTGCCTAGGCAATGAAAATGCTGTCGACCTGAAGCAGATTATTCGTGATAACAAGGGTGATATTGACATTCTCAAGCGGCATTTAATTGCAGCGATGGGTAATAAACCTAAGGAGCACGAATTTACTATAGGTGGTGAGGTGCAAGTGGTTCGGTTTATGAATATGACAGGTGGCTAGTTCTACGGCTAGGGGAATATTGATAGATGTCAAGTATCAGGATTGAAGCATTTACCTTTGAGTACAATGAACTGCAAGATCGGATACGGTTGACCGGGAATTTGTATACTGAAGGTGAGGAAGTCAGTTTTTGGTTTACTCGCAGGCTGGCGTTGCGCTTGCTAAATGCCGCCGTTGAGTTGGTCAAGAAAACCTCGCCGAGTATCGCTAATTTACCTGCTGAGCATCAGGGGGCGATGGCGCTGTTTGAACATCAGAGCGCACAGTTAGAGAGCGATAATATCACTGAAACAGCATCTAATGACAGTGAAGGCTCCCAGGCGAGTGCCAGTGAAGCAGAGCCGAAAATTTTGCGCCGCTTAGATATCAGTTGTAAGGATCAGAGTTATCAGTTAAGTTTTTTCCTCAGCGGATCAGAGACGGCGGTTGCTGTAAGTAAATTGACTTACGCACAGCTGCACCAATTATTATCACTTATTCACCGCGGAGCGCTGGCGCTGGACTGGGGTGTTGAAACTAGCTTGTTTGCCAGCGCATCTGGTGCACCTGTCACTTTGCAGTAGCTGGTCGTTGATCTTGAGCATGCAAGTTAGACTGCAGTTGTAGAGAAGCTGGTCGTTGATCTGGAATATACAAGTTAGACTGCAGTTGTAGAGAAGCTGGTCGTTGATCTGGAACATACAAGTCAGGCTGCAATCATAGAGTAATTAGTCGTTGATCTCGAACATAAAAGTGACCGGGCCGTCATTGATCAAGCTGACTTGCATATCGCCACCAAACTCTCCGCAGGCGATATCGCCGTGTGTGACCTTGGCCTTAGTTACAAAATCATCGTAGATAAACTGCCCGTGCTCCGGGCTGGCACCGACAGAGAAACCGGGTCGCGATCCTTTGTTGGTTTGTGCCACTAAAGTGAATTGCGAGACAATCAGCAGCCCGCCATTGGTGTTGCTGAGGCTCAAATTCATTTTTCCATTACTGTCTGAAAATATACGATAATTTAATATTTTCTTTAGCATCTTGTCTACACAGGCAGTAGTGTCGCTTTTTTCTACCCCCAACAGTAATAGTATGCCGTTATCTATGGCGCCAATACAGCTACCTGCTACTTCGACTTTCGCTTGAGTGACTCTTTGAATTAATGCTTTCATCTGCTGGTTGTTCGCTTGTGCTTTTGGTTGGAGCGCCAATCATAGCGAATTCGCTGGGGCTTAAACAAGTTGTGTACACAGATATATGCAGGTTTTTCCAGTCAATGTTAAGGAATGATTTAAACCTGGCCCGGCATAGGTTAAAATACGCAGCCTTTTTTCGTAACAGACGCCAGAGATAGCATTGCAGCGTTTCAAAGCATCATCCACTTTAAGTGATAGCAGCGAAAAAGGGCCAACAGTTACCTTTTAAATGAGTCTAGCAAAGAGCCTATAATGGAAGTTAATCCAATAATCTTAAACTTGAAAGATATCGAAGCGCGCACTAAGTTGTTGTATAGATATTTAGATTATGCAGAAAAGAAAGATCGCCTTGAAGAAGTGACGCGCGAATTAGAATCTGCAGAAGTGTGGAACGATCCGGAAAATGCCCAGAAGCTAGGTAAAGAGCGCTCATCACTGGAAAATACTGTCAGCACATTAGAACAGCTGTTAGCAGGGGCGGAAGATTCTCGAGAGCTACTGGAAATGGCCGTTGAAGAAAATGATCCAGAGTCGGTTGCAGAAGTCGAAGCGGAAGTGGCTGTATTGCTAAAAAGATTGGACGCTTTAGAGTTTCGCCGTATGTTTGCAGGTTCAGCAGATGCCAATAATGCCTTTTTAGACATTCAATCGGGCTCCGGTGGTACAGAGGCACAAGATTGGGCAGAGATGGTGTTGCGGATGTTTCTGCGCTGGGGTGAAAGCAAGGGCTTTAAAGTTGAGCTGCTGGAAGTTTCTGCTGGCGACGTGGCTGGTATTAAAAGTGCTACGATACGCTACGAAGGTGAATACGCTTTTGGTTGGCTGCGCACTGAAACCGGCGTGCATCGTCTGGTTCGCAAGTCGCCATTTGACTCCAGTGGTCGCAGGCATACTTCATTTTGTTCAGTGTTCGTCTCTCCAGAAATCGATGACAATATTGAAATCGATATTAACCCTGCCGATTTGCGTGTCGATGTCTATAGAGCGTCCGGTGCTGGTGGCCAGCACGTTAACACTACTGAGTCTGCAGTGCGGATAACTCACGGTCCCTCAGGAATAGTAGTGCAGAGCCAGGCACAGCGCTCGCAGCACCAAAATAAAGATACTTGTATGAAGCAGCTAAGAGCTAAATTGTACGAGATGGAAATGCTCAAAAGGTCTTCTGCGGCACAAGATGTTGAAGATACTAAGGCAGATATTGGCTGGGGAAGTCAGATCCGCTCTTATGTATTAGACGATCAGCGGATTAAAGATTTACGTACCAACACTCAGACATCCAACTGCGACAGAGTGTTGGATGGCGATCTAGATCAATTTATCGTGGCCAGCTTAAAAGCTGGGCTATAAAAAAACTACAGGCTTAAAAAATGTCAGATATTAATGAACAGCAGGATGAAAACCGTTTAATCGCAGAGCGTCGCGCAAAGTTAGATGTACTTAAGGCCAATGGCGGAGCTTACCCGAATAAATTCAGACGTGATAGTTACGCTCAGGACTTGTTCGAAGAGCACGGTGATAAAACCAAGGAAGAGCTCGAGCAGTTAGCGATTAGTGTCAGCATTGGTGGTCGTGTGATGCTTAACCGCGGTGCCTTTGGTGTTATTCAAGACATGACAGGGCGGATCCAGTTTTATGTTAATAAAGCGGCACGCCCTTTTGCTAAGTCCTTAGATTTAGGCGATATCATCGGTGTAACGGGCATATTACATAAGTCGGGTAAAGGTGATCTTTACGTTGATTTGGGCGAGTACCAATTGCTGACCAAGAGCTTGCGTCCGCTGCCGGACAAGCATAAAGGCTTGCAAGATACTGAAATGCGCTATCGACAGCGCTACGTCGACCTGATTACTAATGAGCAATCGCGTAGAGTTTTTGAAATTCGCTCTAAAATGGTTGCGGGAATCCGTGATTTCTTGGTTGAGCGTCGTTTTGTGGAAGCTGAAACGCCCATGTTGCAGGTGATCCCGGGTGGAGCGGCTGCACGTCCGTTCATTACTCATCACAATGCACTGGGGCGCGATATGTATTTACGCATCGCACCTGAGCTGTACTTAAAGCGTTTGGTTGTCGGTGGAATCGAGCGAGTCTTTGAAATAAACCGCAACTTCAGAAACGAAGGCTTATCGACTCGTCATAACCCTGAGTTCACTATGTTAGAGTTTTATCAGGCCTATGCTGATTACAATGACTTGATGGATTTAACCGAAGAGATGATGCGCACGCTTGCGCAAGATGTCTTGGGGTCGACAACTGTCAGGTATCAGGAAAAAGACTATGACTTGTCGCAACCTTTTGCCCGGATCAGTGTTTTTGACTCGATTTTGCATTACAACCCGCAGTTGAGTGCAGCGGACATCGATACCTTAGAGGCGGCGACAGCTGTCGCTAAAAAGCTTGGCGTGCCTTTAAAGAATAGCTATGGCTTGGGTAAAATCCAGATTGAGATATTTGAAAAAACAGTCGAAGATAACCTCGATAGCCCGACCTTCATCACCGAGTATCCTGCTGAAGTATCGCCGCTGGCGCGCCGCAACGACGACAACCCTTTTATCACCGATAGATTTGAATTCTTTGTCGGGGGTCGTGAAGTGGCCAACGGTTTCTCAGAGCTCAATGATTCAGAAGATCAGGCACAGCGGTTTAAAGATCAAGTGGCTGACCTGGAAGCGGGAGATGATGAGGCAATGCATTACGATGAAGACTATATCAATGCACTGGAATACGGTTTGCCGCCAACGGCGGGGGAGGGGATTGGCATTGATCGTCTGGGGGTGTTCTTTTCCGACTGTGATTCTATTCGCGATGTTATTTTATTCCCGGCGATGCGCCCTAAGGCATAAGCATAGTCGCTGTTGATTAATTTCAGCAGTAGAGGGTCTCAGGCGGCTTTGCATTATTAGTGCAGAGCCGCTTTTTTTTGCCCGCCAATAAGTATCGATATAATTTCGTCATTTTTCTGGGCTTAGAAAAATTTCCACTGCTTGGTTTGAGGTTTATCCACTGTGCTTTTATTAATCAAAGCGTTAGCTGAAATCTGACCATTTGGTCTAATATGTTGTTTGTAAAACAACGCATTTTGTCGCTCAAAAGCAGCGACTTAGGTGCTATTAGCATAGACAAAAGCGGTTGTTTGCTATAGAATGCCGCCGTTTGCCTCAGCTCTGGCAGCAACACAAAATACAGCAATAAAAAAGCGAGAATGTTTTATCTAAAGCACTCGCTTTTTTTGCACATACGCCATCAAAAATTAGTTTATATCGCACATTAAGTGGGGAGGTTGCTTTGACAAGACCGGCCATATTGGCACTTGAAGACGGGAGTGTTTTCAATGGGATCGCTATCGGTGCGAATGGGACATCTACAGGTGAAGTTGTTTTTAACACTTCAATGACTGGATACCAAGAGATCTTGACGGATCCATCCTATAGCCGCCAAATAGTAACGCTAACTTACCCGCATATTGGTAATGTTGGGACCAACGATGAAGATCGTGAGTCTGACAGTACTTCTGTTGCCGGATTAGTGATTCGTGATTTGCCACTGACGGCGAGCAGTTTTCGTAATGAAAAACCACTCGATCAGTATTTGCTGGATAACAACGTAGTTGCTATTGCGGACATAGATACTCGCAAATTAACACGTATCCTGCGAGAAAAAGGCTCTTTAAGTGGTTGTGTGATCGCCGCGGATAGCTCAGAGCAAATAGATGCAGAGGCAGCAGTTGCACAGGCAAAGGCTTTTGCAGGCCTTAAAGGTTTGGATTTAGCCAAAGAAGTGACTACTGATAAAATTTACAAGTGGGTCTCTTCAACTTGGCAGTTGGGCGTGGGAGCGTTGGATCGCCCGGAAGCAGAGCTGGAGCACCACGTAGTTGCTTACGATTTTGGCGCCAAGCACAATATATTGCGCATGTTGGTAGAGCGCGGCTGTAAATTAACGGTAGTCCCGGCGACTCCTCCCGCCAGTGAAGTGCTGGCAATGAACCCAGATGGGGTGTTTTTGTCCAATGGCCCGGGAGATCCGGAGCCCTGCGATTATGCTATCGCAGCGATTAAAGAAATTCTTGAGACTAAAACGCCAATATTTGGCATCTGCCTTGGGCACCAGTTGCTGGCTCTGGCCAGTGGCGCTAAAACTATCAAGATGAAGTTTGGCCATCATGGGGCCAACCATCCGGTTAAAGATCTGGCAACTGGAAAAGTGATGATCACTAGTCAGAACCATGGTTTCGCTGTCGATGAGGATTCATTACCGGATAACATGCGGGCGACCCATAGATCTCTATTTGATCAGTCGCTGCAAGGAATTGAGCGCACAGATACCGTGGCCTTTAGTTTTCAGGGTCATCCTGAGGCGAGTCCAGGCCCTAGAGACGTAGCACCTTTATTTGATCGCTTTATCCGAGAGATAGAGCAGCGTAAAAAATAAAGGTTGAAGACTCCGATGCTAACGCTCTCGTATTATTGAGAGCTTTTCGACAGACAACAGATTTAGCGGTTACTACTATGGCAAAACGTACGGATTTAAAAAGCATACTTATCTTAGGTGCTGGCCCAATTATTATTGGTCAGGCCTGTGAATTTGATTACTCAGGTGCTCAAGCTTGTAAGGCGCTGCGCGAAGAGGGTTATCGGGTTATTTTGGTT
Organism: Osedax symbiont Rs2; assembly: GCA_000416315.1. Classification (GTDB taxonomy): domain Bacteria; phylum Pseudomonadota; class Gammaproteobacteria; order Pseudomonadales; family Balneatricaceae; genus Rs1. The sequence goes on along the minus strand of ASZI01000261.1, from coordinate 4,569 downwards.
AACTCCAATCCCGCGACCATTATGACCGACCCGGGAATGGCCGACTCTACTTACATTGAGCCGGTTAAATGGGAAACAGTCGCTAAAATCATCGAAAAAGAACGTCCCGATGCTATTTTGCCTACTATGGGTGGTCAGACGGCACTTAACTGCGCCTTAGATCTGGAGCGTGAAGGGGTACTGAAAAAATACGGCGTTGAAATGATCGGTGCCGACGCCGATGCCATAGATAAAGCAGAAGACCGCAGCCGTTTTGATAAGGCGATGAAAAAAATTGGTCTTGAATGCCCGCGTGCCGACGTCGCTCACGACATGCAAGAGGCGTTTAAGGTTCTGGACATGGTAGGCTTTCCAGCTATTATCCGCCCATCATTTACTATGGGTGGATCCGGCGGTGGTATCGCCTACAACCGCGAAGAATTTGAAGAGATTTGTCAGCGCGGTCTGGATTTATCTCCGACCACTGAAATTTTAATCGATGAATCGTTAATCGGTTGGAAAGAATACGAGATGGAAGTGGTTCGCGACAAAAATGATAACTGTATCATTATTTGCGCGATCGAAAATTTTGATGCTATGGGTGTGCACACTGGCGATTCTATCACTGTTGCTCCGGCGCAGACCTTGACTGATAAAGAGTATCAGATCATGCGTGATGCCTCTTTGGCAGTGTTGCGTGAAATTGGGGTAGAAACCGGTGGTTCCAACGTCCAGTTCGGTATTAATCCTAAAGACGGTCGCATGGTCATTATTGAAATGAACCCGCGAGTGTCTCGCTCTTCTGCGCTGGCATCCAAGGCAACTGGTTTCCCAATTGCTAAAATCGCAGCCAAACTGGCTATTGGTTACACTTTGGATGAGTTACAAAACGACATCACCGGTGGTCGCACCCCGGCGTCTTTTGAGCCATCTATTGATTATGTGGTCACTAAAATTCCACGCTTTACCTTCGAGAAATTCCCCCAGGCCAATGACCGTTTAACCACGCAGATGAAGTCGGTGGGTGAGGTGATGGCCATAGGTCGTACTTTCCAGGAGTCGCTGCAAAAAGCCATGCGTGGTCTGGAAATTGGCGTGGCTGGTTTTGATACTTTTGTTGATATCGAGCACGAAGATGCCCGCACTGATATTGTCAGCGAAATGAAGCAGCCCGGTGCCGATCGCCTCTGGTACATTGGCGATGCTTTTCGCATGGGTATGTCGGTAGAAGAGTTGTACGCTCTGTCCGGTGTCGATCCATGGTTCTTGGTGCAGATTGAAGATCTGATTAAGGATGAACAAGCGCTGGCAAAAACCGCGCTGCACGATCTAAATGCCGAGAAAATATTCCGTCTCAAGCGCAAAGGCTTTGCCGATGCCCGTCTGGCTACGTTGCTAGGTGTGCCGGAAAAGACTTTTCGTAAGCAGCGTCAACGCATGGGTATTCGCCCGGTTTATAAGCGCGTTGATACTTGTGCTGCTGAATTTGCCACAGATACCGCTTACATGTATTCCACTTATGAAGAAGAGTGTGAAGCAAGGCCGTCGACCCGTGACAAGATTATGATATTGGGTGGTGGTCCAAACCGTATCGGTCAGGGGATTGAATTTGATTACTGTTGTGTACATGCTGCATTAACGGCGCGTGAGCAGGGATTTGAGACCATTATGGTCAACTGTAATCCCGAGACAGTGTCCACCGACTACGATACCTCAGATCGACTGTTCTTTGAGCCGGTAACTCTGGAAGATGTATTGGAAATAGTTGAAGTTGAAAAGCCTAAAGGAGTGATAGTTCAATACGGTGGTCAGACGCCGCTTAAATTAGCCGTTGAACTGGAGCGCGCCGGAGTACCTATTATTGGTACAGAGCCTGAGGCTATCGATCGCGCCGAAGACCGGGAGCAGTTCCAGCAGATGATTCAGCGTCTGGGTCTGAAGCAGCCTGAAAACGCCACTGTTCGCTCCGTCGAAGCGGCAGTCACAGAGGCAGCCAAAATTGGCTATCCACTGGTGGTTCGCCCCTCTTACGTATTAGGTGGGCGCGCTATGGAAATCGTCTACAAAGAAGAGGAGTTGCGCCGCTACATGAAAGAGGCGGTACAAGTCTCCAATGAGGCGCCGGTACTGCTGGATTACTTCCTCAATAACGCCATAGAAGTGGACATCGATGCTATCTGTGACGGTGAGCGGGTGGTGATTGGCGCTATCATGCAGCACATCGAGCAAGCCGGGGTTCACTCTGGGGATTCAGCTTGTGCTTTTCCTCCTTATAACTTGCCCAAAGATGTGCAAGATGAGATGCGTGAGCAAGTTAAAAAGATGGCGCTTGAGCTAGGTGTGATAGGTTTGATGAATACTCAGCTGGCCTATCAGGACGGTGAGATTTATGTCATTGAAGTCAACCCGCGCGCCTCGCGTACTGTACCTTTTGTCTCTAAGTGTATCGGTCACTCGCTGGCCAGTATCGCCACTCGGGTGATGTTGGGGCAGTCTCTTGAGCAAATTGGTTTTACCGAGGAAATTATTCCTGAATTGATGCATGTTAAAGAAGCGGTGTTCCCGTTTAACAAGTTTCAGGGAGTCGATCCTGTTTTATCACCAGAAATGAAATCAACGGGTGAGGTAATGGGCTCGGGTGATAGTTTCGGAGAGGCATTTATGAAGGCGACCATCGGCGCCGGCGATGTTTTGCCGGTTCCCGGTAAAGCGTTTATATCCGTGCGCAATATGGATAAATCGGGTGCGCTGGATGTGGCCAAGTCGCTTGTTGAGAAAGGTTTTATCCTTTGCGCTACTGAAGGTACGGCGAAAGCCTTAGTGGATAGTGGTTTTGCGGTAGAGCGAGTCAACAAAGTAATGGAGGGAAGGCCAAATATTGTTGACATGATTAAGAATGATGAAATAAGCTACGTGGTCAATACTACGGAGGGGCGTCAGTCTACGACGGACTCGGCGGAAATTCGTCGCAGTGCGCTGCAGCATAAAGTGCCCTACACTACAACTATCGCCGGTGCGCAGGCCATTGTCATGGCGCTGACATACGGTGAAGAAAAAGTGGTGCGTCGCTTACAAGATATGCATTAAAGAGTATCTAAAACAGGGTTTATGCATAAGCCCTAGTCTTAAAATTTGTATGACGGTGGGCGAGAGCTCGCCGTTTTTTATTAAGGGAGTTAGAAAATGAGTCGTGTGCCAATGACAGTCGCGGGAGAGACAAAGCTTCGCGAAGAGTTAGATTATCTAAAATCAGAAAAGCGGCCGAGAATTATCAAAGATATTGCCACTGCTAGAGAGCATGGGGATCTTAAAGAAAATGCTGAGTATCACGCAGCGCGAGAAGAGCAAAGTTTTACCGAGGGGCGGATACAAGAGTTAGAGAGTAAGTTGTCAAATGCACAAGTGATAGATGTCACCGAAATTCCCTACAGCGGTAAGGTTATCTTCGGGACTACAGTGCATATGATCAACTGCGACACTGATGAAGAAGTATGTTACAAAATAGTCGGTGATGACGAGGCAAATATTAAGCAGTTAAAAATATCTGTAAACTCGCCGATTGCCCGGGGATTAATTGGCAAGCTTGAAGGTGAAGTGGCCAGTATTCAGACCCCAAAAGGTATTGTTGAGTTCGAAGTAGAAAAGGTAGAGCATCTATAGCGGTTAACTAGATGCAGCTAGCGAAGTAGCTGCATCTGATTATACTGGCAGTTGCCTAGCTAAGCTAAGCGAGCTGTAGATTACTGGCCAGTTGCCCGTAAGATGTTGGATAGTTTAGGATTTGCTTCCAGGGAGGCGCGGTACATAAGTACAATGTGGCCAATTTCCTGAACAATTTCTGCTTCCACAACATTGCAGAGTTCGCGGATCATTTGTTTCTTGATATCGCGGTCGGCAATTGAAAACTTAACTTTGATCAGTTCGTGGTCTTCTAATGCCCGGTCAACTTCAAGCTGTAGGTTTTCAGTCAGGCCTTTGCCTGCCACTGTGACTAGAGGGTTAAGTTTATGCCCTAAAGTGCGAAAGTGCTTTCTTTGCTCTGAGGTGATGCTCATCTTGTAAAAATACCTTGGTTTGCTGTTGCGTAGGCTATAGTGCCTTATAATGAAGATCGAGTATTATTAGAGTAGTGATCAAGGCGCTATTCTAGCATTTTTTTTCCCTTGAGTAAGTGTTAGCTTAAGTTAGGCAACAAAGTAATTGAGAATATATTTTGGCAAAATCAAAAAGTAGTGGTCGCTGGTTGCAAGAGCACTTGTCTGATCCTTATGTGAAAATGGCAAAAGAGCAGGGCTATAGATCTAGGGCTAGTTTTAAGTTGTTGGAATTGCAGGAAAAAGATAAGATATTTCGCAGCGGTATGACAGTGGTTGACTTGGGGGCTGCCCCTGGGGGTTGGTCGCAGGTAGCTGCTGAATTAGTCGGCGATAAGGGTCGGGGAGTCTCCTCTGATATTTTGCCTATGGATTCGATGGCCGGGGTTGAATTTATCCAGGGTGACTTCACTGAAGAGTCGGTGTTAAATGAGATTTTAAATGTAATGGGGGGAGCGGCTGCAGACCTTGTAATTTCAGATATGGCCCCCAATAT
>ASZI01000260.1 GCA_000416315.1 Osedax symbiont Rs2 | reverse complement strand
TTTTAACCGTTTCTATTTAGAGGAAGACACTGACAGCAGCGGTGTTCTGTTGTTGCAAAGCGGATGCGCTATTAGCTTAATCTAGGAATCTTAAGATAGGCCTGCAGCGCAGTCGTTTAAGGACCTAAAGCTTGCGGCTGCGGCTGGCCTTTGTCAACAAGCTAATGTTTTAGAAGATCTGGTTAGCTTGTTTGAAGTGGTCAAGCTACAAATTTAACGGCTTATCAGGGATTTAAGAGTTTAAACAGAGGATAATCATCTCAGATAAATCCCCAGCGTTTGCAGCCTTGTTAACCTTGCATTCTCTGTGCCTGTAGCCAATTTACAAACACATCGACTCGCGGGTCATTCAGCGTTGATTGATGACATACCAACCCCCATTTCCCATTGCCAGTGGAGCTGTGATCTATAGGTTTTACCAGACGTCCCGATGCTAAATCCGCCGCCACCAGAGGTGCACTGACTAAAGTAACGCCTTCTCCATTGATCGCCATTTCAATCGCGGCTGCAGAAGTATCTACTTCTATGGATGAATGGTAGCTGTTGCTACCGCTGCCTGCCGATTTAAACCACTGCCCCCAACTCCAATACTTTTCTTCTCCTGAAACTTTTAGCAACGGGTATTCACTCAACTGCTGCAGTGTTATTTTACCTTTAGCGGCTCTGATCAGTTTGGGAGAACAGACCGGAAAGAACTCGGGATCAAAAAAATCAATCCAGTGCAAGTGTCTTTGTACTGGCGATGTAGAGTAGATTAACCCTATGTCAGCATTGTTTTCATCGAAGTCCCAGTTTGGACTGCAGGAGCTTAATTGAATATCGATATCGGGCTGCTCAATGCAAAACTGATGCAACCTAGGTGCCAGCCAACGAATAGAAACACTGATATAGGTCTGAAACCGCAGCGGTTCCACAGTACAATTTTCGCGTACCTCCTCACTGCCTTGAATTAAGATCTGCAACGCCTGGCGAACAAAAATATAATAGCCATGCCCTACTTTGGTCAGGCATATGTTACGCCCCACACGAGAAAACAGTTTCACTCCTAAGTCACTTTCAAGTAATTGTATTTGATGGCTGACGGCCGGGTGAGTTAAGTTCAGTTCTTGCGCTGCGCCCCTTACACTTAATAGTCTAGCCGCTGCTTCAAAGCCCTTTAATGATTTAAGAGGTGGAAGCTTGCGTAAATTGATTTTGTTGCTCATTCTTTTTCCCGGACTGTCGGTGATGGTTGCAAAGTGCAGATCAACGACACGCTTATCGATAATCTGCAGCTAAACTATTCGAATCTCTGGGAGTTTGGAAGATTATTTTTACCAATGGCTAAAATAAATATCAATTTTTCATCGCTGATTTCGCGCATAGAATGCAACAGGTACTTTAAAGATCACCACACAAAGCATTCTATATAGGGGTTTATCATGAAAGTTGGATTTATTGGTCTGGGCAATGCCGGTGGTCAGTTAGCAGGCAGCATTTTACGAAATGGATATGCACTGATGGTGCGCGATTTAAATCCTGAATTTGTCGCTGACTTCGTTTCGCGCGGCGCTACACAGGCAGCATCAGCCAGAGAGCTAGCACAATATTGTGATGTCATTATCACTTGTCTGCCCTCTCCACAAGTGTGCTCCCAAGTGATGGAAGCCGATGATGGTGTATTGGCGGGCATTAGCCAAGGTAAAATCTGGCTGGAGATGAGCACCACTGATGAGGCCGAAATGCGCCGCATAGCCGCTCTGGTTGAAGCCAAAGGAGCCTTGCCGGTTGACTGTCCGGTATCCGGCGGCTGTCACCGCGCCGGCACCGGCAATATCTCAATTTTCGCCGGTTGTAAGCGTGAGACCTTTGAACGGGTACTACCCGTTCTGACTACCATGGGTCGCAGGATATTGCACACCGGTGAGCTAGGCTCTGCCTCTATCTTGAAAGTGATTACAAATTATTTGTGCACTGTACACTTAGCCGCCCTGTCTGAAGCTTTGACTGCTGCCAAAGTATTGGGCATGGATATGAATGTGACTTACGAAGCGATTAAAGCATCATCGGGTAATTCTTTTGTGCATGAAACGGAGTCCCAGGTGATCTTAAACGGCAGTCGTGACATTAGTTTTACTATGGATTTAGTGTTGAAAGATGTCGGGCTGTTTGATCAGATAGCTAAACGTCATAATCTGCCCTTAGAGCTCGCCCCACTGATGGTTGAAATATTCACTGATGGAAAGAACCGCTATGGTCCCCGGGAGTTCTCGCCCAACATTATTCGCCGTCTGGAAGATGCCTGTGATGTGCAAGTATTAGGCAAAGGTTTTCCATCGCAGATGACAGACATTGAACCCGAAGCGCCAGGTTATGAGCTAATAGTACCTTTGCGAAACAATGATTAAGGATTTAGCACAGATTAAGGCTGTATTAATAAGATATTCTAGAATGCAGTCTTATTTGCCAATAAAAGACTAAAGTATAACTAATACCCAGGGGATTGTTCTATTCACTGTAAAACCGCAGTAAATCCTGCTATAAATTAATGTCTATTCTCTGAGCAAGCGAATAGCTTTAAAACATGCAGATTAATGGATGAACTGCATTAAATGTAGAACTTAATTTGCGGAACATAACTATGAATTTAACTGTTACTCAACGTATTGGCGGTGGCTTCACTATATTAGTCATACTGCTACTCATTATCAGCAGTATCTCCTTTTTCAGCTTGGCTAAAGTTGATAGTCAACTGGAGAAAACCAACCAACAAATCACCCCTATCATAGTACACAGCGGTGAGATGGCCGTTTCTTTACTCTCTGCAAACCAGGCGCTAATGTTGTTTATGGACAATAGCAGCGATGAAGCACTGCAGCTACAGCAGCAGACTTTTTCCCAACAGCAGAAAGACTATACCAAGCAACGTCAGCAACTTTTAGAGATTGGTCAACACTATCCGCAAGTTGAGACTGCCATTGTATCCCTGGATGAAAAGGTCGATGGCTATTTTTCCAGTGCCACTCTTGCTTTGGCCACCCACATAAATTTTTTGAACACTAATAAGCAATTGACTCTGCTAGAGCAACAGCTGGATTTAGAGATAGCTACTTTCTACGATGACATTAAATTACTGATTACCTACGGCCTCAATTCCGAGGAAAAAAGTATTGGCAGAGCATTAGAAGAAAACCTCAAAGTTGTTGAGGAAAAACTCAATCAATTGACCGATGCCAATAGCTTGCAGCAAGTAGAAGAGATAGCGCTGTCGCTGAGCAGCGAAGGCTATGGTTTTGGTATGGGTGGTTTACAGGAGAACTTACAAAAGCTGGTAGTTAGTGGTAGTGATACAGCCCCTGATCTGCCTAACTATATGGCAGTCGTCTCTGCTGCTATATCTGAAGAGCAAGGGCTATTGGCACTGTACAGACAGAAGATGCAACAACAGCAGCAGCTAGAATCCACCTTAGAGCAATTACTCAGCAGTGTAAAAAGCAGCACCGAGGCCTTAGATTCACTGATGGATGATGCGCTGAATTTGGCCGACATAGTAAAAAATGAAACCAAAGATCAAGTGCAACTTACTCAGTTGATTAACATAGTCGTCAGCGCCCTCTCAGTGCTAATTGCGGTGGTTATTGGTGTCTGGGTTTGTCGTAACATTCGCAACTCACTGCGCAGCGTGATGTCTATACTAAAGGTTATCGCCAATGGAGATCTGAGCCAACGTTTAAGTATCAGTTCTAAAGACGAGTTTGGCCAACTGGCACTTTGGGTCAATGAACTGGTTGAAAAACAGCAGCAAATGATACGTAATATTCAAGATACTGCTGACCAGATTAGTGGCTCTGCACGTCAGTCATCGCAAGTTAGCAGTAATAGCAACCTGATGATGCAAGAACAGCAAATGCAAACTGAGCAAGTAGCCACTGCCATGAACCAGATGTCGGCGACGGTTGCAGAAGTGGCTAAAAGTGCGGAAATGGCACAACAGCGAGTGACAGATATAGACACTACAGCCAATCAAAATAGATCGCTGATGCAACAAAACGTACAACAAGTAACCGAACTGGCCGATGAGATAGAACAGGCAGCCACAGTGATTCACTCGGTCAATGAAGACTCCGCCAACATTGGTCGCATTATCGAGGTTATTAATTCGATTGCCGGGCAGACTAACCTGCTGGCACTCAACGCTGCTATTGAAGCGGCGCGAGCGGGCGAACAAGGACGTGGCTTTGCGGTGGTCGCCGATGAAGTAAGAAGCCTGGCGAGTCGTACTCAAGGTGCCACTCAGGAAATACAGCAGATGATAGAAAAACTGCAATCGGGCGTTAAAGGCGCTGTGACCTTGATGGACTCAAGTCGCAGTGCAGTGCAATCCAGCTTGCAGCAAACCGAAACCGCCGGACAATCGCTGGTTGAAATGGTGCAACAATTGGGGCAAGTACGACAGATGTCAATGGATATAGCGGCAGCGGCAGAGCAACAAACTGCTGCCAGTCTGGAGATTTCTCAGAGCGTTGTAAGCATAGCTTCGAGCACCCAACAAAGTGCGGCAGATGC
>ASZI01000259.1 GCA_000416315.1 Osedax symbiont Rs2 | reverse complement strand
GCCCGTAGGGGCATTCAGAGGCGCACCGGACTTGATCGTATGTTCCTTAATTGTAACGACGGTCTGATTAATCGCTATTTTGCTGCTTGGGGTAGAAAGGACTAGAGGATTTACAAGGCTTGTAAAATGTTTGATTTGAAGAAAAACTCAATGAAATTGAGCCTGTGGTAATAGAATGCTGTGCTAGAACAAATACTGAGTCTTGGATTTTGATCATAAAAAAACCACTACTGGAGTTAATCCCGATAGTGGTTTTTTGCTTCTTTGCAGCTATTAATAGTTGCGCCAATCAGTGCTGGATTAGTTTTGCAAGCTCAATCTGTATTTTGCAAAGCCATCTTCAGCTTCACCAACGTAGCTAATCGGCATATCAGCGGTGATAGCAGCTTTGGCATTGGGTGAGCTTTCAAAAGTGACATTAACATTTTCGATGACCGAAAAAGACCAGTTTTTGTCTGCTGATGGATCAATGGTTTTTAGCGCAAAAATATCATTGGCCAACACAGTGCGATTTTCATCCGGCGCCGATATTATGATGTTAGAGCCATCCAGTGCCGGGAAGTGACCACCACCGCTAGCACGGTAGTTATTAGTGGCGACAATAAAGGCCTGATCAGGTTGCACTGCTAGCCCCTGATATTGCAGCTCAATAATACGGCGTGTATCACTGACCTTGCTGCCATCTTTGGCGTAGCGAGCTGCTTGCGATAAATCCACTTTAAAGCTGACGCCATCGATAATATCAAAATTATAGGACGGAAACTGCGGGTTCAGCAGTGGTTGCTCTTCGCTGGTGTTGGCTTTAATTGTATTAAATGCACCCATAGACATTTCTAGCCACTCTTTGACTTGCGCACCGTTTAACAGCACCGCCCGTAGAGTATTGGGATAGATGTATAAGTCAGCAACATTTTTAAGCGCGATTTTACCGGCGCTGATGTTGGTGTAGTAATCTGCCCCGCCACGCCCCCCCGCCTTAAAAGGTGCACCTGCTGATAATACCGGGATGCCATCGTACTCTGTGCCCTGGATTAATTTTTCGACATAACGTTTTTGTGCGTTAGTCACTATCTGCACAGAGGGATCATCTTGCACCAGTGAAAAATAGCTATGTATAGGTGCAGTAGTAATACCTACCCCTTTGTTCATATAGTTAATCGTCGCCTGATGCTCTTTGGCAACAACACTGGCAATCACAGGATCAGCTTCCACTAAAGGTATTTTTTTACGCCCGTCTCGCTTGTAGATAGCCCGCAATGACCCCTGGCCATCCAATACTTTCCAATTGCCATCTATTACTTCCAGTTGCAGGTCTACTAAGCCTAAATGCGAGCCCCAAAAGCCCGGCATCACCGAAGGTACACCATTTAAAGTGCCCTTGGCGATATCGGCATCGGCCACTTGTGCATACTTATCACTGGGAAAAGGCTGGTGAGAATGTCCAAATAAGATTGCATCGATGCCGGGAATTTTCGACAGTGCCAAGGTGGAGTTTTCAGCTAACTGACCGGCGTCTAATTTACCTATCCCTGAGTGCGGTATGACTACAACTATGTCAGCGCCTTCGCTGCGCATCATAGGTATAAACTTTTTAGCATCTGCCACTATATCGTGTGCTATCAACTTACCGTCTAAATTGACTTTATCCCACTGAGTGATTTGCGGCGGGACAAAACCTATGACCCCCACTTTAATCTGCACTTTAGTGCCATCTTCAGCAGTCAGTTGACGCTCGAGAATTTGGTAGGGGGTGAAATAGTTTTTGTCGTTGCTATCATCGCTGTCGCCGTCATAGACGTAGGTATTAGCAGACACGTAGGGGAAGTTGGCACCTGCGAGAGCATTTTTTAAAAATTCTAAACCGTAGTTAAACTCGTGATTTCCTAGATTCGCCGCATCGTAGTTAAGGGTGTTCATCGCCTTGAACACTGGATGAACTTGGCCGTTTGCCAACCCTTGCTCTTTGGCTATGTAATCTCCCAACGGATTACCTTGAATTAAGTCGCCGTTATCAAACAGCAGCGAATTTTTTACTTCCGCCCTGGCGGCCTTGATTAAAGTAGCGGTTTTCGCCAGCCCTAAGGTACTGCTGGACTTGTCGCGATAATAGTCATAATCCACTAAATTAACATGAATATCAGTGGTTTCCATAATCCGCAACTGCACTTTTGCAGCTTGTACTGGAATACAAATGGCGCTAATGGCTAGCGCTAAAATAGATTTTTTTAGCGTACTTTGTGTTAATAAAAAGCTAGATCTATTGTTGCTGTTCATTACAGTCTCCCTACAATTATTATTTTTCAGATTTAACAAAGATCACAGCTTTGCGAAATCGAACTGATAGTTTTACCACTTGGTTAAATAGAATACAAACTTGTATTCTCGATTACAAAAACAACTTTCGCAGCTAATGATATGTCGAGCCCGAGAGGATCAATTTACCCAAAACTTATGACACTATTGTGGATTACATAAAAATAACACTAGATAGCATGGCGGATAAATAATTCGCTACTTGTATCTATTAGGTTGCACTGTAATTTCTATAGCTTGGCATCTGTACCTTGTGATCTATAACAGTGATAGTCAGTTTAGGTGTGATACGCGATGATAATAAACGTTGCTTAGGGAGCATGCGATCAAGTCCGGTAAGTCCCTGACATTCAGAGCATTCTGAGATCTAGGCATCGCACCCAGAGGGCATGCTAATTACAGGCATACTGGTTGCTATCGAAAGTTATCATGCCTGTGAGTGGGATAAAAAACGAGATAGGGATACTCTGTTACACGACAGAGTTAGAACGCGATTGGGAAAATAACAGCAGCGCCGAACAACGCTGCTGTTATAAAACTAGGCAGCGACTTTGGCTACATATTTAGGATGCTGTTTACTGCTGTAAATAAACAGCGCGATGAATAGAGCTAACGACAGCAAGTTTAACCACAACCACTGATGCGGCCACATTAGCCCCAACGCGAGAAGCAGCGACAACAGACGCAAGGCTATATTTAATGGCCCCTCTAAATATCCCTCCATAAAGCCGACAAAAGCATACAGGCCAAAGGCGCTAAAGATAAAGATCTGCATCACCTCCATGCTGCTGCCGCCAATAAAGTTAGTGTAGGCAAAGATCAGCGGTACAATATAAAGTCCCTTAGCGATTTTCCAGGCAGTAAAGCCGGTCGCCATTGGCGGTGTCCCGGCGATTGTGGCCGCGGCAAATGCGGTTAAACAGACCGGCGGAGTGACGTTCGAATCTTGCGACAGCCAAAAGATAATCATATGTGCAGACAGCAATATCATGGTCAGGAGATGCGGGTCTAACGCTTGCTCTAACAGCTGAGCTTTAAAGCTATCCGGTACTAAAGCAAGCATACTGGCCGCTTGCTCAGCTGACATAGGCGCATTGAGCAGCACAGCTTTCACTGGGTCCAATAACAAAAAGATACTTTTAGCCGCATCCGGTAAGACCCCTGCTACTAACAGTTCGATCAACTTCATTTCGGCAATTAAGTTATACAGCGCCGGAGCCGATAAAGTTGCCAGGACAATATAAGCAGCGGTCACTGGCAAGCCCATGCCTAAGATTAGCGAGGCCAGCGCGATCAGCACTAACGTAATTAACAAACTGCCACCCGCCCATTCAGTGACCATCAGCGAGAAAGTATTGCCGATGCCGGTCATCGCCACCACGTTGACCACTAAACCCACAGAGACCAGTAAAATAGCAGTGCTGGCCATGTTCTTTGAGCCCTGAGACAAGGCATCGCAGATCTGTGTCAGGCGCATCGGCTGTGGCGACAACCAGGAGGAAACTATCACCGCGATTATTGACAACCCCGCCGCGTAAGTGGGGGTAAAACCATAGATAAGTAAACTGACCAATACCGCCAGCGGCAACAGGAAGTGCCAGCCCTGTTTAAATATTTCTGCCAGCGGGCGACTGTCGACCTCCACCGTTTGCACATCCATGCGCTGGGCTTCTACCCGTACATAAAAGCCCACCGATAAAAAATACAACAGCGCTGGCAGTGCGGCGATGGCTATAATCTGCACATAAGGGATCTGCGTATACGAGGCCATTATAAAGGCGCCTGCACCCATTACTGGTGGCATTAGCTGCCCGCCAGTTGAAGCGGCGGCTTCTACCCCTGCAGAAAATTTCGCAGGAAAACCCGCTTTGCGCATCAGCGGAATAGTAATCACCCCGGTAGAGACAGTATTAGCCACTGATGATCCAGAGACTGAGCCCATCAGCCCGGAGCCTAATACAGCGACAAAACCCGGTCCACCGACAAACTTACCCGCGGCGCAGCGCGACAGATCGATGATGAACTCACCGGCACCTGATTTAACTAAAAAGGCGCCGAATAATATGAACATGAAAACGAAGGTCCAGGAAATTCTGGCGATTTGCCCAAACATGCCCTCAGATGAAAAATAACTGCGAAACAGCACTGTCTCTAAACTGAGTCCGGCGAAGCCAAACATGCCATCTATATAGGGACCCCACCAAAATACATAAGTGAGAGCAAAGATTATCATCGCCGGAATAAACCAGCCGGTGGTTCTGCGCACTAACTCAAGGGCAATAGCGATAGAAAGTATTGAGAAGAACCAGTCGAAGTTATTGTATTTAACCCCGCGCTCATACAGTGCATCCTCAAAACTTATTAAGTAAATAGCACAGGCGATGGCCGCTATGCCTATGCTGATGTCTAACAACAACACCCACTTACTGTAACCCAAAGCGCCCTTGGCCAACGGAAACATAAGTGCACATAACAATGCAAAGCCGCTGAAGTGAATGGCGGAGACATACAGCTCTGACAGTGTACCTAAAGTATTAAAATAAATATGCGCGATAGCAAAACAGATACCAATCCAATAGATCATTTTACCTATTACAGTATCGTCGGCGCGCTGGGTCAACTGTAGTGCTTTGAGCTTTTCTTCAGTTGCAGAGGGGGAGCTTGTTTCAGACATAAACTTACCAGGAACATCAGTGTTATTAACTATATACCAAGCTTTTACAGCCTGAGTATGCAGTGAATCTGATGACTCATTATTATAAGTGGACAGTAGAGTGTTGACCCTTAGTTAACTAAGGGCCAACCAATTGCGCAGCGTTATTATTCAGCCACTAAGTGACCGGGAATAGTTAAGCCCATTTCACGGTAGTAACGAGCAGCACCTGGATGTAGCGGTACTGGTAGACCGGCGATAGCTTTTTCGATTGACATTGCCTTAGTGGCTTTGTGAATGCCATTGAGGAAAGTCAGGTTTTCGTAAATTGTTTTGGTTAACAAATACACATCTTCAGTTGAAACATCATCGCGCACTGCCAGGAAGTTCGGCTGCGCCATAGTATTAACGTCTTTTGTTTGTCCAGGGTAAGTATTGGCCGCGATGGTATAAGGGGTCCATAACTGGTAGCCGCCGTTAGCTTGCTTAATTTGCTCTGCGCTGAAGTTCAATATGCTGATATCAGCACCCATAGAGGCAAACGCTCTGGTGACTGCAGAGGTGGGAACACCGGATGGGATGTTCATCCCCTCAACTGTACCGTTTTGCAGGGCATCGGCAGATGATCCATAACCCATGAACGCTAAGTCCATATCGTCTGCAGGTGTCGCCAAGTTGTTGAGGATAGTTCTACCTGATCCCTCAGTACCTGAGTTCTTTTTACCGATAGAGAATTTTTTATCATTAAGCGCCGCTAAGTCAGAGACGGTTCCGGTTTTGGCGTATTTTGTTTTAACAATAAATTGCTCAACGTTTTGCCATAACATAGACACAGAACGCAGTCCTTTTTGTGGCCCATTAGCTTTGACTTTGCCCTCGCCTGCCCATGCCCATGCCCCATACAATCCCTGCAAAATAGCAAACTGTGCTTCGTTTTCTCTGAGTAACTTTAAGTTTTCTCCCGATCCGGCTGAGTTTATTGCCGAGATAGACAGTTTATGTTTTGGCTCTAACTTAACTTTTGCCAGTGTCGCTATAGCGACTCCCACTGGGTAGTAAGTACCGCCAGTGGAGGCTGTAGATAGGATATAAGAGCGTTTTTCTGCTGCCTGGACTGCACTGACACCGGCCAATGCTACTGACATTGAAACGGCTAAAGTTAATGTTTTAATGCCTTTACTCATATTGATTTTCATTTTATGACCCTGATTTATATTTTTTGTAGCCTTGTTATAGCAGGGAGCGAGCCAACTAATTTAAATAATTGTTTTACATGAAGTAAATTATAATATATAAAAAATTTTGCTCGAAATAGGCCATTTATTGCTTAT
>ASZI01000258.1 GCA_000416315.1 Osedax symbiont Rs2 | reverse complement strand
TCGACAATAATTAATTCGATGCCGCGGCTGAGCACTGCCAGGCGATATTTCTCGGGAATATCAGCGTCAGTGATGATAGTGTCAATTTTTTCCAGATTAGAAATTTTGTACAAGCTCAACTGAGAGAATTTACTGGAGTCTGTCACTACAATTATTTTCTCTGCTACATCCGCCATGATACTGTTTACCCTGGCTTCATCTTCGCTATAGGTGGTAATTCCCTTGTCCAAATGAAATCCATCCACGCCTAAGAACAGCTTATCAAAGTGGAATTCTTTGAGGTTATTCTCAGCTTGTGCACCGCAAAATGATTGGCTTTTATGGCTGAAATGACCACCGGTTACCATAGTGGTAATCCCTTTAAAAGCGGAGAGTTCAATCAATACCGGTAGGCTATTAGTCATTACATGCAGCGGTGTAATAGCACCGAGTTGCTCGGCGATACACTTAGTGGTTGTGCCTGAATCAATAATGATAGATTCTCCGGCTCGGACTAATTTTGCCGCGGCTGTGCCTAACTTGAGCTTAATTTTTCCGTTATTGGATAACGGCTGCTCCACTACTTGTCTTGGCTCTGTCAGCTTAGATAACATAGCACCGCCGTAGTGACGCACCAGTTTACCCTGCTGCTCTAGCAATCTTAAATCTGCTCTGACAGTCACAGTTGATACGTCATAGCGCTGGGCAATATCCTCCACTGTCACAGAACCCTGTTCAGCTAACTGCGCTAAGATAAACTCTCGGCGCTCGCGGGTATTTCTCATGCTCTTTTTAGCTTCTTTCACTGTCTGAGATCACTTTCTTCATTATTAAAATAATTATTATATCAATTGCTTAACTTGAGGCCAGTATTAGCATCGAAAACATGCAGCGCCGATAAATCAACACCCACATCAATGAGCTGTCCGGGTTGGTAATCCAGCCTCAATGTCGTTTTGGCAACAATATTTTGCCCACAAAGCTGGCCGTGAATATATGACTCAGCACCCATTGCCTCGATAAACTTCACTTTGACTTTTACCCTATAACTGCTTTGTTCAGATAGCTGCAGCTGGAAAAACTCAGGTCTTATACCTAACACAATTTCCTGTGCCACTGTAACAGTTGCGCTCTGTACTGGAATAAAGGTGCTGTAGCTGCTCTCTTGAGTTCCTTGTACTACCACCCCCAGTTGGCTCCCCTGTTTATGCACCACACCGCGAATAAATGAAATAGCGGGAGCCCCTAAAAATCCTGCTACAAATATATTGTGCGGATTATCGTACAAGTCCAAAGGGGTACCGACCTGCTCTATCATTCCATTATTCATCACTACAATACGATCGGCCAAGGTCATTGCCTCTACCTGATCATGGGTCACATAAACAGTAGTGGTCTGTAATTTCAAATGTAGCGCTTTCATTTCTGCGCGCATTTGAATACGTAACTTAGCATCCAAATTAGACAGCGGTTCATCAAACAAAAACAATTTAGGTTCACGTACCAGAGCCCGGCCCATAGCCACACGTTGACACTGACCGCCAGACAACTGTTTAGGTGTGCGCTCAAGCAGCGCGCTTAAATTAAGGATATTTGCCGCCCAATCAATCATTTTGTCTATATGTGCCTGATCCGCTTTGCGTATCTTTAATCCAAAGGCGATATTTTCATACACCGTTAGATGCGGATACAGCGCATAGCTCTGAAACACCATAGAAAAATCACGCTGCTGCGAAGGCACATCATTAATCTCTTTACCGTCGAGCGTTAAACGCCCTTCACTAATATCTTCAAGCCCCGCGAGCATGCGCAGCAGTGTTGATTTACCGCAACCAGATGGACCTATAAGCACCAGAAATTCACCTTGGTTAACCCTTAAGTCAATCCCGTGCAGTACCTCGACACTGTCGTAGCGCTTAACTAACTTGCTTAGTTGCAAAACCGACATACAGAACCTTTCGTTTATTATTAAAATGAAAGAAAAATATAACACAAATGAAACTATTGTCAATATTCCTTTCATTAAACTTGCGATAAAGAAAGATATATGATTACATCGACCCTAGAAACATCCATAACCCCACTAAAAAAACAAAACGAAAGATTATAGGTGTAACAATGAAATATTTATCTACTTCTTTAAAATCTATAGCAACTGGCGTGTCACTGGCAGTACTGGGCACAACATTATCCCTATCGGCACAAGCAGCAGAGGAAGTACGTTTTACTGTTGCTTATTACAGCGCAAAAACCGGTCCTTACTATGAGGCATTGGCTGAGAAATTTGAACAGAGCAACCCAGATATTGATATTAAAATCGAAGTTGTTAACTGGGATGTGCTAAACCAAAAACTTACCACTGACATTAGTTCAGACGTAAATGCCGACATGGCAATCATCGGCACTCGCTGGTTAGTTGACTACGTAAAAGAAGACGTAGCAGAGCCTCTGGATGGCCTAATCAGCAAAGATTTGAAACAGCGTTTCGTGCCCGCATTCTTAAACCCTGGTACTTTAAACGGTAAAGTTTACGGCCTGCCAGTAGCGGCATCAGCAAGAGCGATGTACTACAACAAAGACCTAATGCAAAAAGCCGGTGCCAGCGTACCTACCACTTGGGACGAACTGGCAGACAGTGCGGCTAAGATTTCTAAAATCGATAAAACTTATGGTTTTGGTTTACAGGGCAAAGAAGTAGAAACCGATGTCTACTTCTACTACGGCATGTGGAGTGAAGGTGGCAGTTTGCTGAAAAAGGATGGTAGCTCTAACCTTGCCAGCAGTGCCTCTGTGGCCAACGCCAAACGCCTGCAAGGCATGATTGATAACGGCTTAACTCAGCCGGGAGTGACCTCTTATAACCGTGAAGATGTGCAAAATTTATTCAAGCAAGGCCGCGTCGGCATGATGATCACCGCACCTTTCCTGGTCAACCAAATCAAAGAGGAAGCGCCTGAGCTAAATTATGGCATAGCCCCTATTCCCAGTGGTGCCAGCAGTGCGACCTACGGCGTAACCGACTCAATCGTCCTGTTCAAAAACTCTAAGCACAAACAGGCGGCGGTTAAGTTTATGGACTTCATGTTCACGACACAGCAGCGCGCTGAGTTCTCATCTGGAGAAGGTTTCCTACCGGTATTAAAATCAGTCTCTAAATTGCCGGAGTTTGCTCAAAACGATGCGGTTAAAACCTTTGTTAATTTGCTGCCCCAGGCCAGATTCGCCCCCACCATCGCCGGTTGGTCCGAAGTTGCAGATATTACCAGCAATGCAGTCCAAGCTATCTATGGCGGTGCCGATGCACAATCTACATTGGCCAAGGCAGAAAAGCGTGTTAACCGCGTTCTAGGTAAATAAACTCCACCGACAATTGCTTGTAAGCCTGCCCTGTAGCTGCAATGCAGAACCGGATGATTCACTGACAGTAACTCAGTGAATCATCCAACGCTGGCATCTTGTACTCAGCAGCTACACTTTTTACCATCTAGAGCCGCACATGCATGCTAGCAATTAGAAACTTTTAATAACAACAATACTGACAATTCGACAGTTTAGACTCTCATTTTGATTGCACTTAAAGCAGTAACAACGGTAACGATATGAACAGAAATCTCCCTCTATATTTAATTTTGCCAAGTTTACTGCTCGCCTTATTTGTCATTTCTTACCCCCTGTATGAACTGATCAATTTATCACTCAGCGATGTAAACCGCTTCGGTAAGGTCAGAGGCTATATAGGCTTAGAAAACTTTAGCTATATATTTGAAGATCCACTGTTTATCGATGCGGCGTTACGCACTGTGGTATGGACAGTGGCTGTGGTCGGCGGCACTATCATATTTTCTATACCCATTGCGATCATTCTCAACACTGAGTTTCACGGTCGAGGCATAGCGCGGACTATTTTAATGCTGCCATGGGCGATATCTCTGCCGATGACCGCCATCGTCTGGAGGTGGAGCTTAAATGGCGAGTTTGGCATGCTCAATGCCACACTGATGAGTGTCAATATTATCGATTCTCCCATCGTTTGGCTGGCGCAATCTGCCAGCGCATTTCCGGTGCAAATTGGATTGGGAATACTGGTCTCTATCCCTTTTACAATCACCATCTTTCTTGGCGGGCTGTCGTCGATTCCATTGGATTTATACGAGGCGGCAAAAATGGATGGCGCAAATTCATGGCAGCAATTCAAACGTATTACCTACCCACTACTGCGTCCATTTATCAATATGGCAGTGGTCTTAAACGTTATCTACGTCTTTAACTCCTTTCCGATCATTTGGGTACTGACCCAAGGTGGACCTAACAATGAAACCGATATTTTAGTCACCTACCTCTACAAGCAAGCATTCAGCTTTGGCCACATCGGCCAAGCTTCAGCGGTCTCTATTGCGATGTTTACTGTGCTGTTAATTTTCACCATATTCTATGCACGGATGGTGATGAAGAATGAAAAATAGAAAGTGAGAATTTAAAATGTTACCCAATATGAGTAAAAAAACCAAACGCAGCATTCTCTGCTGGTTGGCGTTATCACCGATTATTTGCGTCATAGTGTTTCCGTTTGCGGTGATGTTTTTCACTTCCGTAAAACCGCGCCAGGAAGTGTTTAGCTTTCCGCCAACCTGGTTGCCCTCAGAATTCATCTGGCAAAATTATATTGATATGTGGCATGCAACTAAATTTAGCGATGCCCTGATCAACAGTTTGTATGTCAGCTTCAGTGCCACATTCATAACTTTACTGGTATCGATACCTGCGGCTTATGCTCTGGCGCGCTACCATTTCGCCGCTAAGAGCAGCTACCGGCTATTTCTGCTGATCACGCAAATGCTCTCACCTATAGTGCTAGTGATCGGTTTATTTCGCCTGATTGTCTGGTTGGGGCTAATTGATTCGGTTAACTCTCTGGTACTTATCTATGCTGGGTTTAACATCGCCTTCGCCATCTGGATGCTACAGAACTACTTTCAAACTATTCCAAAAGACCTGGAAGAATCGGCATGGATGGAAGGCGCCAGCTTTTTACAGGGTCTGACCAAGGTCTTTCTACCTATGGCCATTCCCGCTATTGCAGTTACCGCTATGTTCACTTTTATCAACAGCTGGAATGAATTCGTACTGGCTTTAACAGTGTTGCGCACTGAAGAGAATTATACCTTGCCGATCCAAGTTTACTCTCTGGTCGGGGGACGCTACACAGTCGAGTGGCACCATGTGATGGCCGCTGCTCTGGTCGCCTCACTGCCCGCGGCGATTTTGTTTAGCTGGCTACAAAAAAAACTGGTGACCGGTCTGTCCTCTGGCGCAGTGAAGTAACTTGTTTCTTTTCAACCTTTAAATTCTGCTATTCAAGGAAATGTTATGAGCCCGTTACTCGAGCTAATTCAACGCCACAAAGCGGGGGTTCGCTGTGGTATATACGCAGTCTGTTCAGCCAACTCTTTTGTTTTAGAAGCCGCCATCTTACAGGCCAAGCAACACAACTCACTGCTGTTGATTGAAGCGACCTCCAATCAAGTAAACCAGTACGGCGGCTACACCGGCATGTTGCCTGAAGACTTTCGCCAGTTTATCCTGGCAATAGCAACGCGTTTAGACTTTCCTCATCAGCAGTTAATCCTCGGTGGCGATCACTTAGGGCCAAACTGCTGGCAGTCGGACAGCGCCGAGCTTGCCATGCAAAAATCTTCACAATTGATCCGGGATTATGTGACAGCAGGGTTTGAAAAAATCCATTTAGATTGCTCTATGCCCTGTGCCGATGACACTCTACCTTTAGACCACAGCATCATTGCCCAACGGGCAGCCCAGCTGTGCCTTGTCGCAGAGACAACTTATGCACAAAGATCCACTGATAAAGCTGATCAGAGACCACCGCTTTACGTAATAGGCACAGAAGTACCAGTACCCGGCGGCGCCCAGGAAGACTTAGCCACTGCACTTGAAGTCACTAGTACAGCATCCGCAGCACAAACCATAAAGCTACATTGTGATGCCTTTGTTGAGCTGAAGTTACAGGCAGCCTGGCAGCGCACCATCGCACTCGTAGTGCAACCTGGAGTTGAGTTTGATCACCAGTCGATCATCAGCTACCAATCTGAAGCGGCACAAGCACTCAGCACTGTGCTTAATACTTACCCAAATATGGTATTTGAAGCGCATTCAACGGATTACCAAAGTGCAGCGACCTACAAAGCACTAGTGAGCGATCACTTTGCGATATTAAAAGTCGGTCCGGCACTCACCTTTGCACTGCGAGAAGTATTATTTGCCCTGAGCGATATCGAACAGACGATATTAGAGACTAGCGGTCAGGCCATCGAAACTGCCAACCTGAAAAATGTCCTAGAGCAGAGTATGTTAGACAACCCTGAGTATTGGCAGCCTTATTATCAGGGCAGTGCTGGCGAGCAAAAATTTTCCAGGGCCTACAGTTTAAGTGACAGATGCCGGTACTACTGGCCGCAACAAGAAGTGCAACAAGCAGTCGATACGTTACTCAATAACCTCAATCACTGCCAAATACCCATCGCCTTAATCTCTCAGTATCTGCCGGTACAATATCAGGCCATAGTGCAAGACGAGCTGCTCAATGCTCCACAGGAAATTATTTACCATCATATTCAACAAGTCACGGCGCAATACGCCAGTGCCTGCTCAATGGGAATAGATCATGAATAACCCACAAACTCACTACCTACTGCGCAATTGCAGTGAACTGGAGCAGTTGCAAGCACAGCACACCGCCACAGAGATCACTCAGCAACTGCAACTCTGGTCCGATTTAACAGCGCATTTAGCCAAAGTGCAAAGGTCGCTTGATCAGTTTTTGATACCACTTCTCAAACAGCCGGAACTGACAGTTATACTCACAGGAGCCGGTACTTCTGCTTTTGTTGGCGAGGCTATAGTCCCGGCCCTGCGCAGTCAAAACAGCTTAGATATTCACAGTGTCGCCAGTACCGATTTAGTCAGTAATCCACAGCTATATCTGCACAGTGATCGTCCGACTTTACTGATTTCATTCGCCCGCTCCGGCAACAGCCCGGAGAGTGTCGCGGCGGTTAATATTGTCGATCAATTAGTTGATCAGAGTTATCACTTATTTATTACCTGCAACCAGGAGGGGCAACTCGCCGTTTCAGCACAGCAATCTGCTAATCGCTTTTGCCTGTTAATGCCCCAGCTGACTAACGATCAAAGTTTTGCCATGACCTCCAGCTACTCTTGTATGTATTTATCTGCGCTGCACTGCCTGGATCAGCAAAGTCTCGAGCAAAAGAGTCAGCAGCGCCAATTACTCAGTGAATACTGCCAGCAGAGCCTGGATACCTTTGTTGATTACTCGCGCAAGCTGGCATCGCAGAATTTTCAGCGGCTGGTCTTTTTGGGCAGTGGTGGCTTGCAGGGGAACGCACGGGAGTCATCGCTCAAATGCATGGAGCTAACGGCCGGTAAGTTAGTGGCGACCCATGACTCTTCGCTGGGCTTTCGCCACGGCCCCAAATTTATAGTTAACCAAAAAACCTTAGTGGTAGTGATGCGCTCAAACGCTGCCTACACCCAACAGTATGACGATGACATTATTGCCGAGTTGCGCCGCGATGGCGTTGCTAAAGTGTTAGTACTTTCCCGCGACCCTCTTGCCCATAGCATTCCGCAAGTTGCGCCAACAACAGACAAACTAGCGGATGTTTATCAGGGCTTAGCTTGGGTTATGTTTGCCCAAGTGCTAGGCTTTGAGCTCTCAATCAACTTAGGCTTAAGCCCGGATAACCCTTGCCCTAGCGGTGAAGTTAACCGTGTTGTCCAGGGGGTGACTATTCACCCGGTTACTGTGCATGCCTAAAGCAAACGCTGGAACAGCATTAATGCAGATAAGAGTTGCTAAAGTTTTTACCCAAAACCAAGTAGTAGATGACGCCGTACTGAGCTTTAATCAGCAGATAGAAGATATTCAAGCTGCTTCGAGTTTTGATAAAAGCAGTGCCTGTAACAATTCACAGATGCTGGATTACTCTGATTTTTGGCTGATACCTGGTCTAATAGATACTCACGCTCACGGCGCCATGGGTTGTGATGTCATGGATGCCAGTCATCACAGCTTGGATACTATGTCGCAATATTTCGCCAGTCTTGGTGTCACCGGCTTTTTGCCCACCACTATGACGGCAAATAAAACCGATATCTGCGCGGCATTACGACAAATTCATCGCTCTAAAATACAGGGGGTGCAAGGCGCAGAAATTCTCGGTGGCTATTTAGAGGGACCGTTTTTTAACCCTGCATATAAAGGCGCGCAACCTGCCGAGCATTTTTTAGAGATCAACCGCTCTGACCTGGATGATTTTCTGCAGGCGGCGCAAGGCAGTTTAAGCTCAATTGCGCTGGCACCAGAACAGCTATTAGCCCCCTCACTGATTCCCTATTTGAAACAGCAGGGGTTGCGAGTGATGCTCGGCCACACAAACGCCACTTATGAGCAAACGATGGCGGCATTAAATGCGGGAGCAGACGGTGTAGTGCATTGTTTTAACGGTATGCGTGGCCTGCATCACCGCGAACCTGGAGTGGTGGGAGCAGCCTTGAGCTGCCCGCACTGTTACACTGAATTAATTGCCGATGGTCAGCACGTACACCCGGCAATTATGAAGCTCAGCTATCAGCTAAAAGGCAGCGAGTACCTAAATCTGATTACCGACTCCGTACCCAGCAGCGGTCTGGCCGACGGAGATTACTTTTTAGGCAGTGTCCCTATTAACATCCAACGGGGAGTGGCACGCACCGCCGAGGGAGGCTTGGCAGGCAGCACCTTACAACTGTTACACGCCGTTCGCGATGCCTGCAGCTGGTTCGACATCAACTTGCACACCGCCTTAAAAATGGCTTCGTTAACCCCCGCAACACTGCTGGGCATAGAGGATAAATACGGCAGCATTAAAATCGGAAAACAGGCCTGTTTCAGTGTTATCGACCAACAATTTAATGTCCAGGCAGCCTGGGTCAACGGCCAGAAAGTCTACCAAAAAGAATAATGACAGCCACCCTAACTTGCAATTTTTTTGCAAGTTAGGACTCAGCACTTTTTATCCGATCAAGGCTGCCCACTTCCAACTCACGCCTCACATCTTCCAACTTCCGTCTTCCGTCTTCCG
>ASZI01000257.1 GCA_000416315.1 Osedax symbiont Rs2 | reverse complement strand
TTCCGACTTCCGACTTCCGGCTTCCGACTTCCGACTCATGCCTCTAATGCCCTTTGCATATCCGCAATTAAATCATCGACATGCTCAATACCAATGGAAATGCGCAGCAGATCATCAGGGCAGGGGGTATCCGGGCCTTCAACACTGGCGCGGTGTTCTACCAAGCTCTCTACACCTCCCAGAGAGGTCGCGCGTTTGATCAACTGCAAATTAGCCGCTGCTTTAATAGCCGCCGCTGCCCCTCCTTTGATTCTGATACTGAGCATGCCGCCAAAGCCTCCAGACATTTGTCTGGCAGCTAATGCATGATCGTTGAAACTTTCCAGGCCTGGATAGAGTACTTCTGTTACTTGTTCGAGTTGCTCCATTGCCCGGGCAAAGGTCAGTGCATTTATCGAGGCCTGCTTGACACGCACAGCCAGTGTACGCATTCCTCGCATCAGCAGCCAAGCTTCAAATGGGCCTAGTACAGCGCCGCCAGCGGAGCGAATGCTGCGCATTTTGTCCCAGTGTTGATCAGCTGTTTTACAGATTAATGCCCCGGCCAAAACATCCGAGTGACCATTCAGGTATTTGGTTGCCGAGTGCATCACAATGTCGGCACCTAATTCAAGGGGATTGCAGAGTATCGGGGTGGCAATAGTATTATCTACCGCTAAACGAGCACCATTGCTGTGGGCTATTTCTGCCCATGCAGCGATATCTTCGATCTGCCAGGTAGGGTTGGCGGGTGTCTCTATCCAGAGTAATTTGGTCTGCCCCGGCCTTATAGCGGCTTTTACAGCATCTAAATCACCGTTGTCGACAAAAGTGGTTTCTATACCCCAATCACTGGCGAAGTTTAATAGCCAGTTGCGAAAGGACCAATAAATGACCTTAGGTACTACTGCATGATCCCCAGGTTTGAGTGCCATAAAAACACAAGTGGCTGCGGACATTCCGGAGGAGAAAAGCATCGCGCTCTGGCCTTTTTCCAGGGCGGCTAATACTTGCTCGGGCTGCTCGTAGTTTGGGTTGTGATCGCGGGTATAAATTTTGCCGTTGGCGTAGCTGTTATCAGCACTGCGCTCATAGGTAGTACTGGGAAAAATACCGGGAATAACACCTAAGTGTTGTTCATCCATAAAGCCGAGTCCGCTGGCTAAAATAGTCTCAGTTGCATGCTTGTCATTGCTCACGGGATAGACCTCGAGTTGTATTTGTGGAAAATAACGGCGTTAAATAAACAATATTTTGCATAAATAACACAGATTTGCTGCAAATATCTGTAGATAGCAAATTTACAGACGGTAAAAACGTTTAGCGTTGTCGTGCAACAGGGCATTTTTTTGCGCTGTACTGAGTTGTAAGTTGTAATAGGTCTGCCAAAGCCCGGCATAGCTGTTACTGAACGTACACAACGGAAAATTACTGGCAAGCATAATATTATTGACACTAAACAGCTCCAATAAAATATCGATTATCAGCTGAATATCCGTTGATTGATAATTTCTATCGAGCATTTCCCAGCCCGAAGCTTTGATTGATAAGTTACTAAAGGCAGCCAATTTAGCGATGTTGGTTCGCCAAGTGCTAAAGTTAGACTGATTGATTGGCGGGAAACCCGCATGATTAATAACCAGTGTTAATTGCGGAAGATCCAGCAAAACAGACTCGAGCTGTCCGATGGCCGGGCTGTCAGTTGCATCGAGCTGGCATTCGAAGATCAGGCCGTGATCGGCTATGTGTTGCAAATTACAGCGCACTTGTCGATTTGCTAGCAAACTAAGCGCATTCTGATCGAGAATATGCCTGACCCCTACCAGTGACGAGTGTGTAACTAACTGCTCTATCTGGGTGCTAAAATCTGCACTGCAGATTGTCAGATCGACGCTGGCGACGCTCTTGAAATTAGCACTTTGACTAGCTTCCAGCCAGGCTAATTCCCGCCATGGCTGATAGTTGTCAAAACCTGCCTCTATATGTACAAAACCGCCATGTTGCAAAGGTTCACTAAGCTTTAAATCGTCGGCGTTAAAGTCGCGGTTGATGACGGCTTTATCCGGCCAAAAGGGCGGGTTTTTCGCAGACAGCCACTGGTAATGGCCTAGCTCTGTGGCAAATAAATGAATATGGGGGTCTATGATTTGCAAAATTATGCCCAATCTCTGTCTAATACATTAAGGCTGAATAATCATTATCCAGTAGTGTAACCGCCATCTATTACTTGCAGGGAGCCGGTAATGAAGCTGGCTTTATCGCTGGCAAGAAAAAGCACCAGTTGGGCTACTTCTTCAGGTTGGCCCAGGCGGCCCAAGGGCTGCAATGCGGCTTCAGCGGCGTGCACTTGTGCCTTATCTGCTCCCGAACTTGCGCAGTAGCTATCGATGGCACTGTGGTATAAGGGGGTTTCGATGGTGCCAGGGCAGACCGCATTTGCGCGGATATTGTCGCCGGCGTAATCTAATGCCGTGGTCTTAGCCATCGAGGCCAGGGCGTGCTTTGATAAGTTGTAGGCAAAAGAGTTACTTTTTCCAACCAGTGCCTGGTCGGAGCAGACAATGACTATAGAGCCTTTTTGCTGTGTTTTCATCGGGGCTAAAGTGGCCTGGATAGCTGCATAAGCGCCTTTGACATTAATGGCAAACAAGCGCTCAAAATCTTCCAGTGAAGTGTTTTCAATGTTGGCGGACATATGTATGCCAGCGTTACAAACCAGAACATCAATACGTTTTTCCAGGGCAATAATTTTTTCAATAGCCGCTTTGACCTGGGCGAACTCACTCATGTCGCAGTGTATATACTCACCTTGTTCTGAGCTGCAGATATCTAAGTTGTAGACCTTATAATCTGCCGCGAGAAATAATTTAACAATAGCCAGGCCGATCCCTTTAGATCCACCGCTAATAACTGCAATAGCTTTCATAGACATACACTTGTGAAGTAAAACAGCATTATAGAGCCAATAGTTGCACTTGGGAATAATTCGCTCAGTGTTGGGGGCTTTTTACTGGGAGAAGAGCGATCATCTGCCTAGCGCACTCCAGAGTGCTGTTAAATACCATTGTGTTGCCACTATATTTGCGGAAAATGCTAATAATCTTCAATAAGTTTCGCCAGTGTTTTTATTGCCTCTATCCGTTGGGGGGTCCAGCAATGGGCAAAGCTTAAGCGTAAGAAATTTTGATAAGTATCTTGCGCGCTGAATATGCTGCCCGGCGTGATAGTTAGTCCCTGCGCTCGCGCGCGTCGGTACAGCTCTAAGCTATTGATGTTTTCTTGCAGCTCCAGCCAAAGTACCACACCGCCCTGAGGCTGACTGGCACTCTTGGCCATTGGCAAGTACTGACTGATTAAGGATTGTAACTGTTGTTTTTGGCTGTGTAATTGTTGGCGTCGCAGTTTCAAATGTTTATCTAATCCACCTTCACCGATAAATAATGCAACTCCTTGTTGCTGGCTGATGCTGTTGGCCATGCAAGTAGCTACTTTTAGTCCGAGGATTTTATCATGGTACTTTCCGGCTGCAATCCAGCCCAGACGCAAGTCTCGCGAAAGTGTTTTCGCCAGAGAAGAGCAGAGTAATACGCAGCCACTTTGGTCATATGAGTACAGAGATCTGGGGCGCTGCAGCGAAAAATGTAATTCTGCGTATATGTCATCTTCAATAATAGCGAAGTTTTTTTGTTGTGCCAGAGCTAACACCCGACGCTTGTTATCCTGGGGCATACAAGAGCCGGTAGGGGTGGCAAAATTAGGAGAAATTAACAGTGCTTTAATGTCCCAGTGCTCAGTCGCTAGTTGCAGCGCATCCGGGCTGATGCCATCAGTGGCACTGCTTGGTATTTCCAGCACTTTTCGGCCCAATGCTTCTAGTAGTTGCAGTGCACCATAGAAGCCTGGAGATTCAATCGCCACTAGATCGCCGGGCTCAGTGGTGGCCATTAATGCCAGTAGTAGTGAGTGCTGACAGCCCGAGGTAATAATTAAATCTGCGGCCGACAGATGTCCGCCACCTTGGTTGATGCAGTTGGCCAATTGTAATCGCAATTTTTTATCCCCCTGAGGTTGATCATAGTACAACTGCTGATCACTGCTCTGATTGCGTAAAGCTCGGGAAAGCGCTTTGCGTAACTGCTGGTTGTGGGGTTGGGGAGCGCTGTTTGATAACAAGTCAAAGGCCGCCCCTCTTTGCATAATGTCGAGGATTAACTGAGTACGGGTAATCAACATTGGCAAACTCTGCGGACTGCTGGTCGCCGGTGTACTCAGTTGAGGTTTTTCAGGATCCTGATGCTGGCAGACATAATATCCAGATTTAGCCTTTGCCTCGATAAGACCGTCAGCCTCCAGCCGTGCATAGGCGGCTAATACTGTCGATTTTGAGAGTTTGCTATCACGGCAAAGCTCTCTTACTGAAGGCAATTTGCTGAAGCAGGCAAACTGACCGCTGCTTATTTTCTGGCGCAGTTGACGCTCTAACTGGTGATACAAATATTCAGGCATAAGTACAGTTACTGATTAATGGATAGGTACAGAAGGGATTATTATCTATCTGTGCACTAAAATATACTTTTTTGTGTGTCTGTACCCATTAATATAAAAGCCTAAAATAGTGGCATTCCATTAACGCCACTGATCAATAAGCAAAAGCCGTCGGACCTTTTCTTTTAACTTTGAAAATGTGCCTGTCTGCTATTAGCCAATTGCTTAGTTGAAGGTTACCTATGTCAGATAAAATTCCGCTGCTAAATGTGCTGCACTCACACGCTACTACTCCAACCATAATCAAAAAGCCGAAAAATAAGCCGGTTAGGAAGTCCAGTAAATTCACTAACGAGCACAACTTTATCTCCGCTGACGCCTACCGGGGAAAAATATATACCAAAAAAACCACTGGTTATTTCCAACGCTTGCGAAAAAAATTTAGCTTTGTATTATTTGCAGTGTTTCTATTGCTTCCCTGGTTGCAGATAAACTCTGCCCCAGCAGTGTTATTTGACTTGCAAGCTCAAAAATTTCATGTTTTTGGTATGACATTTTGGCCGCAAGATGCTGTGTTTTTAGTCAGCATGCTGGTTCTGGCAGCGTTTTTGTTGGTGGCTGCGACTCTTGTCATTGGCAGGGCCTGGTGTGGCTTTAGCTGCCCGCAAACGCTTTGGACTTTTCTATTCATCTGGGTTGAAGATAAATGTGAAGGAGACAGAAATCAGCGCATAAAACTTGATAAACAGAGCTGGAGCTGGTCCAAAGTTGCTCGCAAAGCCAGTAAACATATATTGTGGATGCTAATTTCGATAGTCACCGCATACACATTTGTCGGCTATTTTTATCAGATCATGCCCCTGATCTTGGAAACTTTCAGTGGACAATTGCACTACCTTGCCGTGTTCTGGCTGATGTTTTTTGTCTTAGGCACCTATTTAAATGCAGGCTGGCTCAGGGAGAAGGTCTGTTTGCACATGTGCCCGTACGCAAGGTTTCAAGCGGTAATGTACACAAAAGAGACATTAGTGGTCAGCTATGACCAGCAGCGTGGAGAGCGGCGTGGGAAACGCAAAACGGCTGACGATTTATCGACAAAAAATTTGGGGGATTGTGTTGATTGCTCTATCTGTGTTCAAGTTTGTCCGGTAGATATAGATATTCGTGATGGTCTGCAGTACCCCTGTATTGATTGTGGTCTGTGCGCAGATGCATGCGACACAGTCATGGATAAAATGGGTTATCCGCAGGGCCTGATTAAATTTAGCAACGAGAGCGGTGCTACCAGTAAAACGCTATTCAAAAGCCGCAAAGTTATCTTTTTGACTATCACTTCACTGTTGTGTTGTCTGCTGTTTGCCTATTCAGTATTAGACAGGGATTTATTGAGCATTGATGTAATCCGAGATCGCAGTGGCATTTTGTATAGGGTTACTGACCAAGGGGTGGAAAATAGCTACACTGTTAAAGTGAATAATAAAGGGGCGCAGGTTAGCAAATTCAAATTAGACATAGTGGCAGATTCAGCCTTTGAAATTATAGGTCAACAGCTAATCCAGGTGCCCAGGGGAGAAGTGGATACTTTAACAATCAGGATTCGTATAAAAGAGCAGCATGTTCAGCGCTATAAAAGTTCGATAAAATTTGTGGTTAAGCCTATAGCGAGTAACACAAATACTGAAGACACTGTGATGGCCAGTCAGCTCTCCAGCTTTATTGCCCCTCTGTAAAGACTCAGAACAATTACGACTGACTTAAGCTAAGAAAATTTAAGTCAGTTGCCTTCCCCTGGCGATTTAAATCAGCCGTGATAATAATCTAATCTCATTTAATATGATGCAGTCGAGTTTATGGGGTGATTCTCAATCGCTAATGTGCGTCATTTATTTGATGAATGAGCGACTTGCTGAATAGAAATTTAGTTGTTACAGCATCCTAGACGACGAAATGTCGACAATTTAGTGCATATCAGTCTTCTCTACGACTAAAGTATTAGATGAAACGGATGAGTTTTATCAACAAACAGGCAATACTTGTCAGCCTGTGTTCTAAGAGCGACAAATACTCGCCGTTTTCAGGGTGATTTGTCGTATAGTTTTGGTTCAGTTATAAAAAACACTGGTAAGCTTATTTAAAAAAACTAATTTACTCTGTGGTGCATTTCTGCTGTACTGATGCAGCTTTGCAGGATGATCTGTATGTTTATTAAATAATTACCTATCATCGGATACAATAAAAATGCCGTCCTCGGTGAACAATAATAATTAAGGAGTTAGTCTTCATGAAAAGACGTGATCTTTTGAAAACTGGTTTAGCAGGTCTTGGTGGGGTTGCAGCAGCAACGGCTATCTCAGCGCCAGCCATCGCCAAAGAGCGTATGGAAATTAATATGGTAGCTACTTGGGGAAGAGATTTTCCAGGTCTAGGTACAGGTGCACAACGTTTTGCACAACGTCTCTCCGATATGAGTGATGGCCGTATCGTTGTTAACTATTTTGCAGCGGGCGAACGTGTTAAAGCGTTTGACTCATTTGATGAAGTAGCCTCTGGTAACGCGCAAATGTACCACGCTGCAGAATACTACTGGAAAGGTAAGCACCCTGGTTTCGCTTACTTCACTTCAGTACCTTTCGGTTTGACTTACACAGAAATGAACGCTTGGATTCGTTTTGGTGGTGGTCAGCAGTTATGGGATGAGTTATCTGCAGAGTACGGCCTTAAGGGCTTGATGTGCGGTAATACTGGTGTGCAAATGGGTGGTTGGTTCCGTAAAGAGATCAATTCAGTCGACGACTTTAAAGGTCTGAAAATGCGTATGCCAGGTCTTGGTGGCGACGTGTTAGCTAAGCTTGGCGGATCTCCAGTTTCTCTTCCTGGTGGACAGATTTATGAAAACTTAGTATCAGGTGCTATCGATGCAACTGAGTGGGTTGGACCTTGGAACGACTCTTTGATGAAGTTCTATGAAGCCGCTAAGTACTACTACTTCCCTGGTATGCATGAGCCAGGTGCCATGCTAGCGATTGGCATGAACAACGAGTGGTGGAAAGGGCTGTCTAAAGCCGATCAGATGATGATCGAAGCAGCTTCTTCCATGGAAAACGACGTGATGATGGCTGAATACAACGCTAAAAACGGTGCTGCTTTAACTAAACTTGTTGAAGAGCAAGGTGTTAAAGTTCGCGAATTTAACGATGATATCTACGATGCCTTCGGTGAAGCCGCTGATGAAGTATTCGAAACCGTTAAGGAACACAGTGACCTGGCGAATCGTATCCATGAAAGCTTTGTTGCTTCACGTGAAAGCGTGGGCGGATGGGCGAAACTTTCTGATCAGGCATACGTGCGTCAACGCAACCGCGTTCTTGATTTGTAATAGCGCTCAGAGACTT
>ASZI01000256.1 GCA_000416315.1 Osedax symbiont Rs2 | reverse complement strand
TTTCAATGGTTGTTGAAATTATTTTGAATAAATCGTCTTCTGCTAAAGGAGACAACCTATAGTTTGGCATTTACATCCTGGCTTGCAGATTCCATATTTCCTGAGAGTGACGCTTTTTCAAATATATCCATTACACTAAGGTTTGATAATTCACCAGCAGCCAATTGCTCAAATCCTTTAGCGACTTCGTCTCGTAATATTTCAAGTTGCTGATTTTTAGTAACGTCTTTTTCAAACAATAACCTCAACCCATCACGGATCACTTCACTCGCTGAGGTATATAAACCATCAGAAACTTTTTCAGTAATCCTGCGCTCAAACTCTTTACCTAAACTAATATTCATCATTAGCACTCCAATAAACGTACGCTCACATTATGCGCATAATGTGCGCACAATTCAATGTGACGATAAAAGAGAAACAAAAAAAAGCCCGAATATAACTATTCGGGCTTTTTAAGGTGTTTAGCTAAATGATTTACATCATTCCGCCCATACCACCCATTCCGCCCATGCCGCCCATATCAGGCATAGCAGGACCAGCATCTTTGCTTGGCTTGTCAGCGATCATTACTTCAGTAGTGATCATCAGACCGGCAACAGATGCAGCAGCTTGCAGCGCAGCACGTGTTACTTTAGCTGGGTCAAGGATACCCATAGCAATCATGTCGCCGTATTCGCCAGTGGCAGCGTTGTAGCCGAAAGAACCTTCGCCTTCACGTACTTTAGAGACAACAACTGATCCCTCTTCACCTGAGTTCTCAACGATTTGACGTAGAGGCGCTTCAAAGGCTTTAAGAGCAAGTTCAACACCGACAGTTTGATCGGCGTTAGCACCTTCAAGACCAGTCACTTTTTGTAGTGCGCGTACTAGTGCAACACCACCACCTGCAACAACGCCTTCTTCAACAGCGGCGCGAGTTGCGTGTAGTGCATCTTCAACACGGGCTTTCTTCTCTTTCATTTCTACTTCTGTAGCTGCGCCAACTTTGATGACGGCAACGCCACCAGCAAGTTTAGCAACACGCTCTTGAAGCTTTTCACGATCGTAATCAGAAGAAGTCTCTTCAACTTGTGCACGGATTTGATTAACACGCGCTTCGATCTCTGAAACTTCACCAACACCGTCAACAATCGTAGTGTTTTCTTTAGTGATAGTAATACGCTTAGCTGAACCTAGCTGCTCAAGTGTTACTTCTTCTAGAGAAAGACCGATCTCTTCAGAGATAACAACACCACCTGTTAGTGTAGCGATATCTTCTAACATAGCCTTGCGGCGATCACCAAAACCAGGTGCTTTAACTGCAGAAACTTTAACGATACCGCGCATGTTGTTAACTACCAAAGTAGCCAATGCTTCGCCTTCGATGTCTTCAGCGATGATTAGTAGCGGGCGAGATGCCTTAGCTACTGCTTCTAGTGTAGGAAGCAAGTCACGGATGTTAGAAACTTTCTTATCAACTAAAAGAACGAAAGGAGCATCTAAGTCTACTGACATGCTCTCTTGGTTGTTGATGAAGTAAGGAGAAAGGTAACCGCGATCAAACTGCATACCTTCTACAACAGTCAGTTCGTTCTCAAGACCGGTGCCCTCTTCAACAGTGATTACACCTTCCTTACCGACTTTAGCCATAGCTTTAGCGATAATTGCACCTACTTGCTCGTCTGAGTTAGCAGAGATAGTGCCCACTTGCGCGATAGCATTAGCATCGGTACAAGGTACAGCTTGTGCAGCGATTTCGACAACAACAGCTGCAGCCGCTTTGTCGATACCGCGCTTAAGATCCATTGGGTTCATACCAGCAGCAACGGCTTTAAGGCCTTCACTGATGATTGCTTGCGCTAAAACAGTTGCAGTTGTTGTTCCGTCGCCCGCTACATCGTTAGCTTGTGAGGCAACTTCTTTAACCATCTGCGCGCCCATGTTTTCAAACTTATCTTCAAGCTCGATTTCTTTAGCAACAGATACACCGTCTTTAGTAACGGTAGGAGCACCAAAAGACTTGTCTAAAATTACGTTGCGACCTTTAGGTCCCAAAGTTGCTTTTACTGCATTTGCCAGAACGTTAACGCCAGTCATCATACGGACGCGGGCTTCGTTCCCAAATATTACTTCTTTAGCCATTGTTCTAATTCCTTAAATTTTGGTTACAAATTACTTGAATGTAAAAAAGATGGAACTGCGATTAACTTTCTAGTACGCCGAAAATTTCGCTCTCATTCATGATTAGCAATTCTTCGCCATCAACTTTAACTGCATTTGATCCTGAGTACTGACCAAACAATACTGTATCACCAACCTTAACGCTAAGTGCTTGAACTTCACCATTGTCTAGAACACGTCCAGAACCTACAGCTACTATCTCACCTTGATTTGGTTTCTCAGCTGCTGAACCTGGAAGAACGATACCGCTTGCAGTTGTTTTTTCTTCTTCACTGCGACGGATGACAACACGGTCGTGAAGTGGACGAATTTTCATTTAATGTTTCTCCTGATGGTTTATCTCAAAAACCTAATTATTATTTTGAGATGTATTGAAGCCGTAACCCCTTATACAGCAGGGTAATTACTGGTTGATTAACTAGTTGGGGTCTGGACAAACTGATTTCAATAGCTGTATTTAAATTATTTCAACTAATGACATGATTGTGTCGCGCAACGCTTAAAAAAGTCTTTAGTGAGATGTTGATAACGCTCAAAAAAAAACCACGCAACTGACTCTCGCTGTATCTGACAAAACATTGTGATAATTGCCGCTGAGAATCTATGAGCGAATTCTGGCACTACACAGAAGAAGGACAGCCCGCCTATCTAACTAAAAAGTGATAACACAGTTGCGGGGCCTGTTATCACTGTTGTCAGAATTACCTTTCAACGACAGCTGAACTCTGCCAAGACAGTTGCAGATGAGAGATTTTGCTTAGAATCTTGCAATTGAAAAAGCTCTTTATTCAATGCTGGGGTTTATCCGCCCCACTACTGTCACTATCAGAGTTATTTTTTATGCCACGATTAGGCTCTTGCTGTTTGCTGAACTCCCCTTCAAACACATCACCTTGTTCAGCCCCCTGTCTGGAAAAATCACTGCTGTAATTTTCCTTCATACCACCACTTTGCTGATTAGAATATCCGGACAAGCCTGATATCCCCGCTGACATTTTGTGTTTGAAGCGGCTGCTGACAATTTTAATGAAACCGATACGGGTCAGGGGAATAAGACAGCAAAAACCAATAATATCAGTGACAAAGCCCGGGGTTATTAGTAGCGCTCCGCCCACAGCTAACACTAGACCCTCAACCATTTCCTGTTGTGGCATTTCACCTTGCTGCATCTTCTGCTGAGCACGACCCAGTGTCGCTAATCCCTGGTGGCGTAACATATTAACCCCAACAAAAGCCGACAGCAGTACCAGGGCAATAGTGTACCAGGCACCAATTAACTGACCGACGTTGATCAGCAAGGTGATTTCAACGATGGGGATCACGATAAATATAATAAATAGTATGGGCATCTACAAAGTCTCAACTAGTTAATTAAAACGAAACAACATCTCTACTCTATAATTGGGGGGTAATCGATTTTTTTAAAGCTTTGCCGCACCTTTACTCAGCACAGCGCCCAGCTACTTTGTTATTCCCCTACTTGCTCCCCTACATATCCCCCTACATATAGTGCCAATTATTTTTACAACACTAGATATAGTAGTTCAGTTTCTGTGCCTAGATTGGCACTTTTGCAAACATCCCCGGACGCTCTAAAACCAGCTATTAAGCCTATGATATACAGTACTTTAGATAATCGCATAAACTTGTATTGGCACAAAGTTTTCTGTAGTTTAAACGCTAAAAAGAACACGCTCTTTTTTCTTACTCATTGGTAGAAAATTATGTCTGAAATACAAAAAAACCGCAGTTGGCTTGAAACCTTTTCCCTGATGTTCCATCGCAAAGTATTAGTGATGCTATTTCTAGGTTTTTCCGCTGGCCTGCCGATACTATTAATCTTCAGTAGCTTGTCACTCTGGTTGAAAGATGCAGAAGTGTCACGCAGCACTATCACTTTCTTTAGCTGGGCAGCCCTGGGTTACTCATTTAAATTTATCTGGGCACCGCTGGTTGATAATTTACGCATCCCCGGATTAACCGCAGCTCTGGGCAGAAGGCGCAGTTGGATTTTACTCAGTCAGATAGCCATTATTATTTCTATCCTGGCGATGGCCTTTAGTGAGCCTACCAGCTCGCTGACCTTCACTGCGATTGCCGCTGTTATGTTGGGTTTTTCATCCGCAACCCAGGACATTGTTATTGACGCCTATCGGATCGAGTCGGCAAAAGGGGACATGCAATCTATGTTGTCCAGTGCCTACATCGCCGGCTACCGTATCGGTATGATAGTCGCAGGTGCTGGTGCTTTGTATATCGCCGGTTGGATAGGCGTCGAGGGCACTTACACCCCACACGCTTGGACCACAGCTTATGTCTGCATGGCAATAGCTATGTTGATTGGTGTCGCGACTACCTTTTGCATTAGCGAGCCAACTAGCTACAAAGACAGCCACGCAGTATTTTCTAACAACCGCAACGTATTACATTTTTTAGGTTGCTTCTTTATCTGTGTCGCTGTTTTTATCACCGCTTTTACTTTATTAGGAGATACATTTAAAGAGTTCAAGGCTTGGATAATCGCAGATATCAGCGAAAACAAACGTATCGCTGGCTTCGTTGCCGCTACCGTTAAACTCTGGTTATGCATAGGATTCGCAGCTGTAACTGGCTGGATTTTGGTGCAACTCAAAGCGGTGCCAAAAGAAATGCTAATCGAGGGCTACGTCGACCCAGTCAGAGACTTTTTTGTAAAATACGGCAAAACTGCACTGTTAGTGATCTTACTGATAGGCCTGTATCGCGTCTCCGACATTGTCATGGGGGTGATCGCCAATTTGTTTTACTCTGATCTGGGTTTCAGCAAAATAGAAATTGCCGCCTACTCTAAAACCTATGGTTTAATTGCAACCATTGCCGGGGGCTTTTTAGGCGGAGCTATCGCCATCCGTTACGGTGTTTACAAAGCACTGTTAACCGGAGCGATACTTTCAGCTGCCACCAACATCCTATTTGCCTTTATGGTCGGTTTGGATAAAAGCGGATCCATTTTGCTGATGACCATTACCGCTGACAATATTAGCGGTGGCATAGCAACAGCGGCTTTTGTCGCCTATCTATCCAGCTTAACCAGCGTGTCATTTACCGCCATGCAATACGCTATCTTCAGCTCATTTATGACACTGTTCCCCAAACTGCTGGCGGGATATTCAGGGGCAATGTCCACCTCTTTGGGCTACGCAGACTTTTTCTACCTAACGGCACTGATGGGCATACCGGCAGTAATCTTAGTAGTGATATTAAGCAAGCTGGTCCCAGTAGAAAAACTTAACTAACTTACAACTAATAAAGTTCATCCTGAACAAAAAAAAGGTAGGCCTAAGCCTACCTTTTTCATTACTTACAACTTACGACTTTTTACTAATCTCTAAAATTGTTGTACTGCAACGGCAGTTCGATATCGCTGTCTTTTAACAATGCCATCACCGCTTGCAAGTCATCGCGCTTTTTGCCCGTCACTCGTACTTTTTCGCCTTGAATTTGCACTTGCACTTTTACTTTTGAATCTTTAATTGCCTTAGTAATTTTCTTGGCACTAGGCTGATCAAGACCTTGGCGCAATAACACTTCCTGGCGGGCTTTAACCCCGGATAGCTCCGGCTCTTTTTCTTCAAAGCACTTGGGATCTAGTCCGCGGGCGACAAACTTAGATACCAACATATCGATCATTTGCCGCAATTGAAAATCGACATCTGCCTCCATTGATACTGAATCTTCATTTCGGGTGAAAGAGGCTTTAACCCCCTTAAAATCAAAACGGGTACTCAGTTCACGACTTGCTTGATCTACAGCGTTAGTCACTTCATGTTTATCCAGTTCAGAGACAATATCAAAAGATGGCATAATTTTATCCTTGTATAATTTATGCTGAATTTTACTGAGTTTATGGCGGGAAACAAGTTCTAAGACGACTCTACATTGGGCTAAAGTAAAAAAGTTAAACACTAAACAGCTTATTTCACTGACATTTGCGGTATATTGCAGGCAAATCAGCATAGATTCTCGAGTACAAATGCACACAAATGAGACAGACAGAACATGGTATATCTTGGGCACAGGAGCCATTGGCACATTATGGGCGGCAAAATTTTTACAGCACTCTATGCCCTGCAGATTACTGCATCGCAGTAACCCTGAACAAAGCGGCGATGTTATCAGTTGTAAACTCCGACTTATTAAATTAGACAACAGCCAGCATAGTTACGACATAGACTCAGAGTCCATTTATCACGACAGTGAAATTAGTCGTTTATTGGTCTGCACTAAATCTTACCAAAGCGTTGAGGCCATCAAGCCATTGATCCCACGCCTGGGCGATACTGCCACTGTCTTAATACTGCAAAACGGTATGGGCCAGCATCAGCAACTGGCAGCGCTGTTACCTGAGCTGCAAATTCTACTCGCCTCCACCACTGAAGGGGCGCTAACCAGATCAGCACTTGAAGTTAAGCATAGCGGTGCCGGCATATCCTCCTTTGGCAGCCTCAATCACTCATCAAGGATCAACCCGGTGATAAAGGCTGAACTAGCGCGCATCAACATGCAACCGGAACAAGACATTGAAGCTGTACTCTGGTCAAAACTGAGCATTAACTGCATCATCAACCCATTGACCGCAATTCATAATTGCCGCAACGGCCAGCTGCTACAAAATCCGCAATTGCTGAGTTTGACTCAACAATTGTGTGCTGAAATTGAAGCGGTCAGTGCGGCCATGGGCAGGCCTGATAAAGCAACCAGTCTGTTTGACAAAGTCTGCACTGTGGCAACTGCTACCTGCCAGAATTTCTCATCAATGCAACAAGATATTCTCTTTAAGCGCGGCACAGAAATTGATTTCATCAACGGTTACTTGCAACAGCACGCCGATAGACTAAACATTCCCTGCCCACTCAATCGGCAGATAATTAGTCAAATTAAGCATTTGCAATACCCATAATCAGCAATTCTAGAACCCGACAACAACCTGGAGAATATTGCAGGTTATTAAGATTTCGATTGTTAAAATTTTTCAATATTAAAATTCAGCAATATTAAGGCACACAGCTAATGAGCGATAAAACACAGCGCAACCGTCTGGACAAAATCTATACCCGCGGCGGAGATAAAGGTAAAACCTCACTGGCACTCGGAGGCCGATTAAGTAAAGCTGACGATCATATTAAAGCGCTCGGAGAGGTCGATGAACTCAATTGCCAGCTGGGGGTACTAATAGCAACGTTGCCAGCTGGACAACCATTGCAACCAGCGCTGCTGCAAATACAGAATATACTGTTCGATATAGGCGCTGAACTGGCAATGAACAATGATGACTACCCACCCCTGGCTCAGCAATGCATCGATTCTTTAGAGCAGCAATTAGATCAACTAAACAGTCAGCTCCCCCCTCTGCACGAGTTCATTTTACCTGGGGGTAACATCAGCGCTGCTCACTGCCACTTAGCCAGAGCCGTTTGTCGTCGCGTTGAAAGGCAACTAATTCAACTCGCCACTGAGAAAAAATCCTTCCCACAGGCGAGTAAATACTTAAATCGACTTTCAGACTATCTGTTTGTTGCAGCCAGGTATCTAAATTTACAAGCGGGCGGCTCTGAAGTTTTTTGGCAACCGAGTAATAAATAGCCGAGTATAGTCAAGCTATAAATTCAGCTGAATAAATTCCGCTTATTGGTCATTCACTCATAGGCAATTAAGTTTAATTCATTTATTCTGGTGCCAAACCAACAAGGTTCTAATATTGACTTGTTTTATCATTTATCAGCAGTAAGGAGATACTGTGGAAGAAAGTAACATTTTAATCGCCTTAATTACTCTTGGAGTAGGCGGAGCAATAGGCTATTTTGCCGGTCGTTCGTCATCATCGCTCGACAACAACTCACAAGAACAGCAAGTAGATGAGTTAAAAAAAGAAATCGTACAATACAAAGATTCAGTCGCCAGTCATTTTCAGCAGACGGCCACTATGATCAATGAAATGAACGACAGCTATAAAAGCGTTATTCAACATTTGGCTCAAGGTTCGCAAGATCTGTGTGACCCTGTGACGGCAGAGGATGTAGAAAACAAGCTCGCTGCCAAATCAGACTCTGCCAGCACTGACCAACAGCAGGCAGAAACCGACACTGCAGCGATTGAACCTCCCAGAGACTACGCTCCAAAGCAACCTGATGAAATTGGCGCACTGTCAGAAAACTACGGATTAACCAGCAACAAAGCTGAAACAGAAGAAGAGACAGCAGTCCCCTCTTTCGCCGCCAGCCCGAAAGTCTAAAACAATCCCCCATAGCACTTAGCTATCGGGGGTATTTATTGCAGCACTTCACACAGGATTGTAGATATCAATAAATTGGTGCTCAATCGAAAAATGCTCCGCTAAGTGTTCTCCCAGCGCCTGCACGCCGTAACTTTCTGTCGCGTGATGCCCTGCTGCAAAGTAGTCCAACCCCAGTTCTCTGGCTAAATGCACCGTCTGCTCGGATATTTCTCCCGAGATAAAAGCATCGACCCCGCTTGCTGCCACCTCTTCAATATAACTCTGCGCCGCCCCTGTACACCAGGCTATACGCTTTATTTCACGGTTATGTCCCGCTATATGCAGCGGCTGGCGATTCAGCACCTTCCCTAGCTGTTGTGACAATTGCTCAGCTGTCATCGGCCGATCGAGCTCGCCCAATAGCACTAGCGCCTCACCTATCTCACCATTCATCCCAGAACAGATCTTCCAGCCCATTTTATTTGCCAGCTGTACGTTATTTCCATACTTGGCATGAGCATCTAAAGGAAGATGGTAAGCCAGCAAATTAAGCTCGTTGCCAAG
>ASZI01000255.1 GCA_000416315.1 Osedax symbiont Rs2 | reverse complement strand
CACGGTAACAAAGGTGTTGTCTCGGTTATTATGCCGGTTGAAGACATGCCTTACGATGAAAACGGCGACACTGTCGATATCGTACTGAACCCGCTGGGCGTACCTTCGCGAATGAACGTTGGTCAGATTCTCGAGACCCATATGGGTGCTGCAGCTAAAGGTCTTGGTCGTAAGATCAACGCTATGCTGGAAGTTGCACGCGAGAAAGCCGAGACAGTTAAAGAAGTACGTGGCTTCCTTGAGCAAGTTTACAACAGTGATCTGGATGGCTGGACTACTTCTAAGAACGAAGATTTAGATTCGTTCAGTGATGATGAGCTGTTAGAGCTCGCCAAGAACTTGCGCGGTGGTGTGCCTTTGGCAACGCCTGCATTTGATGGTGCCAAAGAAGCTGAAGTAAAAGCGCTATTGCGTTTAGCTGACATGGATGACAGCGGCCAGGTAACTTTATACAACGGTCGTACAGGTGATAAGTTTAGTCGCCCTGTCACAGTTGGTTACATGTATATGCTTAAGTTGAACCACTTGGTTGACGATAAGATGCACGCTCGTTCAACAGGTTCATACAGCTTAGTGACACAGCAGCCTCTTGGTGGTAAAGCACAGTTCGGTGGTCAGCGCTTCGGAGAGATGGAAGTCTGGGCATTGGAAGCTTACGGTGCGGCTTATACCTTGCAAGAAATGCTAACGGTTAAGTCCGATGATGTGAACGGTCGTACTAAGATGTATAAGAACATCGTAGACGGCGATCACAAAATGGAGCCGGGAATGCCCGAATCGTTCAATGTATTGGTCAAAGAGGTTCGCTCTCTTGGTATCGATATAGAACTTGAGTCCGAGTAATTAGACGACGCAATCCTGAATCAACAGGCGGGGTTTTCCTCGCCGCGAACTCCCCGCGGAGCTATAGATAATGAAAGATTTATTAAATCTATTAAAATCGCAAGGTCAGTCAGACGAATTTGACTCGATCCGCATAACTTTGGCATCGCCTGAATTGATCCGATCTTGGTCATTCGGTGAAGTAAAAAAGCCAGAGACGATTAACTACAGAACCTTCAAGCCTGAGCGTGAAGGTCTGTTCTGTGCCAAAATATTTGGTCCGGTAAAAGATTACGAATGCTTGTGTGGTAAATACAAGCGTATGAAGCACCGTGGTGTTATCTGCGAAAAGTGTGGCGTAGAAGTTACCTTAAGCAAAGTTCGTCGTGACCGTATGGGTCACATCGATCTTGCTTCACCTGTGGCGCACATTTGGTTCCTGAAGTCACTTCCGTCACGTATCGGTTTGATGATGGATATCACCTTGCGCGATATCGAGCGAGTGTTGTATTTCGAATCATTCATCGTTATCGATCCAGGTATGACCACTCTTGAGCGCTGCCAGCTGTTGAACGATGAGCAGTACTACGAGGCGCTGGAAGAATTTGGTGACGACTTCGACGCTCGTATGGGTGCAGAAGCGGTACAAATGTTACTGGCTGATCTGGATCTTAAAGAAGAGATCGCCCAGTTGCGTGAAGAGATTCCCGCGACCAATTCCGAGACCAAGATTAAGAAGCTGTCCAAGCGTCTGAAGCTGATGGAAGCGTTCTACAAGTCTGGAAATAAGCCAGAGTGGATGGTGTTTACCGTTCTTCCGGTACTACCGCCAGATTTACGACCTCTTGTGCCTCTAGATGGCGGTCGTTTCGCTACTTCGGATCTTAACGATCTGTACCGTCGAGTGATCAACCGCAACAATCGTCTTAAGCGTCTATTAGACTTAAATGCACCAGACATCATCGTGCGCAACGAAAAGCGCATGTTGCAAGAGTCTGTTGATGCACTGATGGATAATGGTCGTCGCGGTCGTGCTATTACCGGATCAAACAAGCGTCCACTTAAGTCGCTTGCAGATATGATCAAAGGTAAGCAAGGGCGTTTCCGTCAAAACTTACTCGGTAAGCGTGTTGACTACTCGGGACGTTCAGTAATCGTTGTTGGACCTTCACTGCGTTTGCAGCAATGTGGTCTGCCAAAGAAAATGGCACTGGAATTATTCAAGCCTTTTATCTTTTCTAAGCTTGAATTACGTGGTCACGCCACGACGATAAAAGCGGCCAAGAAGATGGTTGAGCGCGAGGAAGGCTTAGTTTGGGATATCCTCGACGAAGTGATCCGTGAGCATCCAATCTTGCTTAACCGTGCACCGACACTACATAGATTAGGTATCCAGGCATTTGAGCCGGTACTGATCGAAGGTAAAGCTATTCAATTGCACCCATTGGTTTGTGCGGCATTTAACGCCGACTTCGATGGTGACCAAATGGCTGTTCACGTTCCACTGACTATCGAAGCTCAGTTGGAAGCACGTGCTCTGATGATGTCAACCAACAACATACTATCACCTGCGAACGGCGAACCTATTATCGTTCCCTCTCAGGATGTTGTACTAGGTTTATACTTCATGACTCGCTCGCGCATTAATGCCCGTGGCGAAGGTCTGATCTTTTCTGATATAGAAGAGGTTGAACGCGCTTACGGCAGTGGCCAAGTAGATTTGCAGGCTATCGTAAAAGTCAGATTACATGAACTTATTCGCGATATCGAAGGCAACGAGACAGAATCTATTGCGGTTCGTGAAACCACAGTAGGCCGAGCAATTCTTTTTGGCATAGTGCCAAAAGGTCTTCCTTTTGAAATCGTCAACCGTCCAATGAAGAAGAAAGCAATTTCGCATTTATTGAACGAGACGTATCGTCGTTGTGGCTTTAAAGATACAGTGATGTTTGCTGATAATCTAATGTACTTAGGTTTCCGTCAGGGAACTGAGTCAGGCACATCTATTGGAATCAACGATTTCGTGATCCCTGATGAAAAGCCCGCCATCATTGGTGCTGCGTCCGACGAAGTAAAAGATATCGAAAAGCAATTCTCCGATGGTCTAGTTACCCAGGGCGAGAAGTACAACAAAGTTATCGATATCTGGTCGCGTGCCAATGAAACACTGGCCAAGCGCATGATGGATAACCTGAAGAGCGATACTGTTACAGATAAAGACGGTAATGATGTAGAGCAAGAGTCATTTAACTCTATTTACATGATGGCCGACTCTGGAGCACGTGGTAGCGCCGCTCAGATACGTCAGTTAGCCGGTATGCGTGGTCTGATGGCTAAGCCGGACGGCTCGATC
The DNA here is from genome assembly GCA_000416315.1 of Osedax symbiont Rs2. Lineage (GTDB taxonomy): Bacteria > Pseudomonadota > Gammaproteobacteria > Pseudomonadales > Balneatricaceae > Rs1. The sequence continues at coordinate 4,775 of ASZI01000255.1, read as the reverse complement.
ATCGAAACGCCGATCACTGCTAACTTCCGTGAGGGCCTGAACGTACTTCAGTACTTCATCTCTACTCACGGAGCACGTAAAGGTTTGGCCGATACCGCTCTTAAAACAGCTAACTCCGGTTACCTGACTCGTCGCTTGGTTGATGTTGCACAAGATTTGGTTATTACCGAAGATGATTGTGGCACTATTAACGGTTTGACTATCCAGCCGATGATCGAAGGCGGAGACGTAGTTGTTCCGCTAAGTGAGCGTCTGCTAGGTCGTGTTATTGGTGCTGATGTGTTGGCGCCTAAGAGTGGTGATGTCTTAATCGCCGCCGGTACAATGATCGATGAGACATGGGTTAGCCGTCTTGATAATGATGACAAGTACTCATCAATCGATGAAGTAATTGTAAGATCTGCTATTACCTGTCAGACCCGCTTTGGTATTTGCGCCAACTGTTACGGTCGTGACCTAGGTCGTGGTCATAAAGTTGATCCGGGTGAAGCGATTGGTGTAATTGCTGCACAATCTATCGGTGAGCCGGGTACACAGTTAACCATGCGTACCTTCCACATTGGTGGGGCGGCATCTCGAGCTGCAGCAGAAGACAGTGTACAAGTTAAAGCCGGTGGTGTTGTCAGGCTTCACAACATGAAGGCGGTTAGCCGCCCTGATGGTTGTTTAGTAGCTACCTCTCGTTCCAGTGTTCTGGGTGTTACCGATGAACACGGTCGTGAGCGTGAACGCTATAGATTGCCATACGGTACTGTGCTGAAAGTTAAAGACGGTGATAAAGTTGAAGCTGGCCAAATCTTGGCTAACTGGGATCCGCACACTCACCCGATCGTCACCGAGATGGCGGGTAAAGTACAGTTTGTCGGTCTGGAAGACGGTATCACTGTTAAGCGTCAAACGGATGATATTACTGGTTTAACCACCATTGAAATTATCGATGCCAAAGATCGACCACTGGCGGGGAAAGATATTCGTCCAATGATTAAGTTGATCGATGAGCAAGGTGAAGACATCTTGCATGCTACTGGAGACTCAGCAATCCAGTATTTGCTACCCGGCAAAGCTATCGTCAACTTGGTAGACGGAGCTCAAGTACAAATAGGTGATGTATTAGCGCGTATTCCTCAAGAGGGATCTGTGAACAAAGATATCACCGGTGGTCTGCCTCGTGTTGCCGATCTGTTTGAAGCACGTAAGCCAAAAGAGTCTTCAATTCTAGCCGAAATTACCGGTGCGATTAACTTCGGTAAAGAGACTAAGGGCAAGAAGCGTTTAGTTATTACACCTGAAGGTGGCGACCCGTTTGAGTTGATGATCCACAAGTGGCGTAACTTGAATATCTTCGAAGGCGAGAATGTGCAAAAAGGTGAGGTAGTTTCTGATGGACCTACCAACCCACACGATATCTTGCGTATCTTAGGTGTTGAGCCACTTGCAGAATTTATAGTTAACGAAATTCAGGAAGTCTACCGTCTACAGGGCGTTATCATCAACGACAAGCACATCGAAGTAATAGTGCGTCAGATGTTGCGTAAAGTTGAAATTGTCTCAGGTGGCGATTCAATGTTTATCCCCGGTGAACAGGTTGAGTACGCAAGGGTTAAAGAGCGTAACGAAGAACTGGAAGCTGAAGGTAAAATTGGTGCCAGTTTCAATCGTGTGCTGCTAGGTATTACTAAAGCATCACTGGCTACAGACTCGTTCATCTCTGCCGCTTCTTTCCAGGAGACCACCAGAGTATTGACCGAAGGTGCTGTTAACGGTAAGCAAGACTTCTTGCGCGGACTGAAAGAAAACGTAGTGGTAGGTCGTCTGATCCCAGCGGGAACAGGCCTGGCGTATCATGCAGAACGCAAGCGCAAACGTGCACTTGCTACAGGAACAGACACAGTAAGTGCTGAAGAAGTGCAAGCAGCACTGACAGCAGCGCTTAATGCGTCGATGTCAAGCAATGACTAATTTTTAATCATTGTTTGACCTTGGGCGGTATTTTCTAGTAGAATACGCGCCCAGAATAAAGTTGACGTTCCCCTAGAGGGATCGGAGCTTTTCGAGCTAAAGATTGTCATTTCACAATGGCGATCTTTTAGTTTTTTCTATGCGTGAAAAATATTAACGTGAAAAGTGGAGTTTGCTTAAATGGCAACAATTAACCAATTGGTTCGTAAGCCACGTAAACGCAAAGTACAAAAAAGTGACGTTCCAGCCCTTCAGGCTTGTCCACAACGTCGTGGTGTTTGTACTCGTGTTTACACTACTACCCCGAAGAAGCCGAACTCGGCCCTTCGTAAAGTATGCCGTGTTCGTCTGACTAACGGTTTCGAAGTGACATCCTACATTGGTGGTGAAGGTCACAACTTACAAGAGCACAGTGTTGTACTTATTCGTGGTGGTCGTGTTAAAGATCTACCGGGTGTTCGTTACCACACAGTTCGTGGCGCGTTAGATTGCGCTGGTGTAAGTGACCGTAGACAGGGCCGTTCTAAGTACGGTGCAAAACGTCCTAAGTCTTAAACTGTATTTCGGGTGACTAATCGGCTTATAAAGTTGTGAAGCTATCCGCACTCGGTAAGAGTAAGGTCAGATAGATAATCTATCTGAAGTTCCTGAAGACCTTTTATATTTAATGAGGGCTTATCATGCCTAGAAGACGCGTCGCTGCAAAGCGCATTATATTACCAGATCCTAAATTCGGAAATATGGTATTAGCTAAATTTATCAACCACGTAATGGTTAGCGGTAAGAAATCTGTCGCTGAACGTATCGTGTACGGAGCCTTAGAGACAGTTGCTGAGCGCTCAAGTAAAGATCCACTAGAGCTTTTTGAAAAAGCTTTGGAAGGCATCCAGCCATCAGTCGAAGTTAAGTCGCGCCGTGTAGGCGGAGCTACTTACCAGGTACCTGTAGAAGTACGTCCATCACGTCGTAACGCTCTAGCTATGAGATGGTTAGTTGACTACTCGCGTAAGCGCGGTGAAAAGTCAATGGCTCTACGTCTAGCTGGCGAGATTTTGGATGCTGCCGAAGGCCGTGGTGCTGCTGTTAAGAAACGTGAAGACGTGCATCGCATGGCTGAAGCAAACAAAGCGTTTGCTCACTACCGTTTCTAAACAACTGCCTATAGAGGATTGAGTCGTGGCTCGTAAAACACCAATTGCCCAGTATCGTAACATTGGTATCTGTGCTCATGTGGATGCTGGTAAGACAACTACTACAGAAAGAGTGTTGTTCTATACTGGTATGTCACACAAAATCGGTGAAGTACACGACGGTGCCGCCACCATGGACTGGATGGAGCAGGAGCAAGAGCGTGGTATCACAATCACCTCTGCTGCTACCACCTGTTTTTGGAGCGGCATGGATAAGCAGGCAGAGCTACATCGCATCAACATTATAGATACTCCCGGCCATGTCGACTTCACCATTGAAGTTGAACGTTCGCTGAGGGTATTAGATGGTGCGGTTGTAGTGCTGTGCGCTTCATCCGGTGTGCAGCCTCAAACTGAGACTGTATGGCGTCAAGCGAATCGCTACGAAGTACCACGTATGGTGTTTGTCAATAAGATGGACCGTGCGGGTGCCGATTTCTATTTGGTCGCAGACCAACTTAAAAAACGTCTAGGTGCAAATGTAGTACCTATCAATATCCCAATTGGCGCCGAGGAAGAATTCAGCGGAGTCATTGATCTGATCCAAATGAAGGCGATCAGATGGAACGAAGCAGACCAGGGGATGACCTATGAGTTGGAAGAAATTCCCACTGATATGTTAGCCGAGGCTGAAGAGTTTCGTGAGCAATTGGTAGAGGCTGCGGCAGAGGCCAATGAAGAATTAATGGATAAGTACCTTGAAGAAGGTGAGCTGTCTGTTGAGGAAATCAAAAGCGCGCTGCGCTCCCTGACGATAGCCAATGAAATTGTATTGATGCAGTGCGGATCGGCCTTTAAAAATAAAGGCGTTCAGGCAATGCTCGATGCTGTAATTGAGTACATGCCATCCCCAACGGATGTCAAAGCCATTCAAGGTGTGGTCGAGAATGAGGGTGATACACCTGAATCACGCCCCGCTGATGATGATGCACCTTTTGCAGCCCTAGCTTTTAAAATAGCGACAGACCCTTTCGTAGGCACATTGACTTTTGTACGTGTTTATTCCGGAACTCTGGAAAGCGGCACAGCAGTGATGAACTCTGTAAAGCAAAAACGCGAGCGTGTTGGCCGTATGGTTCAAATGCACGCTAACGATCGTGAAGAGATTAAAGAAGTACGCGCGGGAGACATCGCCGCTCTTATCGGCCTCAAAGATGTGACTACAGGGGATACCTTGTGTGACATGAAAAAGCAGATAGTTTTAGAGCGCATGGAATTCCCAGAGCCGGTAATCTCAGTAGCGGTTGAGCCAAGGTCTCAGGCCGACCAGGATAAGATGGGTATAGCACTGGGTAAATTAGCCCAGGAAGATCCCTCTTTTCGAGTCGAGACAGACCCTGAAACCGGACAGACGATTATCTCAGGTATGGGTGAGCTTCACTTAGATATCTTAGTAGAGAGAATGCGTCGCGAGTTCAGTGTCGAAGCAAACATCGGTAAACCGCAAGTTGCCTACCGTGAAAAGATCAGAAAACCTATTGTCGCAAACCATAAGTTTGTCCGCCAGTCAGGTGGTCGCGGTCAATACGGTCACGTCGTTGTAGAATTTAGCCCATCAGATACTGAAGGACTGGAATTTATCAACGAAATTGTCGGTGGAGCTATTCCCAAGGAATACATCCCGGC
>ASZI01000254.1 GCA_000416315.1 Osedax symbiont Rs2 | reverse complement strand
CGTGAGGCGTGAGGCGTGAGCAAGATATTCTTATTGATCTAAAAAGAGCACGCAACTAAATATGCAGATGACAAACTAGTTCATTTTAAAGATATAACAGGATTATGAAACATCCTGCTAACAGCAAGGCCAACAGTACACAGAAAGATTCGCCAGCTAGCGGTTGGCCAACTTTTGAATCGCGTTTTCCAGGTGCTCCTCGACAGCTTCAGGGCTATCAATGGTAAAGCCAAGGTCTTGTAATAAACCGGTGCGCATATTGTAGACCCAGGCATGTACACATAAGTCTTGCCCAATAGCCCAGGCCTTGCGCACAATAGTGGTATTGCAGACATTGTAAGCCTGCTCCAGAGCGTTGATTTCACAAAGCAAATCCAACTCTGTCGCCTGGTCTTCACAGTTGGCGAGCAGCCGCCAGTGCTTCTGCTTTATATCGCGGATGTGACAGAGCCAGTTATCGATAAAGCCATGCGACACGCCATCGATCGCCGCTTTAACCCCTCCGCAACCATAGTGTCCGACCACTAAAATATGCTTAACATTCAAGCTGTGAACAGCATATTCAAGTACTGACAGGCAGTTCATATCAGTATGGATTACCAGGTTCGATACGTTGCGATGAACAAATACATCGCCAGGTTTTACATCGATAATCTGATCTGCTGACACTCTACTATCAGAACAGCCTATCCATAAATACTCAGGGTTCTGTTGGGCTACCTGCTGTGCCAGCATATGCGGGTTCTGTTGAGCTACTTTTTGTGCCCAAGCGCGGTTTTTGTCAAATAAGTTGGATAATTTTTTCATTCTTTAGCCTTGGATAAATCTATCTTATAGAAGGTCGGGCAAATTCCATTTGCCCCCGAATGTTAATTAATGATATTGCGCGCTGAACTCATGTACCGCATCAACAAATACTTTAGCGTGTTCTGGATCTGCGAATTGATGGATACCGTGTCCCAGGTTAAATATATGGCCTGCACCAGAACCATAGCTACGCAATAAATTTTGCACTTCAGTTCTTATTCGCTCAGGAGAGGCGTACAAAACTGAGGGATCCATATTGCCCTGCAGTGCCACTTGCTGGCCAACTCTGGCTCTGGCATCGCCAAGCTCGGTGGTCCAATCCAGCCCCAGTGCATCGGCACCTGTGGCAGCCATTTGCTCTAACCACTGGCCGCCATTTTTAGTAAATAAGATAACCGGCACTTTGCGCCCATCTGCTTCACGAATCAAACCTGCGACTATTTTTTGCATGTATTGCAGCGAGAACTCCCGATACATTTCGCCACTGAGTACACCACCCCAAGTATCAAATATCTGCACAGCCTGAGCGCCGGCCAATATTTGCTGATTCAGGTAATCAATCACCGAAATTGCCAGCTTATCCAACAGCTGATGCATCACTTCAGGACTGGCGTACATCATTTTCTTGACGTGTCGGAAATCTTTAGATGAACCGCCCTCTACCATGTAAGTCGCCAGTGTCCAGGGGCTTCCTGAGAAGCCAATCAATGGCACACGACCCGAGAGAGCGCTGCGGATTTCTGTTACCGCATTCATCACATAGTCTAAGTCTGTGGCTGCATCCGGCACTTGTAGGGCTTCTACATCAGCGGCGCTGCGCAGTACTTTTCTAAATTTCGGTCCTTCACCCTCGGCAAAATACAGACCTAAGTCCATTGCATCCGGGATGGTCAGAATATCTGAAAAGAGGATTGCGGCGTCTAAATCAAACCGTTCCAGTGGCTGCAGTGTCACTTCGCAGGCCAAGTCGCGATTTTTACACAAGCTTAAGAAACCCCCCGCCTGTGCCCTGGTGGCTTTGTACTCAGGAAGATAGCGACCCGCTTGGCGCATCATCCACACAGGTGTTACATCTACAGGTTCACGTAACAGAGCGCGTAAGAAGCGATCATTTTTTAATTCAGACATTAGTTATTTACTCGGATAAATTTACAAATTTGTTCCCGGGGATGCTGTCAGCTAACTTGCAAATAGCTGCAGCTGAGTCCAGGTTAATGCACGGTATTCTACCGATTTATTAACAAAGATGCGCTGTTAATTGTTATTTGTCAGTCGATTACTAGGTAAAGGTTATGTCAAATAAAGCAGCAATTTACCGCCGCTGAGGTTTTCTACAATCAGTAAAATGAGCAGGACAAAGGCTGGAAAAAAATCAAACAAAGTACAAGGCCATCGGGGTGGCCTTGCACTTGAGGGTGAGATTATTAAAATTGGCGACTGGGCAAGACCCAGCCGGGTAGATCAAACTTGTATATAATCCATAATACCTTCAGCCGCTTTGCGCCCCTCGGCAATAGCGGTAACAACTAAGTCAGAGCCACGCACCATATCGCCGCCGGCAAACACTTTCGGGTTACTAGTCTGGAATGAAAAATCACCTCTCTCCAGCGCTATCACCCGACCATCGTCTTGCAGATTAATACCCATATCACTCATCCAAGGTGCGGGACTTGGCCTAAAGCCAAAAGCGACCAGAATCACGTCCGCGGCAATGATCTGCTCTGAATCTGCTACTACTTCAGCGCGTTGACGACCGTTCTCGTCGGGCTCACCCATTTGTGTGCGCACGACTTTAAGCCCAGTGACTCGACCATTGTCGCCCATTACCTCAACCGGCTGGCGGTTAAATTTGAACTGTACTCCCTCTTCCTTGGCATTAACGACTTCGCTCTTAGAGCCCGGCATATTAGCCCGGTCCCTACGGTAGGCACAGATCACCGACTCGGCACCCTGGCGAATTGCCGTGCGGTTGCAGTCCATGGCGGTATCACCACCGCCCAGTACTATGACTTTTTTGCCCTGCAGGTCGATAAAGTCAGCCGGGGCTTTCTCGTAGCCTAAGTGATGATTGGCATTAGAGATCAGGTACGGCAGCGCTTCGTGCACTCCCTGCAGCTGCTCTCCTGGGAAACCGCCCTTCATATAAGTGTAGGTACCCATACCTAGGAACAGCGCATCGTATTCTTCAACCAGATCAGCTATTTGCACATCAGTGCCTACATCAGTATTGAGTCTGAATTCGATACCCATTTTTTCAAACATTTCCCGGCGACGCTGCATCACCGATTTTTCCAGCTTAAACTCGGGGATACCAAAGGTCAGTAATCCGCCAATCTGTGGATGACGATCAAAGACCACCGGGGTGACACCATTGCGAATGAGCACATCAGCACAGGCGAGACCGGCCGGCCCCGCGCCAATCACTGCCACTTTCTTATTAGTTTTAGTGACATTGTCCAGGTTTGGCTGCCAGCCCATGGCGATGGCTGTATCGGTAATATATTTTTCTACTGAGCCTATAGTGACGGCACCAAAGCCATCGTTTAAGGTACAGGCACCTTCGCAGAGCCGATCTTGCGGGCAAACCCGACCACAAACTTCCGGCAGTGAGTTGGTCTGATGAGACAACTCTACCGCCTCGATGATATTGCCTTCAGAGACCAGCTTTAGCCAGTCCGGTATATGGTTGTGCACCGGGCACTTCCATGAGCAATAAGGATTACCACAATCCAGGCAGCGATGTGATTGCTTCGCGGCACGAGCCGGTTTAAAAGGCTCGTAGATCTCGGCAAAGCGTTCTTTACGCTGTTCGGCTTCTACTTTTATCGGTCCTTTGCGTGACAAGTCCAAAAATAGAAAATCGTTATTCAGTCGCGTTGACATATTTGTTACCTCTCGGGAGCAGCCGCTATCCGACTACTCTCTTTTATTCGCTGATGGCAGAGGCGCGCACGCCTCATGGCAAGCTTGATATTATTCAGGCCGCACTCGAATATTGTTGAGCAATTTGGTCAGACTCGCCGCCTTAGGCTTAACTAACCAAAAATGACGTAGGTAATCATCTAAGTTTACATACATGTCGTTACCCAACTCACTGCCTGTCTCTTCAGCGAACTCTTTAATCACACTGCGCAAATGGTTTTTGTACTCTTCCATTACTTCAGTGTGTATTCTCTGTATTTCAACCAGTTCATTGTTGTACTTATCGACAAATGACTTATCGGCATCGTAGACATAGGCAAATCCACCGGTCATACCTGCACCGAAGTTATAACCTGTAGGCCCAAGTACAACCACCAGACCACCGGTCATGTATTCACAACAGTGATCACCCGCGCCTTCTATAACTGCGTGGACTCCGGAGTTGCGCACTGCAAAGCGCTCGCCAGTTCGACCGGCGACAAATAACTTCCCGCCCGTGGCACCATACAGACAAGTATTGCCAATAATGGCGGTCGAGATCATGTCGGCATTGCTAAAAGTACGAATGACTATTTTGCCACCGGCCATGCCCTTGCCGACATAGTCGTTAGCATCGCCTTCCAGGTACATATTCTGCCCACCGGCATTCCAAACACCAAAAGATTGTCCGGCATGACCGACAAATTTGAAGCTGATCGGTGCATCGTCCATTCCACGATCGCCATGGTTACGGGCGATCACTCCTGAGGTGCGAGCACCGACTGAACGATCGCAGTTAGTAATGGCAAATTGCCACTGCCCGCCGGCTTTAGCTTCTATGGCTGCTGTCGCCACTTCCTGCATCTTGCTGTTTAGGCCGCCCGCATCGTAGGGATCGTTGCGCTCTACCTGACAAGTGTGCGGCATATCCGGACTCACTCCGCCGTCACTGATAATCGGGCTGAGATCTAAGTTTTTCTGCCGGCTGGTATTGCCTTCAATCGCCTCTAGCAGATCGACTCGGCCAACCAGCTCCTCTAGTGAGCGCACCCCTAAATAAGCCATCCACTGTCTGGTCTCTTCAGCGACAAAGGTAAAGAAATTTTTCACCATAGCGACTGTGCCGCGAAAGAACTCCTCGCGCAGTTCTTCGTTTTGCGTGGCAACACCAGTAGCGCAGTTATTTAAATGGCAAATACGTAGGAACTTGCATCCCAGTGCCACCATCGGCATGGTGCCAAAACCAAAACTTTCAGCGCCTAGAATAGCGCCTTTGATAACATCCAGGCCGGTCTTGAGGCCACCATCAGTTTGCAACCGAATACGGCCACGCAACTGATTACCACGCAGTGACTGGTGTGCATCTGACAGACCAAGCTCCCAGGGAGAACCCGCGTGATGGATCGAGGTCATCGGCGAAGCAGCCGTGCCTCCATCGTAGCCAGAGATAGTGATTAAATCCGCGTAGGCTTTGGCGACGCCACAGGCAATAGTACCGACTCCTGGTCTGGAAACTAATTTAACTGAGACTAAACCTTCTGGGTTGATCTGTTTCAAATCAAAGATCAGCTGCGCTAAATCCTCAATCGAATAGATATCGTGATGCGGTGGTGGAGATATCAAAGTGACTCCGGGCACGGAAAAGCGCAACCTGGCAATCAATTTATTGACTTTAGCACCGGGCAACTGCCCTCCCTCTCCCGGCTTAGCGCCTTGGGCAACTTTGATCTGCATCACATCTGCATTGATCAAATACTCAGGGGTGACACCAAAACGACCCGATGCTATTTGCTTGATTTTGGAACGCCTGATGGTGCCGTGACGCGCTGGATCTTCTCCGCCCTCACCTGAATTGGAACGCCCGCCCAGCTCATTCATGGCAGTCGCCAGTGCTTCATGAGCCTCAGGTGATAGCGCCCCAAGGGACATAGCCGCAGAGTCAAAACGCTTAAAAATCTGTTCTACCGGCTCCACTTCAGCTAGATCTACTTGCTGTTGCACATCACTGAGCTTTAACATATCTCGCAGCGTTGCCACTGAGCGATTGTTTACAAGATCGGCGTATTTTTGATAGATTTTGCTGTCGCCAGTCTTCACCGCCTGATGAATAGTTGTGACTACATCAGGGTTGTAAGCATGATATTCACCGTCGAACTTGTATTTTAGCAAGCCACCTGAACGTATTGGCTTGCGGGGCAACCAGGCCTCTTTTGCCAAGGTTTTTTGATCTTTTTCGAAATCTTCGAATCTGGCACCTTCGATACGGCTGCTCACCCCGCTAAAGCACAGATCAATGATTTCGCTGCTCAACCCTATCGCCTCGAACAACTGCGCTCCGCGATAGGAGGCTATAGTCGAGATACCCATCTTCGACAAGATTTTCATCAGGCCTTTATTGATACCTTTACGGTAGTTCTCCTGGCTAGCCAATGGCTCCAGCTGTATTTCTCCACTGTTACACAGATCCCGCAATACCCGATAGACCAAGTAGGGGTAGACAGCAGTGGCACCAAAGCCAAACAGTACTGCAAACTGATGAGAGTCTCTCACCGTACCTGTCTCAACCACTATATTGGAATCACAGCGCAATCCGGTATTAACTAACCTTTTGTGTACCGCCCCGGTTGCCATAGCGGCGGGGGTTGGAATACAACCGGATTGTAGTAACGCATCCGACAAGATAATAATAACTTTGCCGCTGCGAACTTCTGCCTCCGCTTTGTCTACAGCCTCGATAAGTGCTTGCTGTAGGGATAGCTGTTGCGGGTCATAGTTCAAATCAATGGTAGCGACACTAAAACCTTGGAATTGGTTATCGCGCAAGCGCCTGAACTTACTCGCCGATAGCACTGGATTAGTCAGTATAATTCGCCGTGCGTGCTCGGGAGTCTCTTCAAACAGGTTCAGCTCAGCGCCGATACAAGTCTCCAGAGACATCACTACTGCTTCGCGCAATGGATCAATCGGCGGGTTAGTCACTTGAGCAAACTGCTGTCTGAAGTAGTCGTAGATAGAGCGTTCAGTCGTGGATAAAACCGCCATTGGTTTGTCGTCACCCATGGAGCCTATCGCCTCCATAGCAGTTTCACCTAGCGGACGAATAATCTGATCGCGCTCTTCATAAGTGATCTGAAACATCTTCATATGGGTTTTAACTTCATCGACCGACATCTTGCGAAAAGACTGCGATTCTTCGGTGAAGTTAAAAGTCTGCTCAATGCGCAGGGCATTGTCGCGCAGCCATTTTTTGTAGGGTTTTTGCACTTTGAGTTTGTTATCGACATCCGCGGTGTGCAAAATCTCACCCGTGGCGGTGTCTACTGCCAATATCTGCCCGGGTCCGACCCGACCTTGAGCAACAATATCTTCTGGAGCGTAATCGAAAACACCTATTTCCGACGCCGTACAGATATAACCTTGTTTAGTGATACCCCAACGCGAGGGGCGCAGACCATTGCGATCCAACATACAGACGGCGTAGCGGCCATCGGTAATGACCATGCCTGCTGGACCGTCCCAGGGCTCCATGTGCATAGAGTTATACTCATAGAAAGCTCTTAAGCTGGTATCCATTGTTTCGACGTTCTGCCAGGCGGGCGGGATAATAGTACGCACAGCGCGATACAGATCCATTCCCCCAGTGAGCAGGAATTCCAGCATGTTATCCATCGAAGATGAATCTGAACCACTGCTGTTAACGATCGGCTGCAATTCTTCCAAGTTATCAATTAATGGCGTAGCGAATTTTTTAGCTCGCGCTTTAGCCCAGCTACGATTACCCTCAATGGTATTAATTTCGCCATTGTGCGCCAGCAACCTAAACGGCTGGGCCAGCGGCCAACGCGGGGCAGTATTGGTAGAAAAGCGCTGATGATAAGTACAGACCGCTGTCTCTAATCTCGGGTCAGCTAAATCCTGATAATAGCTGGCGATGTCTACTGGCATCGTCAAACCTTTATAGGAAATAACTTTATCGGATAACGTACAGATATAAAATTCAGAGTCCTGCTCTAAAGCCAGCTCTGTCTTACGTCTGGCCTTAAACAGATCCACCGAAAATTGTCGATCGTCAAGCTGCTTAGTTTCGACGAAGACCTGCTCAATTTGTGGTTCATGCTCTTTGGCGATAGGCCCCAGACAGGAATCGTCGGTAGGAACTACACGCCAAGCCACAACCTGCAAATTTTGCGCGGCTAACTCTGCGTTCATCACTTCGCGGGCGACCTTAGCTTTGCTTGGATTAGAGGATAGAAACACCATACCCACGGCGTATTTCTTCCCCAAGGTAATGGAAAACTCCTCACTAACCACTGCTCGCAGAAAAGTGTCGGGAATTTGCAATAACAGACCACATCCATCACCGGTTTTACCATCGGCGGCAATACCACCGCGATGGGTCATTCGGACCAGTGCTTCTATGGCTTTTTCTAACAGTTCATGACTTGCGCGTCCTTCAAGGTGGGCCATTAACCCAAAACCGCAGTTATCCTTGAATTCATCCGCGCGATAAAGACCTATACTCATAAATCAACTACACTCAACAAGTTCATAAGAATCAACCCCTTATCGCATTATTATTTTTATATAGACCGAGCGTACTCGGTCAAAAGGGGAGGGTTAGTGTACACATCTATGCGGACTTGAACAATTTACAAGCAAGGATTTGGCCAACATACGACAAAATATAGCGAACTATTTGTCGTTTTTATAAGATTTCACTATTAAAATAATGTTTTACATTACTTTTTAATGGATTTTTGCACGCTTGCGATACTCTTAATCCAAGGTTTTAGTCTTCGTAATTCAGCCGGAAGCTTGGCAATAGCTGTTTTAGCTGCAGATCGGTTTTGGTATTTTCCATAGATAATCACATTCCAGGGACGATTTTTTAATGTCGTCTGGTAGTAATACATATGTTGTGAGTTGGGCATCTGCTGCAAGAAATTGACCACACTGGCTTCAGATCTGGCACCCAGTAGCTGCAATGTGTAGCCGCTAGCAGGCCACTTGGCAATCAGATCCTGACTCGACCTGGCACTGGATTTGACATTGCTGACTTTCTTAGCAAGTACCGGTTTAGCGGTACTCGAAGCAGCTTTAGGCTTCTTTGCTGCTTGCTTATCAGCGACAAGTACTTCTTCTGCAACTATTCTTTTAGCGACCACAGACTGGGGCTTAGGTCGCTGGCTGACAACTGCTTTATCAGCATTGTAACTTTTAGTTATACTGCTCTCTGTGACCAGCACACCGGATTTTATTTCAGACTTAGGTAAGGCTGCTCGCTTCAACAACGCAGGATCTATGTTGGCTTTGAGTTGCGATGTTAAATCCAATAACTGCTGCTCAAGGTTCTTTTCACTGCTCTTTTGCAATTCCCGCTGGGCAGACTCTTTGGCTGCCACCTGCAGCTTAGCAGCCACTTTTTTTACTTTTAACGCGACATCGGGTGCTGTGGATTTTAGCTCTGCAGTTGTCGGCTTCTGAACTTCGACAACAGTTTTATTAAGCACTGATTTTTCTATATTTTTTGCTGAATCATCAACATCTTCTACAACAGCTTTTGTTGCTTTTGACTGGGTTTTCAGCCCTGCTGCCAACACTGACTGAGAGGCTCTTTGAGTGGCTGTTTCCGGCTCTTTTGGCGCTGATGCTGATGCTGATGCTATCTCAGCGGATACTGCTTCCGCTTTAACAGTACCACTCACTCCCGGTACCACAGAACTAATTGTCTGCTCTAAAGGTTCAGAGCTGACTTTGTCGGATACAGCCAATTGAGAGTCTGCCTGCGTCTGTTCCAGCAGTGCCTCCTGTGCTTTAATTCGCACTGAAAGCTTCTCAATCTCTAGGTTCAGTGAACTGGCAGTGTGCGCCTGCGTAGTGGCTAGATCTGCAATAGAGCTATCTTCACTGTCCTCTTCAACTAAGTCTAAAGTTAGCTCCTGAGTATTGCGATTAGCCAGCTGATCAGCATCATCTAACAGGGAATCATCTGCAAAATATTGCCAGGAAGAGACCGCGGTGATCGCAGTTATTAGCACGGCGATACCAACAATATGTGGCATCGGCAGCAAGGTACTTTTGCCATTGAGCTTGATCTTTCCGGTTTGAATCATCTGCGAGGTCAGCTGAGTAATCCTACCTGGATAACCCTCTGAGTTGAGATAGATGTCTGATAGTTGCCTGGCGCTGAAATCACCGCCGCGGACGAAACGCAACTGAATAAACTCTTCAGCTTCCACCCTATTAAAAGGGCTGAGAATTTCTGTGTGTAAATTGCCGGCTAAGTTTTCGCTTAAAACCAACTTGGAAGCCTTGGAGACCAGCTGTTGCGAGCCGGCAATAATAACCGCAATTTCTCCCTGATTAGCCGCCAGTAAATTGGCCAGACTCTGGGTCGCCTCTTTAGTTAGATGGTCTGCATTGTCTATAGAGACCAGTAGCTTTCGCTGCAACTCTGCCAGAGTTTCTATTTTCTGCTGCAATAGTGACAGTTTATCTTTTGCCAGGTCGCTAGCTTCGGGCTTGACCAGTTCATTTAAAGCGCCGTTGAGCAACCCCAGCAGTGCATCAAGATTAGTACTGGCCTGTAAATCCAGCGACAAAATATACACATCATCTTCTACTACTTGATGGTGCAGTTGCTCAACCACTGTGCTGACACCTGAGCCACTGGGACCGGCCAGTACTAAAAAAGTATTGGAAAAACGCAGTAAATGCGCCAGTTTATCGACTAGCTGCAATCTCGAGGGCGGCTCAAAATATAAATTATCTGACATCTCTACACTTTTCCCCTAAGGTAATCACTCATAGCTGGCCCAGTTGTTTGCCCATAGACAATGTCTTTTGCAGTAAAACGCGATCAAAATCTGCGGTTACTGTCGCCTGCCCCAGCCTTTTCAACAACACTAACCTGATACTGCCATCAAGAACTTTTTTATCAACACTCATCAAAGACAAAAAGTCATCGACGCTCATATCCTCAGGCGCACTAATAGGCAATTGCGCTGCCAGTAACAATTTTTTTGTTCGCTCTAGCATTTCTTGCTCTAGCCAGCCAAGGCGACAGGACAGATCTACAGCCATCAGCATCCCAGTCGCCACCGCTTCCCCGTGTAGCCAGACACCATAGCCCTGATGAGTTTCAATAGCGTGACCAAAAGTATGGCCAAAATTCAACCAGGCCCTGATACCCATTTCTTTCTCGTCTTTAGCCACGACTTCAGCTTTTATCTGACAAGAGCGATAAACCGCATAACTTAATGCCTGCGGATCTTTTGCCATTAATGCCGAGATGTTCTGCTCCAACCAGACAAAAAAGTCAGCGTCGTAAATAAAACCATATTTAAGGATTTCGGCGATCCCCGCCGCAACTTGTCGCTGTGGCAAACTCTGGAAAAATGCTATATCGGCGATCACCAGTTGCGGCTGATAAAAAGCCCCGATCATATTTTTACCCAGGGGGTGGTTGACCCCGGTTTTGCCACCAACCGAGGAGTCAACTTGCGCCAGGATAGTGGTGGGTATCTGGATAAAACTCACCCCTCGCTGGTAACAAGCCGCTGCGAAACCGGTCATATCTCCTACTACACCACCGCCGAGCGCTATTAAGGTAGTGGTTCTATTATGTTTACAAGTTAACAGCTGGTCGAAAATTGAATTTACTTGCTGCAAATTCTTATATTGTTCACCATCTGGAAGAATTATATGGTCGACACTAAAATCCTTAAGCAGTGCATCTAGTTGAGCCATGTACAGCGGAGCTATAGTCTCGTTACTCACTACCAGTACTTGACGACCGACAATATACTCAGACAAATTAATATCTGCGAGAATATTGTCACCGATAAATATAGGGTAAGATCTCTCGCCAAGCTCGACGGTTAAAGAATGCACTACAGGTCTCCAATTTTTGATTTCTGTCAATCTATTAAATTATCTACAAATTACTGAAATTATCTGGCTTTCTGTTCAGTCTGATATCTTATCAAGGTAGCAATTTTACTAACAAAAGTATCAGCTTGAACAGCTCTTTAACGATTCGAAAGCCAATTAAATTAAATATCTACTCTTTAAATTTGCGCATTTAGCTCCAGTTAACCCAATTGCTTAATGCATGGCGCTGTGAATATTTGGCCAATAGCAAACAACCGCGTATGACTCCCTAGAATCTATCGACAGTTGCGGCTCAGGTTGTAAGTAATGATGAGAGCAGCCCCTGACAACAAACTCTTTGCTGTACACCAACGGGCTTATCGATAGAGTTTAGCGCTGCTGAATTTTTTTTAAAATTTCAGCAGCTACTGCACGCGGGTGACGCCTATCGGTGAAGATTGTTATGTCACTGATTTGATCGTACAGAGGTCCGCGCTCAGACATCAGTGCAGTTAACACTTTGCGCGGAGAATCGGCTTGCAACAGCGGTCTATTTTTATCTTTAGAAGTTCGCTCTAACTGTTGCTCTACTGTAGTTTTTAAGTAGATCACCAGCCCCCGAGCACTAAGATTGGCCCTGTTAACAGCGCTGATAACAGCACCGCCGCCGGTGGCCACTATGGTCGGGGTTATCTGGGTTATTTCTTCGATAGTCTGCTCTTCACGCGATCGAAAGCCCTGCTCCCCTTCAATATCGAATATCCAAGGTATGTTGGCACCTGCTCGCTCTTCAATGACTTTATCTATATCGTAGAAAGGTGAATTTAATTCTTTGGAGAGAAGCAGCCCTATTGTGCTCTTACCTGCTCCCATTGGACCTATGAGGAATATGTTCAATATTGACCTTAATTTGCTCTGAGACTTTCTCTAATTAGTTTAGGTGTTATAAATATAAGCAATTCATTTTTCAACTCTTTCTTCTTCGATTGCCGAAAGAGTGCCCCTATTAATGGTAAATCACCTAAAAACGGGGTCTTGGCAACTGTATCGGTTGTTTCATTCTTATAAACACCACCGAGCACAATAGTATCACCATCTTTAACGATCACTGAAGTTTCTAAGAAATTTTTATTGATACTGACTTCACCGTTGGGTAAAACCGCCCCTATCGAATCTTGGGTCAGTTTCAGTTCCAGAGAAACTTGATCCCCTGGAGTTATCTGCGGTACTACCTCAAGTGATAGCACTACGTTCTTAAATGCGATAGTCGGTGTACCGTCATTCACTACGACATAGGGCAACTCTTGCCCGGATTCAATTTTTGCCGGTTTGCCATTGGTGGTTATTATTTTTGGCTGGGACACTATCTCCGCCTTGCCAGTAGTGTGCAGCGCCGAAATTTCAGTACTTAACTGCAACCCATTGCCGCTGATATACCCCAACCTGATCGCCGATGTAGCAGCAACCCCAAGATCCACAGCCAAAGGCGCGGTAACTGCTCCAGTGCCACCTGGTAGACCTATAGTACCACTACCACCACCACCAA
>ASZI01000253.1 GCA_000416315.1 Osedax symbiont Rs2 | reverse complement strand
TCGCAGTTTGCAGGTTTAAGAGCGGTAAATAGTTTCGATTAAATGGAAGCCAAATTTGGTTTTAACGGGACCATGCACTTCTAACAATGGCTTTTTGAACACTACCTGATCAAAAGCTTTCAGCATTGTACCTGCTTTGAACTCACCTAGATCCCCTCCTCTCTTGGCCGAGGGACAGCTAGAGTGCTTCTTGGCCAGTTGTGCAAAGTCAGCACCTTTGGCCAATTTATCCTTTAACGATTGGGCTTCAAATTTGGATTTAACTAATATGTGTCTTGCGCAGGCACTGGCCATAATAATTCCAAAAATAACAGCCCCATTTGGGGAATTAACAAAAGTAGGCTGCAACTTCACAACAGCCAAGGGATAAGCCGGTCTAGTATAACTGCTCTGTCCTTATCTCACCAGATCAGATTTCCACTAGTTATTGATCACAATTTTGTTCGCAGCCCTGCGCTGCTTTCTTTTAACGACCGACTCCCGATAAACTACAAACAGCGCACAGAGTACTATGATGCATGCACCTATCCAGACATTGAAATTTGGAATTTCCCCCCACAGCAAATAGCCCCAGAGCACCGCCCAAATTAAGGCGGTGTATTCTAATGGGGTGATCAAACCAACATCGGCAGTGCTGAATGCCTTAGTGACACAAAAGTGTCCAAGCAGCCCCAGAACCGAAAACATAAAAATGGACAGGTAATCTTCAGTTGCCACCGGGACCCACACTAAAGGGGCTAAACTGGTCGACACTATTGCCATACTCAAATTGAAAAAGAACACCAGAGAAATCACCGATTCGGTTTTAGACAGATAACGGCCCGATAAAAACAACAGTGAATAGCAAAAGCTGCCAAACAGACAGTACAGATAACTGAGCAAATCTCCATCGCCCTTGGGATCCATTGCTATCAATACACCGATAAAACCAATAATGACCGCGCTCCAACGGTAGATCCCGACTTTTTCCCGCAATAGTGGCCAGGACAGTGCAGTAATCATAAAGGTAGAGCTAAAAAATATTATAGTGGCATCTGCCAGCGGCAAGCTCTGCAGAGATTTGAAAAAACAGTAAGGGGCTAAAAATCCAACGCCGCCGCGCAGTAGTTGCGGTATTAACCTGTTGGCTTGCAACTGCGCTAACTGTCTGCGAGAAAAGTAATACAACAGCAACACCGCCAGTATAATCCAGCTGCGAATCGCCAATATTTGCAGTGGATCATAGGCCCCTTTGACTAATAGTTTTGCAAAGGCATCCATGGTTGACAGTGCAAACATCGCCACCAACATATAGATGATGGCCCAATAGGTTTTTGTATCTGTACTATTTTTCATTAAATATATCCGCTGATAAAAACGTCTTTTAACCGATGAATAAAGCAGCTCTGTGGCCTAGATCCGCTAGCAGCTTTCAGACAGCTATATTAGCATTGGCGAAGCGACGTTTATTTCAAATATAGTGAATATTTTGTTATATTTGCGTCTTTTAGCTAGCAGCTGTGCGCCTGTTGTGCCCGGCACTTTAGATTAAAGGTTCAAACCCCAGATGAATGACGTCATAGAGTTAATGTTATCCCACCGCTCGATCCGCAAGTTTACCGATCAGAAAATACCTCAGGCGACCTTGGAAACGCTGATAAAAGCCGGACAGAGCGCAGCAACATCCAGCTTTATCCAGTCTTGCACTGTTATTCAAGTCAATGATAGCGAAAAAAGAGCGCAGCTCGCCAAGCTCGCAGGCAATCAGGATTATGTAGCACAATCGGCTACTTTCTTAGTTTTCTGTGCCGATATGCAAAGGCATCAACTGGCCTGTGATATGCATCAGCAACCGATGCAATCTGGCTTCACTGAACAGTTTATTCCCGCGACTCTAGATTGCGGTTTGTTTGCGCAAAATGTGGTGTTGGCAGCACAATCTCTGGCACTAGGCTGTGTTTATATCGGTGGATTACGTAATAACATTGCCCAGGTGGGCCAATTACTTGAACTACCTGATTTGGTCTATCCGGTCTTTGGCTTATGTCTGGGTCATCCAGATCAACAGCCTGAAGTTAAACCTAGATTGCCTGTTGAGGTGGTTTTAAAGCAAGATCAATACACAGAGCAAAATGACCGGGCTATGATTGAGGAATATGATCTGCGTATTAAAGAGTATTATGCCAACCGAAGCCGTAACGCTAAACAGCAGGGCTGGAGCGAACAAATATCGTCGATGCTCAATAAAGAGGCACGCCCGCATATGCTCAGTTACTTACAATCTAAAGGCTACCTACAAAAGTAGCAGCAAGCTACGCAACCTGGATTAACGCAAAAATCTGCTCTGAATAGCAACGCTATAAGGTTGTTTTTGAGAGCATTTACAGCGATAGATCATTAAGACTGCATTTTTGTCAGCTGTTGATATTGATATTGATGGCACAAAACCAGTCTTTAGCTGGGAGCAGCACAATAAGCTTAATATGAAGATAGTCCCTTAAAAACTCAGTTATCTGGCCCCTCAAATTTTGCCAATAATAGCAGTCATAGCCTGATTAATTTTTTCCTGACATCAGCCGCTGTTAATAATGCTCTAATCACAAGGCTGCACAATTGCAACTGTATACTGTTTAAGTCTAATCTAATAAATATGCTTAAGCTGCTGATGTCTCACATCTATTTTTTTATTGTATAATCGCTGGCAAGTTTCTATATTATTTTAATTATGTCCAAAGCAACCGAGATTAAGCATGTTAGATAACAGACCAAGAATTTTTCACTGGGTAGAAGCTGGATTGTTAGACGAGAACAATCTAGCTCAAGCTATTGAGCTGACAAATTCACAGCCCGATCGACAACAATGGCTTAAATTTATCCAGCTGGGATTGCTGTGGCTAGCGGTTGGCGCTTTTGGCTGTGGCGTTATCTTCTTTTTTGCCTACAATTGGCAGGACATTCCCAGATTGGCAAAGTTTGCCTTAGTTGAGTTAGCCGTCTGTCTATGTGCTGTGGTTTATCTAATACATAGTGTCAACAAAATCATCAGTACTGCCCTGCTAATGGCCATGACTGTCTTAACCGGCGCACTGTTAGCATTAGTTGGACAGACTTTTCAAACCGGCGCCGATCCCTGGCAACTATTTGCCCTGTGGGCTGCGTTTATGTTGCCCTGGTCGCTAATTGGTCGCTCTAGCATTTTGTGGATCTTTAACATTCTTCTGAGTAACTTGGCACTGTTTCTGTACCTGGACATTCATCGGGGGGCTCTATGGATGTTCTGGAGTAGTGATAACGTTTTTTGGCTGTTTTTTACTTTCAATAGCAGCTTACTGGTTCTTTTCGAGTTAGAGCATGTCTATCATTTTTTTGCCCGGTTGCGATCCAGTGACAATCACCCCAGCAGTAGCACCCGCTACCCACAACAGTTACTCGCCACTGTGGCGTTGTGCAGCATCAGCTTGGTTGCTTTCGAATCTCTTTGGGAAGGTGCTTTGAGGAAGGAAATTCTGGCTTACCTGCTTATTTTGGCCGCTGTGCTGGCGATCTATAGATACTTGCTCAAAGACTTATTCATGTTAGCTTTGGCTTGTCTCAGCTTCATCTTTATCAGTAGCTGTTTCATTCTCAGCCACTTGAATTCTGCCGAAACCGGCATCTTTCTACTGACGGGCCTAAACATCATCGCCTGCTCTGCACTGGCCGGTAGATGGCTAAAAAATCTGGCGGCTGAATTTAAACGACTACCTATAGCTGAAAGCCCTGCTGACAGACAACAAGCCGAGTCGGAGGATGATCAATGAACACAAAAAAATTATTTGACTCACAGCTTTGGCAGCAGCTCTATCGGGCTAAATTAGTCAGCCAAAGCAAGTCTCCAGAAATCCAGCAGAGCCTTTGGTACCTACGCTTACTACAAGGTTTTGCCGGCTGGTTAGCCGCCTGTTTTCTGTTGGCCTTTATAGGATCAGTGCTGGGCTTTTTTATCTTCGATAATCAAAACTACAGTGCTTTATTATTTTTAGGTCTGCTATTAAATGGCGCATCTTTAGCACTGTATAAAAGTAACAAGCAGCAAGAATTTTTCCAACAAATTGCCATAGCGTCAAATCTGTGTGGTCAGTTGTTAGTTGCCTGGGGCCTTTCATCCTGGCTGGATTACTTTTCTCTGCCCTTTTATTTAACCTTGTTTGTCTATCAGTGCCTGTTAGTGGTGTTTATTGCCAATTATAGCTGCAGGTTATTATCGACCTGGTTTGCTCTTGTCGCACTCTCCTTTGGCTTTGAAAAAATCGGTGTTTCAGCCCTGTCTGTGAGCTTTGTACATCTGCTCTTTGTCGGTCTGTGGTTGACTGACTTATCCTGGGCCAAACAAAGTAAATTGTGTCAACCTATAGGTTACGGACTCGCTCTGTCGCTACTGATTTTCAGTGGCCAGTTTTTTTACCGTGAATTCTATTTATTGTTAGAGTTAGCGCCCGATAGCAGTAGCTGGTGGCAACAGTTCTCCTTTTGGGCTAACCAGGCCATCGTCAGCCTGTTATTAATAGCCCTAGTGCAACATTTGCGCAGCACTTATAAGGTTGAATTTTTTTCAAACTACGGGCTATTGTTATTATTAGCCAGTATCGTGCTGGCGATTCTTAGTTATCTAATTGCAGGTATCAGTGCCGCTTTTTTACTGTTACTGATTGGCTTTTTTAAGCAGCGGCGCATGTTGGTGATCTTTGGAGTTGCTGCACTACTGCTATTCAGCTCGCGTTATTATTACTCGCTGCACTGGACATTGATGGACAAGTCACTGAGTTTAATTGCCTTTGGCTTAGTGTTTAGCACTGCTTACTATTGGTTACATCTAAAGCTGGGCGGCAAAAGCTTATCAGCGGTCAATTTCAAGCAGGAACATAGTTTGAACGGGCAAAAAAAGATTGCAGTGAGTGTGCTGTTGGTTATTTTGGCTCTGGTCAATTTCAACATCTATCAGAAAGAGACTGTCTTAGCGACAGGTCAAGTTGTATTGCTTAAACTGGCGCCGGTTGACCCGCGCTCAATGATGCAGGGAGATTATATGCGTTTGCGTTTTGCCATAGAGTCGACACTGCTGGATGGAGATGATATTGCTGACAGGGAAAACCTCAGCTCTGGCTATTTTGTGGTTAACAGGGATGAAAACTTACTCGGCAGCTACCATGATATCTATCGCGGTCAAGCCCTAAAGAGCAATCAGTTAAAAATGCAATTTCGCATCCGCAATAATAGAATTTTGTTGGCCACTCATGCTTTCTTCTTTGAAGAAGGCACTGGGGAGCAATACCAGGAGGCAGTCTATGGCGAGTTTAGAGTGTCTGCCAACGGTGAATTATTACTTAACAATATGCGGGATAAAGCCTTTAATATCATCGGCTATAACCGGCCCAGTAATTGATCGGCAGACGGTAAGGAGAATTTCAGATGAACGCTAATAACTCATTCGTATCAGTGTCTTGGCTGGCAAGTCACTACCTGGATCCCAATATAATTGTGCTGGATGCCAGTATCCTAACGGCTCTGGATAATAGCACTGTCTATATCCCCAACAGTCAGGTTTTTGATTATTCCCAAGTGTTTTGTGATCCCAGTGCCAGCCTGCCTTGTACTATGCCCAGTGACAAACATTTTACTGAGCGGGCAAGATTGCTGGGCATTAATCAACAAAGTAAAATCATTGTCTACGATCAACGCGGCTTATTCTATGCCCCCAGAGCTTGGTGGATGTTCAAATCTATGGGGTTACACGAAGTGTATGTATTGGCGGGGGGGCTGCCAAAATGGTTGGAAAAAAACTTGCCTACGACTGCCCAGCCAAGATCAGACATCAGTCCCGGAAATTTTTCTGCTGTGTTCGAGTCAGATTATTTTGTCAATGGCGCACAAGTATTAACCGCTATTGAGGGCCATGCAGATACAGCCGAGAGCACTGTCATTGATGTCAGATCAGCTGAGCGTTTTTATGGGCGTGAATTAGAGACCCGCGCTGGACTAAGATCCGGGCACATTCCAAACTCGATCAACTTCCCCTTTAGCGAGATAGTCTCTGCAGGTGAGCTGGTTAGCTCCCAGGCACTAAAACAACAATTTGCACAACTGATGCCCTACAAAGATCAACATTATATTTTCAGCTGTGGCTCCGGGGTCACTGCCTGTATTACTTTAATGGCTGCATGGGGGCTAGGTTATAGCAATTTGTCAGTTTACGACGGCTCCTGGACCGACTGGGGCGCTGATCATAGGTTGCCGATTGAAGTGTAAGACAATGCAGCAGGATCCAAAATACAACGCTTATGCATATCAACGCAGTAAAGAGCAGCATAACAACGAAGCTGTGATCTTATTACACGGCCTGGCTCGGACAAAAGCATCCTTTAGAAGACTGGCTAAGGTTTTAACCCTGCAAGGTTATTCGGTGGTCAACCTAAGCTACCCGTCGACCAAAGCGTCGATAGAAACACTGGCCCAAGATATTATTAAGCAGTCGTTACAGCAGTGTCCTGCAACCGCTAAGGTTCACTTTGTCACGCATTCCATGGGCGGCATACTGTTACGGCAATATTTAGCCAATAATACTATCGAAAAGCTTGGCAATGTTGTGATGTTAGGACCTCCAAACCAGGGCAGCCAGATTGTCGACAAGCTCAAATCAATCCCTTTATTTGGCTGGATTAACGGCCCTGCCGGGATGCAGCTGGGCACTGACAGCAAAGCTATAGTCAACAGTTTGCCGGATGCTAATTTCTCGCTGGGCATTATTGCCGGTAATCGTAGCATTAACTTGTTACTTTCGACTCTGCTACCTACAGCCAATGACGGTAAAGTGACTGTAGCATCGACCAAACTACCCGGGATGCAAGACCATCTGGTACTGCCTGTCACTCATCCTTTTATGATGAATAACAAACAAGTCATCCAGAAAATTCTGCATTTCTTAAAATTTTCCTGTTTTTACAAGTAGCCAATCCCCAATGCGCTTCATCCACTGTTTATTCGCTGCTAAATGTCTCTTTTGCTACTGCGATTAACAGCCATCACAATAGCAAAAAATAGTGCGACTAATATATGTTAATCTTATTCTAAATGATTTATATTATCATTTAGAATAAGTTTTGGCGTTTGTTGAGCTTGTTCTCGCGGTTAAATCCCAGCGTCTCTAACTATTATTAGGAAGATTAATGCCCTTTTGCAAACTACTTATCAGCAGCCTGTTGGTTATTATCAGTATCGATCTGCAGGCCAAACCTCTAAAAGTTGTGACTACTTTTACCATTTTTGCCGACATGGCCCAGCAAATTGCCAAAGATAAAGCCCAAGTTGTTTCTATTACCAAAGCGGGCGCAGAAATTCACAACTATCAACCTACGCCCAGAGATATCATTAAAACCCAAGGTGCCGATTTGATTTTGTGGCACGGTATGAATTTAGAGTTATGGTTTGAAAAGTTTTATCGCAATATCGAAGGCATTCCCAAAGTGTTGTTAACTAGAGGTATTACACCGATGGACATCAACGGCGGAGAATACCAGGGCAAGCCTAACCCACACGCATGGATGTCGGCTGACAATGCCTTAATCTATATTGAAAACATCACTGCGGCACTGTCGCGTGCCGCGCCTGAGCACAGCAGTTTTTTTAGAGCCAACGCCAAACGTTACAGCGCTGAGATCACAGCCTTAGTCAAACCTTACAAGCAGCAGATAGCTGCCCTGCCAGAGTCGCGTCGCTATTTGGTGACCAGCGAGGGAGCATTTAGTTATCTGGCCCGTGACTTGGGGCTTAAAGAATTATTTATCTGGCCTATCAATGCCGATGCACAAGGCTCCCCTCTGCAAATGCGCAACGTCATTGACCAGGTCAAAAAACACAATATAGTTGCTGTGTTTTCTGAAAGTACCGTCTCAGACAAGCCAGCCAAACAAGTAGCAAGAGAAACAGGCAGTAAATATGCAGGGGTTCTGTATGTGGATTCACTCAGTGGCGCCGACGGTCCTGTGCCTAATTACAAAGCTTTATTGGAAGTTACTATGGCGACTATTGTGGCGGGGGTACAGTGATCAGCTATCAGCTATCAGCTATCTTAGTTTCTATTTCTTGATCTCGAGTTACGGGCATTTCGGCTACTGCAATTTTTCCTTCGAGGATTTCTACTGCTATTGCTCTTGGATCTGTTAGCATTAGATCCTTTTTTAGAAGGAGGAAGTTGTTCTTGAGTGTCATCCGGATATGGATGATTAGCAACCACTTCAATTTCCTGATTAATCAATCTCTGAATATCGCGTAAAAAAGGCCTTTCATCAACCGCACAAAAGGAGAGGGCTATTCCGCTAGCATTAGCTCTCCCTGTTCTTCCAATACGGTGAACATATGTTTCAGGAATATTAGGAAGGTCATAATTAATAACATGTGAAATATCATCCACATCAATTCCACGAGCCGCAATATCGGTGGCAACAAGAATTCTAGTGGTTCCATCCTTGAAGTTTGCCAATGCTCTTTGTCGGGCTGGTTGAGACTTATTGCCATGAATGGCTTCTGCACTAATATCCGCATTTAACAGCAGCTTAACGATCTTATTTGCGCCATGCTTAGTTCTTGAGAATACAATAGAGGAAGTAATTACATCTGTTGCAAGAAGATGAACCAATAATTTGATCTTATTCCCTTTGTTAACATAATAAAGATGCTGTTCAACTTTCTCTGCGGTTGCTTTTTCTGGAGTTATAGTTACTCTTTTAGGGTTCCCAAGAATAGATTCCGAAAGATTAATAATAGCTGAAGGCATGGTAGCAGAGAAGAAAAGAGATTGCCTTTTCCTTGGCAATCTAGCGATAACCTTCTTAATATCATGAATAAAACCCATATCAAGCATCTGGTCTGCTTCATCTAAAACAAAATATTCTACATCATTCAGCGAGACAAATCCCTGATTCATAAGATCTAGTAATCTTCCCGGCGTGGCTACTAATATATCAATACCTGCTTTGAGGCGTTTTACCTGCTTTTGCTGCTTAACTCCGCCATAAATAACGGTATTTTTGATCTCAGTAAATTGTCCATAGGTCGTAAAGCTGTCAGCGATCTGAATGGCTAATTCTCTGGTTGGCGTAATCACCAAAGACTTAATATTCCGTCTCTCAGTGTCAGGATTGTGTGAGTTTACTAAGTGTTGAAGAATTGGTATTGCGAAAGCTGCAGTTTTTCCTGTACCGGTTTGTGCACAACCAAGCAGGTCATTTTTCGCCAGTAGAATAGGAATAGATTGTTCTTGAATCGGTGTAGGTTGATCATAACCTTGGCTTTTAAGAGCCTTTAGGATAGGTTCAATAATTTGAAGATCGTGGAATTTCATATGTATAAGTAAGAAAGAAGGGGAGAATGTTGAAGATAGAGCTCAGAAAAAATTCTCAATTTAAATTGTAGATAGCATACATGTGCCGTGGCAACCCTATTCTCATATACTATTGAAGTAGGCTTAATATACGCTTAATTAAATCGGTAAATGCTATTGATTAAAGAGAAGTAGCTTTTTCGATCCTATTCAACAATGCAGGAATTATGGTAGATTCATATCTATCATCGAACGGTTCTATAACTACCTGTTTATAGCCATCTATATCAGCTTGCCGGAATCGATCATAAAGCTCTCTGGCTAATAGATCAAAGTCTTGATCATAATTGATAATATTAGATTGCTCAAATTCAGTATTTAAAAGCAGGAAAAGGGAAGAGGAATCTTCAAGATCGTGATCAGAATTCAACCATTGAATTTCAGCTTTCGGTTTATAATGGGAATATTTTTGTCCTGGACTTTTAGGCTGTTCTGAATTGCTGTCATCAACAGAGATCTTTTGGCCGAGTACTCTTTCTATATCTTCTTTTCCAATTACACCAGGCCGTAAGATCATTGGTTCAGTACCTGTAACGTCAAGCACTGTAGATTCCAGTCCTACTTGAGTTGAGCCTCCATTTATGATCAACACTGAATCATCAAAATCGGCTTTAACATGTGTATACTTTGTTGGGCTAGGCGTACCTGATTTGTTGGCACTTGGCGCAACAAGAGGGTTAGTATTAGCAATAAGTGATAAAGCTATTTCATTGGAAGGCATTCGTATAGCAACTGTATTTAGTCCTGCGGTTACAGCGTCTAATACCTCTGGTCTTTTGTTAAATACCAAAGTTAATGGACCTGGCCAGAATTCTTCAATAAGTAGTTGAGCTGCTTCTGGAATAGACGAAGCAAAATCATTTATTTGGCTTGGGTCAGCTACATGAACAATCAAAGGGTTATCAGAAGGACGACCTTTAGTTTTAAATACTTTTGCTATCGCTTCAGGATTCCAGGCATCGGCTCCAAGCCCATACACAGTTTCTGTTGGGAATGCGACTACTTCGCCGAATTTAATGGCGTTGATGTATTTTTGATCAATGTTCACAATCAAAGGTAATAAAATCCAATTAATTACTAGTCATTCTGAGTGAAAACTAAGAATCTTACTGAATAGTCCATGAGATCCTTCGGAAGTATCCTCAGGATGACTTATTACTTATTTACCCTAACTGATAAATCTTTCAAAAATTTAGTAGCTCCAAAAACATCCGGGATTTCCTGTATAGCTAATCGTACTGAATCATTCTTCTGAATAAGTTGAAATTTATTAGGTCTTAGTGTTTCCAGTTGCTTTAAAATAGCTTGAAATTTACCACCTTCATAAAATGGATCAGCGAGTTTTGAATCTGCTTTAGGACATACTGCCCACAATCTTTCAGACCGAATCGTAACTTTTTTGAATAAGCATTGAGAGGCATAAAGCTTGATTTTGCTTGCTTCAACAAGGTATTTTGCTGCTTTAGGAACAGGGCCAAACCGATCTTCGATTTCTTCTTTCCAATCTTCGATCTCTTGTTCTGTTTTAGCTTGAGATAGTTTTCGGTATAAGTTTAGCCTTTCTACATTATCACTTACATAATTATTCGGAAGGAGAGCAGATTGATCAAATTCAACAACGGTTTCAGGTAATTCTATTTCGGCTTCCACACCTTTAAACATATCACTGAATTCAGACTCTTTCAGTTCTTTAACGGCATCATTTAAGATCTTAGAATATAATTCAAAGCCAATATCATTGATAAATCCACTTTGTTCGCCACCCAGAATATTACCAGCTCCCCGAATATCCAGATCACGCATAGCGATATTGAACCCGGAACCTAAGTCAGAGAATTCTTCTAAAGCCAATAGACGTTTTCTAGCTTCTGGAGTTAAAGTTTGGATTGGGCGGGTAATCAAATAACAAAAAGCTTTTCGATTAGATCTACCAACACGACCTCTAAGTTGATGTAGTTCAGCTAGCCCAAAGTTATCTGCTTGGTTTATGATAATTGTGTTAGCATTAGCTATATCGATACCGTTTTCAACGATATTTGTGGATACAAGTACATCGAATTTATGAGCATAGAAATCTTCAATGATCTTTTCGAGTTGTGAGGCTGTCATTTGACCATGTCCGAATCGTACACGTACATCGGGAACAAGGCGTCGAATCATTTCTGCAACTTCTTCAATATTCTTAACCCGGTTATTGATAAAAAAGACTTGTCCGCCACGACTCATTTCCTGAAGTATCGCATCCCTGATCAATTCTTCGTCAAAGCTATGTATTTCGGTGTATACAGGCTGTCTGTTAGGAGGTGGAGTATTTATTACACTCAGGTCGCGCGCTCCCATAAGAGAAAATTGAAGCGTTCTTGGAATAGGAGTGGCTGTAAGCGTTAACACATCTACAGCAGCTCTGAATTCTTTTAGCTTTTCTTTGGCACTTACTCCAAAACGTTGTTCTTCATCAACAACGATCAATCCTAGATCTTTGAACTTAATGTCCTTAGAAAGAATACGATGCGTTCCAATTAGGATATCTACTTCACCAGCGTCCAGTTTCTTAAGAACGGCTGTTTGTTCTGCCTTTGATCTGAATCTAGAAAGAGCTTCCACAGATATAGGAAACTTACTCATACGTTTCTTAAAAGTCTTAGCATGCTGTTCTGCTAGAATCGTAGTTGGGACGAGAACACCAACCTGTTTATGATCCATAACAGCTTTGAAGGCAGCTCTAACAGCAACTTCTGTTTTTCCAAAGCCAACATCACCACAGATAAGTCTGTCCATGGGTTGCTCGCTTTCCATATCCTGTTTAACAGCTTGAATGGCAGCATCTTGATCAGGTGTTTCTTCATACTGAAAGTTAGCTTCCATTTCGGTTTGCCAGCTTGTATCCTCACTAAAAGAATAGGCCTTTTGTGCTTTTCGTTTAGCATAGAGGAGGATGAGTTCTCTGGCTATATCTTTAACCTTTTTCTTAGTCTGAGCTTTCTTGCGGGCCCATTCTCCAGATCCTAATTTGGTAACCCTTGGTGCTGTTCCTTCTTTACCCGAATACTTCTGAAGCTTATGAAGGCTGCTTACATTCACATAAAGAACAGATTCCTCTTTATAGATAAGAACAACGACTTCCTGTTCCGTTTCCTTTACCTGAATTTTCTTAAAACCTGCGAATTTTCCAATTCCGTAATCTACGTGAACGACGAAATCTCCAACGTTAAGATCCTTTAGTTCTTTAAATGAAATTCCGCCTTTATGCTTTCTGCGTTTTACTTTAGGGCGATAATATCGGTTAAAGATCTGATGATCGGTGTATACACAAAGATTGGAGGAAGGATAAATAAATCCTTCATGTAGAGATTCTATGACTAATGAATAATTGAATTCATCGGAAGGTTCACCTAATAGTTCTTCAAAACGCTTTTGCTGACCTTCATTGTCACAACAGATGAGGACGTGATTACCCGACTTACTTTGTTCGGTGATATCCTTTCGTAATAACTCGAAGTTTCCATGAAAATCTGGTTGTGGTTTAGATCCTAATTTGAAGGTAGGTGACTTGTTATCAGAGACTCCAAAATAGAGTTTATTATTAAATTTGGTGATACTTGTAAAGTATTCTTCTGCAGATAGATAAATATTCTCAGGTAAGGATAGGTCTTCATTGTCAGAATCATTAAAGGCACTTTCAGATTGCTCATAAAATTCCTGAATATTTGCTTTGATCAGTTCAGGATTTATCAAAACAATAGCAGTGTCTTCATCAAAATAAGAGAGGAAGTTATCTTTGTCAGAATCAGGAAGATTAGTAAGATCAGGAATGAATCTGGCTTGATTCAAAAAAGATACAGATCTTTGGGAGTCAGCATCAAATTCGCGAATTGATTCAAGTTCATCTCCAAAAAATTCCAATCGTACGGGGTATTCGCCAGAAAAAGGGTATACATCAAATATTCCACCACGAACAGCGAAGTCGCCAGGTTCATCTACAAATCGTGTAGGATTATATCCTTGGTCTACTAATTGCTCCTTAAGTTTGTCGAGCTCTAAGTGATCTCCTTTAGCAACATTAATACTTACTTTATCCAGAACTTGCGGTGGAGCTACTTTCTCTGAAATGGCTATAGCCGAAGTTAAAACAATCTTTTTCCCTTTTCCTTTTATGCTTTCTAATGCTTCAGATCTTAAAACCAATGAGCTTGAATCAATAATCTGATCGGTATCATAAGGTTTGTGATTTGTAGAAGGGAAGCTGATCAATGTTGAGCTAGATATAACTTCTAGATCAGCTTTTGCAAAGCGCTCATTTTCTTCTGTATCCGTAATAACTAATACTTTTTGAAACTCTTTACTTAGTTCAGATATAGCGAAAGAGCTAAGAGAGCCAACACTTTCTTTTATTTGTACTTCTTTATTGTCTTGAACAGTCTTTAAAAACTCGGAAAAAGGTTGTGATTCGGTTACTCTCTTTAAAAAAGTGCTTTTCTTCATGAATAGGTTAAGAAATTCGGATAGCTAATTTGAGCTTAAAGGTACGAAAGAAGAAAGAACTTTAAACAGAAGAACTAATGAATATCCAATATTGAATGTTCAAAACTAGAATTCGTATTTTTCAAAACAAAGTTATTTAACTCACGAATACTTTCTGCCCTCCAGAGAATGCTTGAGACATATAAAAACTAATATTAGGCGTCTACAACGCTTCTTAGTACAAATCGATCGGTCGAAAATGCGATTACAAAAAGGAGTAAAGAAAGCCCTAGATACTTAGGGTATTCGTCTTTATAATCAGTGTAGATAAGTTCTTCAACTTCCGATTTTTCTAGTTGATCAATTTCGTTATATACATTAATTAATTCATCTGTATCCGTTGCGCGATAATATCTTCCGTCTGTTAGTTGAGCAACAGAGGTAAGCATTTCTTCATCAATATTTACTTCAATATTCTGGTAACGGCGACCAAAGATAGGGTCTTGAATAGGATAAGGAGCAGTACCTCTGGTTCCAGCTCCAATCGTATAAATTTTGATTCCATAAGTTACGGCAAGATCTGCAGCAGTAACTGGATCAATTTCTCCCGCATTGTTCTGTCCATCTGTTAAAAGTATGATGACTTTGCTCTTGGTCTCGCTGTCTTTAAGGCGATTTATTGCCGTTGCAATTCCCATACCTATTGCGGTCCCATCTTCTATCAATCCCATTTCCAGATCATCTAAAAGTTGAGTCAGAAGTTTATAATCTAAAGTAGGAGGAACAACCGTAAAGCTCTTCATAGCAAAGGTAACGAGACCAATTCTATCAGAAACACGTTTATCAACAAATTGTTTAGCTACTTCCCGTGCCGCTTCAAATCGGTTAGGTTGAAGATCTTCTGCACGCATAGAAGAAGAAATATCAATCACCATTACGATATCTATCCCTTCAGCATTTCTTTCAATAGTTGTTAGTTTTTCTTGGGGTCGAGCCAATGAGATTATTAAAAGCGCAAATCCACCCCAAGTAAGCAATGCTGTTAGCCAATGCAAATGTGACTTCCAGTTTCCAGGAAGATTTTTGGCATCTTCCAAAGATGAGAAAGAGAGAGCAGATCTTTTGTTGCCAATAGTTCGATATAGATAGATTCCAATAAGTACTGGAAGTATCAATAGTGCCCAAAACCATTCAGGATTACCCCATTCCATCTTTTTCCTCCTGATTGTTTACAAACTGTTGCTCAAAATCGTTTTTCAATCGCTGAATTCGGGCTGAATCAACCTTTTTTGCTCGTTCAAAGAATAACCAGCCTTCATTGTAGGCTTTCATTGATTCATCAAGTGTTGGTTTGAATTTAGCGAATTTAGTCATGTCAGCTTCATTCAATACTGTACGTGCATGTTTCACCATTTCTACATCTACGCCAAAAGCATCCATATATCTTAGTACTTCTCTTGTTGTAGATTCAAGAGCAGGTATTTTATACAATTCTTCCACATACCAGCGTAAAGCATCACTTAATTCACTGTAGAACCATTTATAGTCTTTGTCAGCTGAGCTAGTATGTTTTTCTTTAATTTCGGACAGAACACTTTCCAATTCAATTAATGGATTTTCAAATACAGGTATGGGTTTAGGTTCATCGGTAAGCTTTTCTTTATTTCTGAAATATTTCCACCAAACAAAAACACCAATAGCTATAAGAAGTAAAGCTAAAAGTAGATAAGGCCAGACAGTTCGAGGGAATTTGAAAATTGCTTTTAATGGTTTGAGCGGGTCTTCTTCAGAAGAAATAGTTTGTTTATAGAATAATTGAAATGGTTCAGTAAAAACTAAATTTGTATCAGAATTGGTAACAATCTTTATGGGGAGTGGTGGAATTCGTGTATCCTCAATAGCAAAAAACTGCAATTTGAACTCGGCACTATCTGATGAGTTGCTAA
The DNA here is from genome assembly GCA_000416315.1 of Osedax symbiont Rs2. Classification (GTDB taxonomy): domain Bacteria; phylum Pseudomonadota; class Gammaproteobacteria; order Pseudomonadales; family Balneatricaceae; genus Rs1. Next base: position 24,409 of record ASZI01000253.1, on the reverse strand, counting down.
TTTTAAAATGCTTTGAAGAAAGGAATTCAAGATTCCCGTTAAATACAGCAGAATCAGGAAAAATAATTTTATCGAACGATTCAGAACTTTTGACAGCAATAGAAAGATTAAAAACTTCACCTACGGTCAATGAATCGGATGGAGCATTGAGAGTAATTGTTTGAGCAGAAACAAATCCCGGCATAAAACAAAAACTACAAATAAGTAAAAAGAGACGTTTTTTTATCAACAGTCGATCAAACTTGATCATTAATGGATGTTTTCAACTTTAATTTGTTCAATATAAAATATTGAACCGAATATAAGGGCTTTTATATGCATTGTTTAATCAAATTTACATCTTAAAGTTTTTATGAAATAAACTTAAATAGTATTAGTTTTTAGGAATCATCTGCAAAACAAAATTAATACATGAGTAGGGTAAAAAATTTAATTATTGGATTGACATTAGTATGTCTGTTTCAGGCTTGTTCTATCTTTCAAGAGAAAAGTCCTAAAACAGAAAATTCCGTAACACTTGATGAGTTTAGTGAAATTCAGGAGTTACCAGGATTTGATTCTTACGGTTTCGAAAAAAACAAAGCAACTATCAAGGAAGCGAAAGTCAAACGGAATGAAAGTTTGTATGTAATCCTTCGTTCTTTGGATGTAACACCTGAAGATATTTATACAATAGAGCAAATGTCTGAAGGTAAGTTCAATACGCGCAGAATAAAGCAGAACCAAAAGTATTACACCTACCATGATTTAGAAACGGATGCTCCTTTGAGAATGGTTTTCCATGAAACAGCTACTGATTATGTGATATTTGACTGGCAAGATGGAATAGAGGTTAAAGTAGGAGCAAAGAAGATACGTTCCGAAATTGCAACTGCATATGGTACGATTGAATCATCTTTATATGAAACACTGGTTAGTCAAAACGTAAATATACTGGTTGCAAATGGCTTAAGTGAAATATTCGGATGGGAAGTCGATTTTTTCAGACTCTATAAGGGAGATAAGTTTAAAGTTATCTATGAAAAGCGTTTTGTAGATGATAAACCATATGGAATCGGTCAAATTATAGCCGCTGAGTTTGAACATCGTGGAGAAGTTTATGAAGCTTATTTTTATGAAAGTGAAGATGCTTACGGTTATTATGATGGCGTAGGTAACAGTGTTCAAAAAGCTTTATTAAAAGCCCCATTTAAATATTCTCAACGTATAAGTTCTAATTTCTCTTACAATAGATTTCATCCTGTTTTAAAACGCCCATTGCCTCATTATGGTGTTGATTATGCGGCACCTCTTGGAACTCCTGTAATTTCTGTTGGGGATGGAGAAGTTATCGAGTCTCAGTATAGAGGTGCAAGTGGTAACATTGTTAAGATTCGACACAATTCAACGTATACCACTGCTTATCTACACTTAAATGGTTTTGCAAGCGGTATAAAGAAAGGGAGACAAGTTAAGCAAGGTCAAGTGATAGGTTATGTAGGTCGCACAGGAAGAGTTACTGGAGTTCATTTACATTACAATGTTAATAAGAATGGTCGCCCAGTAAATCCTTTAAAATTGGTATTGCCACCTTCGAAAGGTATATCAAACGAAGAACTTGAAGCTTATAAAGTAAGTATTGAAGCAAAAAGGGAAGAGTTAAATAAGATCGGTAATGAAGTCTCTTACGCAAAAGCAACTTTAAACTAATACCTATTTAATCTACGTAAAAAGAAATTCATGAGCGGTTGAACGTACGATTGATTTGTATTCACCTCAACAGCATCTATTTTCATTTTCAAGAGTTTGTCAGCAAATAGCTGCTTGTTCTTGAGACGTTTCTTCTGATAAGCATCTCGAACTTTCTTACTGGAAGTGTCGACCAAGATTTCATTCCCTGACTCTGAATCCCTTAAAGGAATTAAACCAAGATTCGGTAAAGTATCCTCATGTTCATCATTGACAATAATACTAACTAAATCATGCTTCTGATTGGTAATTCTAAGTTGTTTATCAAAATCATTATCTTGAAAATCAGAGGCTAAAACTACAATAGCTTTTCTATCCAATAATCGGTTTATATATGATAGAGCACTAGAGATACTGGTTCCTTTACCAGTAGGTTTTGTAGTGTATAATTCCCGAATCAATCGAAGAACATGAGTTCGTCCTTTTTTAGGAGGAACTACTTTTTCGATATGATCGCTAAACAAAACAAGGCCAACCTTATCACTGTTTTTAATAGCACTAAAAGCCAATACGGCACAGATCTCGATTGCTAGATCCATTTTTGTTTGATTGAGTGTGCCAAATGTTCCACTAGGTGAGATATCAACACAGAGCATCAAAGTTTGTTCTCGTTCTTCCTCAAAGATCTTAATGTAAGGATCACCGGTTCGAGCTGTAACGTTCCAATCGATCTGCCTGATGTCATCACCATAGTTATAAGCTCGGACCTCTGAGAATTCCATTCCACGACCTTTGAATGCAGACTGGTATTCTCCTCCAAATAAAGTATTTACTATACCTTTAGTCTGAACTTCTAACTTTCTGATTTTTTTAAGTACTTCTTTTGATACCACGTATGTTTTCTTTTGGGTGAAGCAACCTTCAATTTATTAGTTAATTAAAGAACTTATAATAAGTGATTAGTAAAACCAAAACTATAAAAATTCATCAATTATTAAATTTAAGTAATGAGAGTTTTTGTTAAAAGTAATTAACAGTGTGTAATTGATCTAGTGTTTATCTTTAATGAAAATTGAAACTCAGGAGAAGCTAGTCAGTATATTATTCTGACATCAAAGCTAAATGTATCAGGAAATGCGTACCAAAAGTAAAAAACAAATAGTGTTTGTAGTAGAAGACAACGATGCTTACCGAGTATTACTTGGAAGAATGTTAGAGCAAAGAGGTTTTCTTGTACTCATGTTTGAAAATGGATTTAAAGCACTTAGTATGCTAGAATATCTAATACCTTGTATTATACTTTCTGATATTCAAATGCCAGGAATGGATGGTTTTGAACTAAGAGAAGAAATAGATTCGATGTATCCCAAGTTAAGAATCCCTTTTCAGTATATTTCATCTACTAATGAGCAAGTGCTCATAGAAAAAGCCAATGAATTAAGTATTCTAGAACTGGTTCAAAAGCCAGCAAGAGCGGAAGAACTTTCCGAGGTTTTGAAGACGGGAATCAAAAAGTTCGCTGCAGCATAAATAATTAAAATTAAGGTTTCTTTTTATAGCTTGTTAGAATAGATTCAACGCATGATATCAACTTCCAACGCTATAATACTTCGCTGTATAGATTATCAAGAGTCTAGTAAAATAATCACGGCTCTTTCTGAGACTCATGGCAAAATATCTCTGATTGCTAAAGGTGCTAAAAAGCCTAAAAATAAGCTTGCTGGAGTAATAGAAGTAGGTAATATCTTGGAAGTAACTTACTATTATAAGCCTTCTCGAAATATTCAAACTCTTGCAGAAGCTTCAATTGTGTATCAATCCCTAAATTTTAGAAAGGATTTTGATAAAGCTTCCATTTTGTATTCGTCGCTCGAACTTATTTCTCAACTTATACATGAGAATGAAGAAAATGAAGACATGTTTTCATTTGTTCAGAATTTTATACAATGGTTAGGCGACGCTGAAGAAACACATCCATCAATTTTTGCTTATATCCAATTAAGACTGGCTCAACTCATTGGTGTTGGATTGATCGATCAAAGTTCATTGGGAAATGAAACAGTCTTTTTAAATATCAGTAGTGGAACTCTAGCGATGTCACCTGATACTGAGCTTTCTTATAAACTAACTGAGAAACAGGCGTTATTTTTAAAAATGAGTCTCAATGCAAAAAATGCAGAAGTTTTTACAATTGGTTTAGCAAATTCAGAACTAAAACAGTTAATACATCATTTAGATGTATACTTTAAATACCATATTGATAGTTACAAAGACCGACAATCAGATATAATTTTTGAACAGATGATACAGGAGTAGTGAGATGAGAAAAAGAGATAGATTTTTAACAGGTATACTTTTAATACTTATAGGTATTTCGATAGGCACATTAGTAGCACTATATACTATTAATGATGATCTAGCTCCGCTTTCTGAAGTTAGGTATACCGAGATAACAAAGAGCGAGTCTCCTTTTTTTGAAGATGAAGAGCTTGCTGATATCGATTCAAGATTTGTTTTTAAGACAATTGCTAGCAACGTTACTCCTTCTGTTGTTTATATAGAAACAATAATTCCCGTTAACACCGATGAAGAAAGTGAATCAGGTAATTTTTGGAATAGAGTAATACCTAGAAGAGCAAGAACAGTAGGTTCTGGAGTTCTCATTACTAGAGACGGGTATATCCTCACAAACAATCATGTAATTGAAGACGCTGTTGATCAAGGAATTAAAGTAGTATTAAATGATAAAAGAGAATATCCAGCTAAAGTGGTTGGATTAGATCCAAGTACAGATCTTGCAGTAATAAAAATATCAGGTAGTAATCATTCAGCAATAACAGTTGGAAATTCTGAAAGTGTAGATGTTGGGGAATGGGTTCTTGCAATAGGAAATCCATTTAGGCTCCGATCTACCGTCACTGCAGGTATTGTTAGTGCTCTTAGTCGTGATGTAGAAATTATTGATGATAATTTTAGAATTGAAAGTTTTATTCAAACGGATGCCGCTATCAACAAAGGTAATAGTGGTGGAGCTTTGGTTAATACAAGTGGACAATTAGTTGGAATAAATACGGCAATAGCCTCTCAAAGTGGAAGTTACCAAGGATATGGTTTTGCAGTGCCCGTTAACCTAGCCATGAAAGTTGCTACCGATCTAATTGAGTTCGGAGAAGTTAGAAGAGCATTATTAGGAGTTAGTATTGTTTCTGTTGATTATGAAAGAGCATTACAGATTGGAATTGAGGAAGTAAAAGGAGTTGAAATCGTAGTGTTATCTGAAAATGGAGCAGCTTCAAACGCTGGGCTAGAGTTGGGAGATGTGATTTTAAAAGTGAATGGGTTTGATGTAAACGAATCGAACCAACTTCAGGAGAAAATAGCCGTAGTAAAGCCAGGTGAGAAAGTTGATTTACGTATATGGAGAAATGGAAATGAATTTAATCAATCAGTAGAGCTCAAGATTTTAGAACAGCAACAAGTGGATGATTTAGTTGGAATCCCTAATTCAACACCAGAGGAACCAGAATCTCAGATGTTTGAGTTGGACGTTGATTTTCATGAATTTGATCTAGGATTTAGAGTAGTTGCTATTCCAACTCAGGATACTGGAAACGTCCAGTTGATCATTTCAAAAGTCTATAAATATTCAGAAGCCTGGAATAGAGGATTAAAGAAAGATCAAACTATTGTATCAGTGGATAAAATTGAGGTTGAAGATCTCGAAAGTTTAAAAGAACTTGTTAGGAAGAATTTAACCAAAAACGGATCTATAACTTTTGAGGTATTAGATGAAGATAATGCCCGAGGTTATATAGAATTGAAAGATAATTAATGAGACATATTACTAGTGTACTTCTACTAACCTTTATAGCGCTCACGATTGCTTGCTCAGGAGCTAAAGAAACAACTAACAATACTAGTACAAGTAATCCCAATTATCCAGCTTGGTATAGTGGATTTGAGTTTAACTCAGACAGTACTAGTTTTGTAGCTAGAGCAACAGCAGTATCAGATAACTCAGAAATGGCTCAAATAAGGGCAGAAAGAGAAGCGAGAGCCTTGCTAGAGAGTTACATCGCAAAAGAACTGGAAGACATCAGAAGAGAGCTAGGAAGAGATGGTTCCACCTTAGTTCAAAAACCTGATTTTATAATGATGCTGAGAAATGCTCATTATAAAATAGAGGAACAAGCCTCATTAAGTAATTCAGAAGCCTTAGAAACTGAAGGTATCTTTCGTGGTTTTGCGAAAGTAGATATCACTAAAGAAAAAGTGAAGTCGCTTATAGAGAATGGTCTTAACTCAAATCAAAGCTACCAGCAAGAATTTATTAACTCCCTTAGTTTTCAAGAATTTTTGGCTCAATAACTGCATAATTATGTAGTTATTTAATTATTTATTTTCATTAAGATGAATCAACCTTAATTAATAGCTAAACATGTCAAAACCAATTTTCAAAAACGACCTGAACCAAGGAATTAATATATATGCAGAAATAGACGGAGGATCAAGGGATGGAATTGGACCAAATGGTGAATCAGAACTCGGAAAGGATGGTAGTTCTACTAAACCCGATACATTAGAATTTGTAAATTATGATGTTAATAAAGAAGTAAAAGTAATTATAGAGCTAGATAAGTTACCAAATAACACTAAAGATGAAGGCTTTAAATATGCGTTTGGTAAAAGTATGGGTAGAGCTCCTCACCATATTGAAGTAAAACGAAAAGGAAATGATTTTACATTGATTATTCATTACAAAGATGGAAGCCAATTTGTAGATGTTGATCCTAATGTCGGACACCCTGGTGGAGGTGGATGAATAAGAAACTAAAATATCTTTCAGTAGTTATTTTATTTGGAGCTTCCTTGCCTATATATTGTCAAGGGAGCTTTTTTATTACTAATTATAGCCCTGAAGATTATAAAGGTTTTAGACAAAACTGGGCTGTAACCCAAGATTCTAGTGGGGTTATGTATTTTGGAAATAATGAAGGCTTATTTTGGTTTGACGGAATAAAATGGGGTAATACTCATGTTTCTGATAAGACTATTCTCTATTCGTTATTAAGTAGTTCAGATGGTGATTTGTACTTTGGTACAGAAAAGAGTTTTGGTTATATGACTAGCAATAGATTAAATCAAAGAATCTCTATCAATCTAAATGATAAAGTACCTGACAGCCTTAAACAAAGATCGATAGTTAGAAGGATTCAGGAAAATGAAGGATTAGTTTATTTTCAATCCAGTGATTTCATTTATGTATTTGATGGAAGTGAAGTTGATATTATTCAAAGCGATAGCAAGTTTGGGCAGCTAGTAAAAGCAGGAGATAGAATTTTTGTAAGATTAATAGGAAAAGGGCTTGCTGAAATAAAGGGAAAAACTTTATCACATATAGAAGATTCACATTTTGATACCAAAGAACTTTATACAGCATCAAAATTAGGAGATAAGATTGTTTTTGGTACGAGAAATAATGGTCTAGAGGTGTTAATTAATAATAGATTCGAAGAATATTCGGGACCACTCCAAAAATTTTTAAAAGATAAATGGATCTATAGATCAATAACACTTTCTAATTCTGAAATCTTATTTGTTACAATTAACCACGGACTAATTATAGCTAATATTGATAATGAAACGTACTCAACTATATCAAAGAGTGATGGTCTTCCATCTAACCAAACTTATAATGCCTATTTAGATTCTGAAAGGAATTTATGGGTTACCCATGATCAGGGCATCTCAAAAGTTTCTTTATATAATCCAATTAAAAAGAAAACTTCCGTAAACACTTCTGCTTTAGAGATATTGGATAAAGAGGTTTTTTTGGGAGGAACAAATGGGTTATACAAAATCAGTCATGATTCAATCTCCATGATTTCAAGCGATAGAGTTTATTCATTAGATGAGATTGAAGAAAATTTGATTATTAATTCAGTTAACGGACTTTATAGATTAGATCGTTCTTCATCAAACTTAGATTTAATAGATAGGAAGGGAGCTTATTTCGACTTAAAAGGGATTAAAAATCTAGATCATTACGAAATATATCTTACGGCAGAAAATGAGTTGGTCAAGAAAACTTACAATTCATTTTGGGAAAAAGTTAATGAGAAATCGATAAAAACAGATGGTGCAGGAAGAAACCTTGAGTTTTTTGGAGATAATCTTTGGATAACTACAAGTGACAATGAAATCTTGAGAATTGATCAAAGTTCTCAAGTCCAACAAACTTATAGTCTGAATATTGATAAATCTACAGAGATACGAACAATTGTTGCTACTAATAAAGGACTTTTTGTAGGTACAGATAATGGATTATATAGATACGATGAGGGTTTAGATCAATTTATTAGGAAAAGAATTGTCTTAGATAATAAAAATGAAAGTAAGCAAATCTACAGAATACAAGAATGTGGGAACGGCCAATTTTGGTTTCAGTACGATAGAAGTATCCATAAGTTGGATATTGATAATGATTCTGTTTTTCATTTAAAAGCTTCACCCTATCAACAAATTGGAGAACAAGAACCTATTAACATTATAAGATGTTCTGAAGATGTTATTCATTTTGGGGGTGCTAATGGTTTATATACATTACCAAATCAAGATTGGGACTATATAAAGAAGTTCAAGACTAATGTTACCCGTGTATTCATTAGAAATGATTCTTTAGTATATGGTGGTTTTCATGAGCTTAAGGAACCATTAATTATAAATTATAATGAAAATGAGCTTCGTTTTACTTTTGCTGCAGCTAGTTTCATCGAACCTAAAAGAAATTTGTTTTCCGTTCGTTTAGAAGGATTTGAAGAATCTTGGAGCCCTTGGAGTTTAGAATCACAAAAGGATTATACTAATATTCCCGAAGGGACATATACCTTCATGGTTAAGAGTAAGAATGTATTTGATGTAGAAGGAGCTATAAGCACTTTTTCTTTTACCGTTTTACCACCTTGGTATCGAACTTGGTGGGCTTACTTAATCTATACAGGTTTTATAATAGGAATATTGTATTTGATGTATACAATTCGTGTTAATCAAATACTTAAAGTCCATCAAGTTCGCAATAGAATAGCGGATGATCTACACGATGATCTTTCAGGAACATTGATAGGTATTAGCAACTTCGCAAAGGCTATTAATGCAAGTACTGATATAGCTAAACAGAATAGGTTTTTAGGACTGATTCAAAAAAGTGCAGACGAAGCAAAAGAGAAAATTAGTGATATTGTATGGACCATAAATCCCGAGCATGATGATTGGAATAATTTCTTAACAAAATGTCGGCGCTATGCTTCCGATATTTTTGAATCTCAGAATATTCAATACTCACTTGAAATGGATCAAAGTATCCCTGGTGAAATGAAAATGGATGTTAGGAAAAACCTCTGGCTTATTTTCAAAGAAATTCTCACGAACATAACTAAACATTCAGAAGCAGATTATGTGCTAGTTCGTTTTAAAGAGGTAAATAAAAAGCTTTTAATCCTTATTAAGGATAATGGAAAAGGGTTTGATATTGAGACTATAGAAAAAGGGAATGGAATTCAAAGTATCGCAAAAAGAATCCATGCAATTAACGGCGAAGTTGAATTAGAGAGTAATAAAGAACAAGGAACTTTCTGGAATATTCAGATTCGTATTTAAAACCACATCATTATGCAGGGATACAGAGCCTTTAAATCATTATGTTGTTTAAAATTATAAAGAGCACCTTATGGGAAAAATTATAAGAATAGGCATTGTTGAAGACAATCCATACATGAGAGAGGGATGGGAAGCTTTCTTAGATATTGAAGATGATATGTGTGTTGTTGGAAGTTTTGAATCTTTTGAAGATGCATGGGATTCAAAGAAATTTCAAACTTGTGATATCATAATCATGGACATTGATCTTCCAGGAATTACTGGTATCGAAGGTGTTCAAAAACTTAAGAAAGAAGGGTTAAAAGCTGAAGTCATAATGGCAACAATTTTTGACGATGATGAAAATATATTTAATGCTCTAAAAGCCGGCGCTGTTGGTTATTTGCTTAAGAAAACGTCACCTGAAGATCTTGTTATAGCTATTCGACAGGCTAACGAAGGGGGGTCCCCGATGACACCAAATATTGCTAGAAAGATTATTCAAACATTTCATATTAAGGCACTTCCTAAAGAAGATGCATTAACAGGTCGTGAATTAGAAATCCTTCAAGAACTTGCTACTGGCAGGTCGTATGCTGAAATAGGAAAAAAAGTTTTTTTATCTGTAGATGGTGTTCGTCATCACATACGCAGTATTTATAAAAAATTGCAAGTTCACTCTAGATCAGAAGCCGTTTCTAAAGGATTAAGTAGAAATTTAATTGCTGTATAGGACTATCTATCAATGCTTAAATTCTAATCTGTAATATTCGATTCCTTTTATTATTCTTTTGAAAGAAAAAATTTTAGGAAGGTTTTAGGGACATATTTGTATGGTTAGATTTATAGTTGGTATAATTCTTTGCTTCATAACATTTGAAATTTATGCGCAACAAAGAGTTAGCAGAGAGCCGCCTCAAACTCAGACAATTGAAGATTTTAAATCCTCAATTTCAACTATAACGAACCAAGACTCTCTGGTAAGTTTATATTACCAATATGCTCTCCAATCTTTTAGAACAAATCCACGAATACTTCCAGAAATTGCAGATTTAGTTCTTCAACTTGATGAAGTCGACAAGGACAGAAGACAAGCATTTCATAATTTAATTTTATCACGATACTGGGAGAGACCAAGACCAGATTCAGCTATTATATTTGCTGAAAGAAGTATGGATTATTTCCAAAATGTTAATGATGAAGAACAGATCATAAGTTTGAAAATAGCTCTTTCTAATCTGTATACTAGAAATAATGAGTTTATAAAAGCTGAGGAAGAACTTTTAGCCGCTGCAGATCTTTTAAAAGAAACTCAAATAAAATCATTTCAAGAAAATTTTATTATAGAGAGGCTAGCAAACCTTTATATGAGAGTAGGGGCAACCGAAATTGCTATTGCTCAATATGAACAACTTTTAGACACTGAAACTGATATAACTTCTCGTTGCAATACCTATTTAAGAATCAGTAATGCATACAGAACTAATAATGAGATTGAAAAGGCTAAGGCTATTCTTTTGGAATGCGAAGACTCAGATAATCTAGCTTTATCTAGAAAGGTTTCTATTAAAAAGAGCCTGGGAACTTTAGAAAAGTTACAAGGTAATCTGTCTGCCGCAATTGATAAATTTGAAGATGCTGTTGAATTAGAAAAGAACTCGCCAAGAAAAGATTTTACTACGTACCTCTTTTTAGCCCAATCTTATAATGAAATCGATGAATTAGAAAAAGTAGAATCCGTAATAGAAATTATGGAAGGCTTTGATTTGAACAGGTTACAACTACCAGCACGAGTGCAATTCTATATACTAAAAGCATCAACTTTCTTTGCTAAAAAAGATAATTTGAATGCACTTTCTATGATTGATAATGCAATTGACCTCGCTTCAAGGATGCAGCCCAACTTATTAACTATAGATGCTTATCAGCTAAAAGGAAAGATTTTAGAAAGCATGGGTAAGTTCAAAGAAGCCTATGAGTTAATTGTTCAAGTGATTGATCAAAAAGCTATTATTGAAAAAAGAGCCGAAGAAATAGAGAATTCAATTACAAAAGTAAGATTCCAAATTAGAGCTAAAAATCAGGAAATAGATAATGCTTATTCAGAATTGGATACTGTTAAAACCCGAAATGTTTTAATAATCATAGTTCTGATATTTTTAACAATGTATGTAATCTATAGATATAGAATCTATTATCTATTGAAAGAGGAACGAACTCGTAACAAAATTGCTAGAGATCTTCACGATGACTTAAGTGCAACATTGAGTAGTATTAGCTTTTTCAGTGAAGCAGCTAAAAGAGAATATGCATACTTAGAAAAGCCCGGTAAATTTCTTCGAAGAATTGATGAAAGTGCAATCGAAGCAAAAGAGAAAATAAATGATATAATATGGGCTATTGAACCTGAAAACGATGACTGGAGAACATTCTTAACTAAGTGTAAAAGATATGCCGCTGAAATGTTTGAAAGTAAAGAAATTGACTATAAAATTGATATAGATGTAAGTATAAAAGTACCTTTAGATATAAAATTAAGGCAAGATATATGGCTTATTTTTAAAGAAATGATTACTAATATTGTAAGACATTCTAAAGCTAGAAATGCCAAGATTCATATTAACAAGGATTCTGGTAATTTTGTAATGATGGTTAGTGATGATGGTATTGGAATAGAAGACCCAAAAATTAATTCAGGTAATGGTCTTTCAAATATTAGATTCAGAGCCGAGAAATTAAAAGCTTCCGTAACTCTCAGTACTGAAAAGGAAAAAGGAACAGAATGGAAAATTGAATTCGATTCTTGATTCATTTTTCTAATCCTTTTAAAGAGATTAATTAGCTAGATTTTCCATACGTATTGAATAGTTTTAAATTGATGGTATAAGCACCAAAAAATATGCGTCTATCTTTGTTGGGCATTTTATGTTTTCTGATTACAGGCATACAAGCTCAGGATGTTTCTTTTGGTTTTAAGAATTATTCATTGCAAGATGGTCTTTCACAATCTACAGTTTATTCATTTCTAGAAGATGAGTTAGGATATATTTGGATTGGAACACGTGATGGTCTAAATCGTTTCGATTCGGATAATTTTGTAACTTTTTATCCCTCATTCGAAGACTCCAATTCTCTGAGCAATAGATCAGTTCGTTCACTAGTGAGAGATAAAAACGGATTTATTTGGGTCGGTACTGACGGCGGTGGAGTAGACCGTTTAGATCCTTCATCAAACAGCTTTACTAAGCTATGTGCTCTTGTTATTTCGAATAACTGTGAGTTGGAAACAAATATAACGAGCCTTGAAATTTCAAATAATATCCTGTTGATAGGAACTCGCAATAGAGGTTTCTTCAGTTTTGATATATCAGAGAGGATATTAAAAAAAGAGTTAGAAATAACATCCACTATATGGGAAATTCAAACTACAAATGACAAAATATTATTAGCTACTTCAAGTGGTATGGCAGCTTATGGTTCAAATGAAGTAGAGTATATTTTTCAAGAGGAAGAAATCAGGAGTATCGAGCACTTCATCGATGAAAAATTTTTGATTGGGACAAAAACTAAAGGTGTGTTGATTTATGACTTCTCTTCAAAAAAAGTTGATACATTTAATAGCATAATCTCATCCATAGAAATAGCTTCTATTGAAATCGATGATGATGGAAAAGTTTGGATTGCTACAGATTCTCAAGGGTTATTTCTTACAGAAAGAGATGGTAGAATAATTAAACACTTTAAAGCCTCGACTCAGCAAGCTAATCAGCTTCAAAGTAATAGCATTAGAACATTATTTAAAGATTCGAATGGGATAATTTGGATAGGAACCAATAATTCGGGTTTCAGTAATTACTTTAATTATCGATATCAGTTTAATAGTTATTCAAAAGAGAACACTAATGATCAACTTTCCTCAGACGTTATTCTATCTTTTAATGAACTCAATAATGGAAATATTTTGATAGGTACAGAACAACAAGGGTTGTTTAATTTTGACCCTGTTTCATCATCTTTTAAAGCTATTAATGTTTTTGAGAATGAAAGTATTGTTGCCATTGAAAAAGATTTAAAAGATCAAATTTGGGTAGCGACAGATGGTTCTGGGTTAATGAAAATTAATAACCAAAACTACTTAGAGACAGTCAAGAATATTGATAATTTGTCAGATGAAAGCATTCTGAGTTTAGAAGTAGATAAAAATGAAGATATAATAGCAGGTTCATATAAAGGGCTTAATGTAATCTCTGATGATAAAGTATTGGAGTTGAGCTATGCTCCTAAATACCTACAAGGAGATCGTATTCTAGCTATCGAAGAACTAAAAAATAACGAGTATTTGCTGGGAACTTTTGCAAATGGATTGGTTCTTTTTAATAGAGAAAATCAGGTATTTAAGAAATATAATTCTTATTCAAATAGTTTAGTTAGGAATCCTGAAAGAATACAAGCTATCCATGTAGATAGGAAAAGAAGAATATGGTTAGGTACCTATTCAGGGCTATATTCTTTCGATAAACAAACAGAGACGTTTAAAGTCTATTCAGTAAAAGATGGGTTACCGAGCGATGTAGTATATGGCATTCTAGAGGACAAAAATCAAAAGCTTTGGTTAAGTACCAATGCTGGTATTTCTAAATTTGATCCTGAAATTGGAATTTTTATTAATTATTCTATTTCTGATGGGTTGTTAAGCAATGAATTTAATGGAGGTGCATATTTTCAAGACTCAAAAGAAAACATGTATTTTGGAGGTGTTCATGGATTTGTGAAGTTCAATCCTATAAAAGTGAAGGAAACTTACATTCCAAGTAATATTATTGTACATGGAATGAATGTAGATGGAGATATTTTAAATCTTCTAAATCATGATGACTTGGTAATTCATGATAAAAAAGATTTTATACAGTTTGATTTTTCATATCTCAATTTTATTAATTCAGAAAAATTTATACTGGAATATAAACTTTCGGGACTTAGTGAAAACTGGATTCCAGTAAATAAGAGAAGAAGTATAAATTTTTCAGGTTTAGCTCCAGGTGACTATAGGTTTCAACTAAGAGCTTCTAATAATATTGGCGAAATTTCAACTTACTCAAAGGCTATTTCTTTCTATATAAAACCCGCATTTTATAAAACATGGTATTTTACTGCAATCATAATTTTATTTATTGTAATAGCAATTTATTCATTATTCCGGTACAGAATGTTTTATTTGTTGAGAGAAGAGGAAACCAGGAATAGAATCGCCAGAGACTTACATGATGATTTAAGTGCAACGTTAAGCAGTATTAGTTTCTTCAGTGAAGCTGCAAAACGTGAGACAGATACATCTGAATCACATAGCCTCTATCTTCGAAGAATAGACGAAAGTGCGTTAGAAGCTAAAGAAAAGATAAATGATATAATATGGGCTATAGATCCTCAAAATGATGATTGGGATGCTTTCATAGCAAAATGTAAACGCTATGCAGCAGAAATGCTGGAAAGTAAAAACATAGAATATGTAATAGATATTGATGAGTCGGCATGTAAAATTAATACTCTTAATTTAAGACAAAATATCTGGTTGATTTATAAAGAAGTCGTGACAAATATAGTAAGACATTCTTATGCAAAAAATTCTAAAATTGTACTCACAAAACAGAGTAATAGATTACTTTTATTTGTTGAAGATGATGGAATAGGATTCAAGGAAGAAAATCGTAAGAAGGGAAATGGTATTGCAAACATCATATATCGTGTAAAGAAAATGAACGCTCTTCATACTTTAGAATCTGATGTTAATAAGGGTACAAAATGGAAGTTTATAATTCCTATATAACTGCCTGTTCGGGTAGTTACTTTTAATAAAAAATGTTGTTGATTATAGAATGATTAAAATTTCTATCATAGAAGATAATAAGTACATGCGTGAAGGCTGGGAAACCATCCTCGACTTTGAGTCTGAATTATGTGTGGTTTCATCATACAGTAATTGTGAAGACGCTCTTTCTGGTAATCAATTAGGGAAAAGTGATGTCTTGCTACTAGACATTGAGCTTCCTGGTATGCATGGCACAGAAGGAGTAAGAGTAATTAAAGAAAAGTACCCTGATATAATTACCCTGATGGTGACAATGCATGACGAAAATGATAAGATATTTACAGCATTAAGAAATGGAGCTGTAGGCTATCTATTAAAAAAGACATCCCCATCTGAGCTTATAGAAGCAATAAAAATTGCTGTAAATGGAGGGTCACCTATGAGTCCAAATATTGCTCGTAAAGTAATTTCATCTTTTCAAAAGAAAGAATCTTTTGAAAAAGAGTTATCAGAGATGGAAAAAGATATATTATCAGAATTAGCTTCAGGCCTATCTTATAAAGCAATTTCAGAGAAAGTATTTTTATCAGTTGATGGAGTACGATATCACATCCGTAATATTTATAAAAAGCTAGAAGCTAAAAATAGAGCGGAAGCTGTTGCAAAAGGAATCAGCTATAATCTGATTCAGTCTTAGAGCTAATTCTTCTCAAAAAGAATTAAGAACCACATTGCCATGTAGTTTTTATCCAAAAAATTTGTGTTAGGTTAATAATGTCCTTACTAACCTGAACACGTTAAGTTCATCAAGAGACCCTGTTTTGAAAGACAGGGTTTTTTTATTTCACTACCACTCTATTTTTCACGATATTCTATTAAATAAAATGACTTAATAAAGACGTAGCTTTAGTGAAAGAATTTATACGAATCGCATCTGGACAAGGTTTTTGGGGTGATCTCCCAATAGCTCCTGTAAATCAAGCTAAAAAAGGACCCATAGATTATTTAGTGATGGATTATCTGGCTGAAGTCACGATGTCTATTATGCAAAAGCAACGAATGAAAAACCCAGATTGGGGATATGCCCGTGATTTCGTTGGCGTGGTAGAGCAAGTACTGCCTGAAATTGAGAAGGATGGAATCAAAGTTATAAGTAACGCTGGTGGAGTTAATCCCCAGGCTTGTAAAGACGAGATACTTAAGATAGCCAAAGAAAAAGGCTATACAGATCTTAAAGTAGCTGTGGTTGATGGTGATGATATTCTTCCAAATATCGATAAGCTTATTGAAGATGGTCACGCTCTTAAAAATATGGAGACTGGTGAACCAATTACTACAGTTAAGGATCAGTTGCTGAGTGCTAATATTTATTTTGGGTGTCAGCCAATAGTTGAAGCCTTAAAACTGGGCGCTGATGTAATTATTACAGGGCGAGTTACCGATACTGGTCTTACATTAGCCCCAATGATTCATGAGTTTGGATGGGAATACGATGATTTTGATAAAATGTCGGTGGGTACGATAGCTGGACACATCTTAGAATGTGGAGCCCAAGCATCAGGTGGTAATTTTACAGATTGGGAGAAAGTAGAAGATTTTACAGATATAGGGTTCCCAATTGTAGAAGCTTATCCATCAGGTGAGTTTTTTGTAACTAAACATGAAGGAACAGGAGGGTTAGTGAGTGCTCAAACTGTTAAGGAACAGTTGATGTACGAGATCGGTGATCCAAAAGATTATATAACACCAGATGTAGTTGCTGATTTTACTTCCATACATGTAGAAGATATTTCAAAGAACAGAGTTCGAGTGTTTGGTATAACAGGTGCTCCATTTACAGATTCATATAAAGTTTCTGCTAGTTATAATGATGGATATAAATTATCAGCTACCTTAGTATATTCATGGCCTGATGCATTAAAAAAGGCACAGAAAGGCGCCGAAATTCTAGAAAAAAGAGCTGAAGGCTTAGGGTTGAATCTTACAGAATTCAATAAAGAATACATTGGTTATAATGGAGTAGATGAACAGCCTCCAACTGATGACGCTGTAAATGATGATTTGGATGAGATTCAGATGAGAGTTTCAGTAACAGGACCTAATAAAGAAGATCTTAATAGATTTGGAATGGAAATAGCACCATTGATCTTAACCGGACCAAGTGGAGTTACCGGTTTTGCAGGTGGTAGACCAAAAGCAAGTGATGTAGTAGCTTATTGGCCAGCATTATTGGCTAAGGAAGCAGTTCAACCAAGAGTAACCGTTTTTGAAGTTAATTAATTAATTAAATCAATCAGAAATACACATGAAGATTGCAGTAATTGGAGCAGGAGTAGCGGGTTTGACAGCAGGAAGGGTTCTTGCTGAATCAGGTCATGAAGTTGTAGTGTTTGAAAAGAGCAGAGGTTATGGTGGAAGGTTAGCTACTCGTTATGCTGGAAAGAACAATGCGACTAAAGTTGATCATGGACTTCCATATATCGAGGTTAGTTCTGCTAAGATAGTGCCTTTAATGAAAGACTTAGTTGACAATGGAACTTTAATTCCATGGCAAGGTCCATTTGTTCAATGTGATAAGAATGGCGAATTATCGGATTACAAGCCAACAAAAAAGAGATTTATTGCACCAAAAGGTATGAATCAAGTAGGAAAAAGATTAGCCAGAATGGTTGATGTAAGAACAGAAACTAAAGTGAGTGGTGTTACTCATATTGGTGGCAATAGAAGTAAAAAACGTACTTGGATGTTGAATTTCCCAACAAGCGCTGCTGAAAATTTTGATGCAGTGATTCTGGCAACTCCTTCTAAACAAGCATACGCAATTTTAAATACTACTATCGATGAGGTTCAAACCTTAAAGCTTCTTCGTGAAGTTGATGATGTAGAATATGCTCCATCTTTCTCTCTTATGGTAGGATATGATTCTGCTGATATTCCAGATTGGTCAATGATGAACTGTGATAATGATATTATTGAATCGATCACAAATGAAGCATCTAAAAGAGAAGATGGTAATAAATGCTCTTTTGTTATCCATACAACGGCTCAATTTGCTGAAAAGCATAAAGATTCAAATAAAGAGGAAGTTGCTGAAATTATATTAGACGAGCTAACGAATATATTAGGAGGATGGAGTGCATTACCTGAATGGCAGCAGCTTCATTTTTGGCGATATAGTAAGGTTACAAACCCATTACCATATCCATTTATGGAAGTAGTTGGTAACGATGCGCCAATTGCATTGATAGGAAGTTATATGAACGGAGATTCCATTGAATCTGCTTACTTATCTGGATTAGCAATTGGTGAATATTGGTCAGATAAATTTTCTGAGTAATACCCAGAATATAAAATAGAGATTCTTTTGAGCGCTTTAAAGCGGCTAAATAGTTATTTAAAGAAGTATCGATGGGCAGTCGTGTTTGGGACTATATTCTTAACAGGAGCTAATTTTTTCCTAGTTTGGATACCTGGCCTAATTCGAAAAACGATGGATGAAGTCGAGGCTCTAAAAAACGCTGATTATGATGGAGCTGAAACTTTATTTTCAACATTATTCTCAACGGAAGCTGGACTTATACTAGCTAAGAATGCTGGTTTCTTAATAGGTGCCGTTGCTCTATATGGTATTTTCCTGTTTGCTACTCGACAGACGTTGATCGTTTCTTCCAGAAAAGTTGAGTTTGATATGAGGAATGAAATTCTCGAAAAACTCATGAATCTTCCACAGCGATTTTATGCTAAATATTCTTCTGGTGAGATTTATGTACGTGCAACAGAAGACGTAAATAAAGTAAGAGAATATTTTGGTCCTGTAATCATGTACAGCATCAACACGGTTACTAGAGCAGGATTCGTAATCACAATGATGTATGTAGTTAGTAAAGATTTAATGATCTGGGCTTTAATTCCTTTACCCTTCATTTCTCTTTTCGCTTATTGGATAACAGGGTACATTCATAAGCATTCTATCATCATTCAAGAGCAATATTCCGAGCTTGCTGGTCAGGCAAAAGAAACTTTTTCGAGTATTCGTTTGATCAAAGCTTACAACAGACTTGATAACGAGCAAGTTAAGTTCGAAAAGATGAGTGAAGCTTACAGGAAAAAGAAGCTTAGATTAGATATGATTGAGTCATTATTTCATCCAGCTCTAAACTTTCTGATTGGGATTTCATTATTGATTGTGATTTGGAAAGGTGGAGAAATGATTATTCAGGGATCATTGACGGTAGGTAACATCGCCGAATTTTTAATTTACGTAGCTTACCTAACCTGGCCAGTTGCTGCATTAGGATATACCACAAATCGTTTTCAAAAGTCTTTAGCATCGTGGAATAGAATTGAAGAAGTATTAGATCAACCTTTGGAAATTGAAACTACAGAAAGTTCAGTATCCGCTGATAAAGAATCCTCTTTCGGAAGTATTGAATTCAAGAATGTAAGTTTCAAATATCCTGATACCAAAGATAATGTGATTAAAGACGTTTCCTTTAAAATTGAAAAAGGTCAGAACGTCGCTTTTGTAGGAAGAACGGGTTCTGGAAAAACGAGTTTAGTACAGTTGATTCCAAGGTTATTCGATCCATTAGACGGTACAGTTCTGGTAAACGGTAAAGATGTTAAAACACTCAATCTTGAAGAATTAAGATCATCTATCGGATTTGTACCACAAGACACTTTTTTATTCTCTGATACTATCGGAGAAAATATCTCGTTCGGAATAGAGAACGCTACATCTGAGATGGTAGAGGCTGCTGCAGAAAAAGCTCAGGTTAAAGAGAATATTTTGGATTTTGAGAAAAAATTTGAGACTATGTTGGGAGAGAGAGGAATAACTCTTTCGGGTGGACAAAAGCAACGTACAGCTATTGCTAGGGCGCTAATAAAAGATCCTGATATACTGATTTTTGACGATTCACTAAGTGCGGTTGATACCAAAACTGAAGAAGCGATACTCAAACATTTAAGACAAGAACTTAGCGGTAGAACAACGATAATGATTAGTCATCGTATTTCTACTATTAAAGACGCAGATATAATATATTATATCAAAAATGGGCAAATTGTAGAATCTGGAAATCATCAAGAACTATTAGCCCAAGAAGGACATTATACAAGTATGTATAACAAACAAATACTAGAACAAGAACTGGCTGAAATATAAAATAAAGCATTGAGGATAGCCTGAACGCGAGTCCTCAAACCATATAGAAAACTTAACGGGAGACAAAATGATAGTAGTACCACTAGGCGTAGCCTCTGCAACTCCAACAGCAGTAAGACATTTACCAGCAGTAGCACTTTGGCGGGAAGGAAGTGTATTTCTTTTTGATTGCGGTGAAAACGCACAAATGAGAATGCTTCAAGCAGGTATAAAGCGTTCCAAGATAGAATGTATATTTATATCTCATTTTGATGTAGATCATTATTCTGGTCTTATTGGATTGATATCGACACTACAACTGCAACGAAGAGATAAGCCATTACGAATTATAGCACCTGAAGGGATTCAGGAATATGTAGAATGGAATTTAAAATTTTCAGGTGTTGAATTAGGCTTTGAAATCATTTTCATAGAAGTGGCAGAGGGAACAGATGAAGCTCGTGTTATAGATGAAGATGATTATTTTGTAGAAGCTCGTGCTCTAAAACATAGAAGATATTGTCTAGGCTATAGATTTCAGGAAAAAGACAAGCCTGGAAAAGTTGATGCTGAAAAAGCAACAAAATTAGGTGTAACTGAAGACCAACAGTTTAAAGACCTTAAAGATGGACAGGATGTAACACTAGCTGACGGAACTGTTGTAGAGTCATCAGATATAGTTGGACATCCCCGTGCTGGAGATAGTTTTGCTTATGTAACCGATACAGAATATTGTCCGAATGCAGTAAAGCTTGCTTTGAATACGAATATACTGTACCACGAAGCAACTTTTAGCGATTCTTTATCTGATAAAGCTTCGGAAACAGGTCATTCTTCAGCAAAAGATGCAGCAAGAGTTGCAACTGAAGCTCAGACAAAATTGCTTGTAATTGGACACTTTTCAGCACGATATACAAATGCCCATTTATTACTTAAAGAAGCCAGAGAAGGATTTTATCCGGCTTGGCTTGCCAACGAACTTCGTCCAATTTTCACCGACCCAACGCATGAGCGTGGAATTGTGAAAGCAAAAGTTGAGTTGAAAGACTTGACCAAAGAAAGTAGCGGAAGTGGCAACTATCGAAAAGGTGGGAGCGATAGAAGAAGCGGAGGAAGTAAAAATTTCAGACCTCGAAGAAACAGTGAAGGAAGAAGTAATAGTAGCAGTAGCAGAGGAAGAAGCGGCAGTGGCGGTTACAGAAGTAGTAATCGTAGCACCAGAGATGGTAGCTCTGATAAACCTAAAGATGAAAACCGCTGGAACAAAGATTCGAGCAATCGTTCAAGATCTTCATATCGAGATCAGGATAGATTCTAAATTGAAATACATTGGGTAAAAAAGAAAACAAAAAAGCCGTCGATAGAACTTTAATTCGGCGGCTTTATTTTTATATAGAACCATATAGATGGTTTGTCGCTTTAGCGATCGTATTAACGCTTAGTGCGGCTTTTCTGGGTACAGTACGTCCAAAACTTACTCAAGTTGCTGTAGATGATTACATCGCTTTTAAAGACATGGAAGGTCTTTTAAAAATCATTGGGTGGCTTTTTCTTGCTCAGATTGGGGAATTTATCTTACAAGTTATAAATACGTATATCACTCGATGGTTTGGTCAGGGTTCTTTGTATTCACTAAGGAATGCCGTCTTTAAAAAGATTCAGAATCTAAATGTTCAATTCTTTGACAAAAACCCAATTGGGAGATTGATAACAAGAACCACTAGTGATATTGAAGCACTAAGCGAATTGCTTTCTGATGGAGTAGTAGCAATAATCGGAGACTGTTTTAGAATCATATTCATTCTCTATTTCATGTTTAGTATGAGCTGGGAATTGACATTAGTCACCATTGCTATTCTTCCAGCACTGTTTTATTCCACATTCTGGTTTAAGAATAAAGTTCGTGTTTCATTTTTAGAAGTAAGAGATCAAATCGCACGTTTAAACTCTTTTGTTCAAGAGCATATTAACGGAATGGATATTGTTCAATTGTTTAATCGAGAAAAGAAGCAGCAAGAGAAATTCAAAAATATCAATGCGGCTCATAAAAAAGCGCACATAGAAACGATCTTCTACTTTTCTATTTTCTGGCCGCTAGTTGAAGTGATGGCGAGTTTTGCAATGGCTTTAGTTGTTTGGTACGGTGGAGGTAGAGCGTTGATGGGAGGAGTGACTTTTGGAGTGTTATTGGCATTCATACAATACGCAAGACAGTTTTTTATGCCTATTCGTGGACTATCTGAAAAGTTTAACACACTGCAATCAGCTTTAGCATCATCAGAACGTATTTTCAATGTGATGGATATTGAGACAGATGTTCAGGAGCCGAAAGAACCTAAAAAGATTAAAAACCCAAAAGGTGAAATCACTTTCGAAAATGTTTGGTTCAAATACAATGAAGATGGCGAACAGATTCTAAAGGACGTTTCATTCACTGCTAAAGAAGGAGAGACCATAGCTATTGTTGGTGCAACTGGAGCAGGAAAATCAACTATCATTAATCTATTATTACGGTTTTATGATATTCAAAGAGGGAGTATCAAATTAGATGGTATAGATATTAGAGATCTCAGTTTAAGCGATCTTCGTTCTAACTTCGGATTGGTATTACAAGACAATGCATTGTTTTCGGGTACAATTTTAGAAAACATCACCTTGGGCAATCCCGATATTAGCAGAGAGCAAGTAATTGAAGCAGCTCATAAAGTGGAAGCTCATCATTTTATAGAGAATCTGGTTGGCACCTATGATTATAAACTCAGGGAAAGAGGGGCTTCACTTTCTATGGGACAAAAGCAGTTGATCTGTTTTGTTAGAGCGTTAGTGTATAATCCTCAGATTTTGATCCTTGATGAAGCGACTTCCAGCGTAGATTCTGAAACGGAATCTTTGGTTACCGCTGCTAGCGACAAAATGATGAAGGGGAGAACCTCCATTGTAGTGGCTCATCGACTTTCTACCATTCAGGGAGCGGATAAAATCCTGGTGATGCATAAAGGGGTTATCCGGGAATCAGGATCGCATCAAAAACTCATCCAGCAAGAAAACGGATTGTACAAAAAGCTCTATGAATTACAGTATAAAGATCAGCTAGTAGAAAGCTGAGGAACGTCGAACATCCAACACAGAATATTGAACGATGAAGTGAGGGGCTAAGAACTTACTCCGAAGTCATTCTTGTAGATGTTAGATAATTCGTTGACAAAAATTATCTTTTGTTATGGAACTACATACCCACGATCACACCCTGTTACGCAGTCGACGTACCCACTTTAAGTTTCTGATTCAGGAGTACGAGTTAGTCAAGGCAAAAAACCATCCACGCTACCGCTTTGTGACTGATTTTTATAACGCTCATGGACTCACTCGCCAGCGCTTCATTAAATATTATAACCGCTACAAACACTCTGGAGATCCAGACGCTTTGCTCCCAGGAAAACGAGGTCCTAAATGGAAAACACGCAGAACCATCCCCTTTATAGAACAAAAAGTGCTCGCTGAACGCATTAAAGGGAATAATCGCTACGAAATTTATACTATCTTACGCCCTGTATTAAAGGCGCATACGCCCAAACCTTCTACTATTTATGCTATTTGTAGACGTAATGGGATGAACCGGTTAACTCCACCTATGAAACAAAGCAAACAACGCATCATTAAAACCAAAGCCGGAGAGCTCGGCCATATCGATTCCCATTATTTAGCCAAAGGTATTATTTCTGGGGATTCTAATCGGTATTACCTCGTTGGACTGATGGACGCCTGTACGCGTCTAGTGTGGGTAGAAGTGGTTAAAGATCTCACCGCGTTAACGGTGATGTTTGCCTCCTTAAAAGCCCTGAATATGCTCGCTACGGAGTACAATGTACGTTTTGCAGCGATTTTGAGTGATAATGGTCCTGAGTTTGGGCGTAAGGAAACCAAAGAGAAAGCCCGCCATCCTTTTGAGCGCTTACTACAAGAAATGAGTATCAAGCATCGCTATATCCGTCCGTATCGCCCTCAAACAAATGGGAAGATTGAACGCTTTTGGAAGACCATTGAAGAAGACGTGTTTGAAGGGACGTATTTCGAAGATTATGAGCACCTCCAGAAAGAACTTACCGAGTACATTTATTACTATAACCACGAGCGACCCCATCAAGGAATTGACG
>ASZI01000252.1 GCA_000416315.1 Osedax symbiont Rs2 | reverse complement strand
TTTCTATAAAATCCAGTTTAGCAGCGTTGTAATCTGTAGCTCAATACTGTTATTATTTCTGTAATTGATTGAATACAATAAAAATTGGAGATAACAGATGATCACTTTCCCCCGGCTATTACTGGCTGCGGCACTAACCTTGGGCAGCGCTCAGCTGGCCTTCGCCGAAACACGTATTACCTATAAATCGGCCAAGACAACCTCCTCTTATTATCAAATGGCCGTTGAGATTTCCCAGGCTGTAAAACAGGGCACTGCTAATAACTACATAGTGACAGTTGAAGAGAGCCAGGGGTCTGTGCAGAACGTGATGGAGTCTGCGGTTCGCAGCGGCAATTATGTCTTCACTACTCCCCCGGTATTGGTCAGACTGGCACAGCAGGGCAAAGCGATGTTTAAAGACAGAGCTACCCCTAAGTTTCAGGAGATCCGTGCGCTGTTCCCGATTCCCTCTTTAACTATGCATTTTGTGGTGTCCGATAAAAGCGGCATCAACGAGTTTTCACAGATGCAAGGGAAAAAAATCTTGTTAGGCAAGGGTTCATTCGGGGCGCGAGAGGGCGAAAAATATTTGAAACTGTTTGGCCTGGAAGGAAAAGTTACTTTAGCTGAAGTAGAATTGTCTAACGCGGTACCCGCGCTTAAAAACAGTCAGATTGATGGTTTTGTTACCGCTGGATCATACCCTGCACCCAACGTAATAGAAGCAGCGGCAGGTACTGGGGTTAAAGTATTGTCGTTAACCGATGAGCAAATAAAACTTTCTAAACGTACAAAACTAGTCATTCCGGCGGGTACTTATGCGGGTCAGGACAGTGACATCACCACCACATCACTACCTGTGGTCGCTTACACTACCACTGCGATGGATGACGAGACGGCATACACTTTGACTAAGTCATATTGGTCACAAAAACAGACTATGGGAGATTCGTCTCCTTGGTGGAAAGGTGTTTCCAGTGAAATGCTGGCGAATATTGATGGCAAGATCCACCCCGGTGCCATCAGGTATTACCGTGAAGCAGGTGCACAATTAGATGCGCATCACCAGTAATCAATAGTATCTAAGCTGCATAATTCAGGCACTTCTTATCCTGAAAACTTAAAGTGTCGCTCTGTGACTGCTCGACTTTGCTTGAGTAGTCTTTTGCTACAAATATGCAGCTGCGTTTAATAAAAGTGAGTGACCCATCCCGGACACTTGCTGTGAGAGAGCTAAGCTGGAAACACTGTTGCCAGCTTAGCTCTGCAGTAAAGATGAAAGCGGTTTTTAGGCTTGGCTCTCTGAGCGAAGTGATTTTTAGATGAGTCAGATGCCGCACACGCAAGAGACAGAACTTAACTTTTATACCTTCTAACTAGATAGAACAATTCATTATGCAACATCGATTCTTATGGGCCGGTTTTGGCTTAATCAGTATTATTTTTCATTTAAGTTTGATCTTTTCCGGGCTGGTGCCCAACTTAGTTAGTCGACCGCTACATATGGCGCTGGCCTTGCCCTGGGCTTTTATTTTTCTCAGTAAAACACCGCTGCAGCGCTATACAGGTTATGTATTTGCCTCTTTAAGTACTCTGGCCAGCTGCTGGATAGCCTTTAACGCCGATATGCTAAGTGATCAATACGGTTATATAAGTGAGCACTATCAACTTTGGATAGCGGCTGTTTTACTGATTAGCGTGTTGGAAATGGCGCGGCGCAGTATCGGCTGGCCGCTGCCATTAGTGGCAGCTATCGCATTGAGTTATGGTTTGTTTGGTGAATATATTCCCGGGGAGTTTGGCCATCCAGGAACGCCAATAGGCAGCTTCTTAGGCACGCTGACCATTGCCGAGGGCGGTATCTGGGGCAAGTTAACCGGAGTGTCGGTGAGTATTGTCGCTATCTTCGTAATATTTGGCGCGGTGCTCAATGCCGGAGAGGCGGGGCAGGGGGTTATGAATGTGGCTATGGCCGCCGCCGGGCGGGTGCGAGGCGGCGCGGCCAAAGTCTCAGTTATTTCCTCGGCGCTGTTTGGTTCTATCTCTGGGTCGGCGTCCGCTAATGTTGCCTCCACTGGAGCCATTACCTTGCCGGCAATGACAAAGTTGGGTTATCCAAAATCTTTGGCAGGTGCTACTGAAGCGGTAGCTTCTTCAGGTGGGCAGATTATGCCGCCACTGATGGGGGCAGGGGCCTTTGTGATGGTGGAGCTGACGGGTATCCCCTACCAGAGCATTATGCTGGCGGCTATATTGCCCGCAATCTTATATTTTTGGGCGGTGTGGGTAGGTATTGATGCTTTCTCGCTGCGCTATGATCTGAAGGGAATTGCCAAAGAGCAACAGCCACCGTGGCGGCGGGTAGTGATTACTTCGGCCTTTTTTTTAGTGCCTTTCGCCGTCTTGATTTGGGGGATGTTTGGGCCCGCTTTTACCCCGCAATACGCTGCTTGTATCGCTATTTTTGCCGCGGCTGCGCTGCTGTTCTTTAATGATAAAGGTCTAGCTTGCAAAGCAGATTGGCTGTCGCGCTTAGAGAATGTGTGTATTAACGCCGGCAAACAAATTGCCATGATCGCCGCGATTATTTTATGTGCCTCGATTGTCATCGGGGTGCTGTCGATCACCGGTTTAGGGATTAAAATAACCTCACTGATATTATCGGGTTCAGGGGGGGAGTTGTGGCCAGCGATTTTATTGACCGCGATTGCCTGTCTCATTTTAGGCATGGAAGTTCCGACAACCGCCGCCTACGTGATATGTATCTCAGTAGCGGGACCAGCACTCTCACAACTGGGCCTGGCACCGCTGCAAGCGCACTTGTTTGTATTTTGGTTTGCGCTGCTATCGACAATTACTCCGCCGGTTTGCGGCTGTGTTTTTATCGCCGCGGGGATGGTTAAAGAAAATTGGCTGAAAGTCGCGGCCAAGGCGATGATGTTAGGGGTGGGTCTGTACCTGATCCCGCTGGCGATGATTGCTAATCCGTCATTAATTCAACTGGATGCAGCACCGCTGCTGGCCATCGCCGGGGCAATTAAGATTGCTATCGCACTCTATTGCATTTCCTTCGCCATGATAGCCCCGGGGCCGTTACTAAAAAGACTATTGCTGCTGAGTGTGGGCCTGTTATTGATATTTGCCATTGCCTGGTGACGGATAAGCCATTCACTCGCTATAGGAGTACATTTGTAGCAAGCCTAGATCATTTGGACAGCGGGGCCTGTTAGTGAATGTCTTGAATTTCAGTGTATATGCTTGCGCTGTGCAGTGATTAGTCTCAAGCCACTTAAGAAAACAAATTTAAAGAGAGAATTATGAAAACTGCCTATTCTATTTTAGATCTTTCACCTATTGTTGAAGGCTCAACAGCCGCTGTTTCACTGCAAAACTCTCTGGCGCTGGCTCAGCATGCAGAACAAATAGGATATACCCGCTATTGGCTAGCAGAGCATCACAATATGCCAGGAGTTGCCAGCGCTGCTACTTCGGTGGTGATCGGGCACATTGCGGGGGGTACTAAGAGTATTCGGGTGGGAGCTGGAGGTATCATGTTGCCTAACCATTCTCCGTTAGTGATAGCGGAGCATTTTGGCACATTGGAAACGCTATATCCTAACAGAATTGATTTAGGCTTAGGTCGCGCTCCGGGTACCGATGCAGCTACCTCAAGAGCCTTGCGGCGCAGCTTGACTCACAGTGATCAATTTCCAGAAGACGTGATTGAATTGCAACAGTATCTGCAAGATTTTAGCTCGTCCTCTACACCAATACGTGCGGTACCAGGAGAGGGAACAAAAGTGCCTTTGTGGATTCTTGGTTCCAGCCTTTATGGTGCCCAATTGGCGGCGCATTTAGGCCTGCCTTATGCCTTTGCCTCGCACTTCGCCCCTGATGCGTTGGCGCAAGCTGCACAGGTTTATCGTGATAATTTTAAACCATCATCTAAGCTGGAAAAGCCGTATTTTATGTTTGCTATCAATGTGTTTGCTGCAGATTCAGACGAAGAGGCGGAGTTTGTTCGCTCATCTCATCAGCAAGGTTTTGCGAATTTGAGATCAGGTAGACCCGGATTGTTACCGCGCCCGGTCAATGATGTTGAAGCGCTGATAGGCAGCGCTACCCTCGCTAGTGTTAACCACTCGCTGCGCTGCGTCGCCAGCGGAGGGCCTGAAAAAGTCGAGCGAGAACTGACAGAGTTGCTGCAAATCCATAAACCTGATGAGATCATCATTAATAGTCCGATACATAACCATGATGCTCGCTTACGCTCTTACAAGATTGCGGCAGAAGTTGTTAGAGGGATTAATTCAAACTAAAAGTAGAATTATAAAGAGAGTCAATTTGACAGTTGTACGTCTAGCAGATTGCTTTTAGCAGCGCTCTGATCAAGGCTGCTAGTTTAATAAATTCAGCTTCGACTAAATACTCTCAGACTATATCGGCCAGTCTATCGCCAGCAATTAAGCAATCAATCACAATAATGGGCGAGAAAAGCATTTCAAACGCAGATGTTTAACCGCGAGGCTTTAAATGACTTTCTATTAAAGCGCTATTTTACTGTAAACTCACAGTTTTAGCGCTTTT
>ASZI01000251.1 GCA_000416315.1 Osedax symbiont Rs2 | reverse complement strand
GAGGGGCGGATGAATTTTTTAAAATCATGGGTGCCTTTAGGGACTATCTTTAGCAGATGTTCTGCTCCTAATATGGCAAACAGGTAACTTTTGGGGTTGCGGTTGATGGTCGAAAAAAACACATGGCCACCGGGTTTTATCATTTTGGCGCAGGCACTAACGATGGAACTTGGATCGGGAACGTGCTCCAGCATCTCCATGCAGGTGATGACATCAAAACTGTTTGGCTGCAGCTCTGCCATCTGCTCCGCGGATATTTTTTGATAGTCAACCTTAAAACCGCTTTCCAGGCCGTGGAGTTGAGCAACTTTAAGCGGAGCATCGCCTAAGTCTATTCCGGTCACCTTGGCGCCTCTTTGCACCATGGATTCAGACAGTATTCCGCCGCCGCAACCTACATCTAATACATTTTTTCCGTCCAGTGCTGCAATTCGGTCGATGTAACTTACCCGCAGTGGGTTAATCTCATGCAGAGGTTTGAATTCACTGTTTTTATCCCACCAACGACTGGCCAGTTCTTCGAATTTTGCAATTTCATCGGGGTCTACATTCATTACAGTGCTGCTCATCTAATATCTGCTATATTGGCTTTTTAGGGGGTTATTCTAACACCGCAAAGCAGTATATAGAAAGTGCCCAGTGGTTTCTTCGGGCAATAATAAAGACATAGGTTGCAGTGCTTTAGGGCGAAATCCGCGGCAGTGCCCGCCAGCAAAATGCATCCCGGACAAGGTGGATTGGGCCGCTATGCGCATAAGGTCATTGATCTATGGTCATCGCAAGGGGCTGCTCATCTTCTAATCAGGGATTATCAGTGTCATTAATTGAGTGTTTTAATTCTGAATAACAATTTGATTTTGTGTGGGAAATTCTTTTTGTGCGCAGTTGTTAGCGCTCAGTGTTAGTCGCGTAAAATTGTGATACAATTTCGCGGTTAAAAATGGCCGCTGTTAGGCAGTGTTTACAAGTAACTTTTTACAAGCGACAGACCGACCAAGGAAAGCTGTGATTTATGGGTGATTTAGTAAAACAGATTGTACCGGTTAATATCGAAGATGAGATGAAACAATCTTATCTGGATTATGCAATGTCAGTAATAGTCGGTCGGGCACTGCCCGATGTGCGTGATGGTTTAAAACCTGTGCATCGCCGAGTACTGTTTGCGATGAACGAACTGAAAAACGACTGGAATAAACCCTATTTGAAATCTGCCCGTGTGGTGGGTGATGTAATAGGTAAGTATCACCCACACGGTGATAGCGCTGTTTACGATACAATAGTGCGTATGGCGCAAAATTTTTCCATGCGCTATATGCTCATAGATGGCCAAGGTAACTTCGGCTCGGTCGACGGTGACTCAGCGGCTGCTATGCGTTATACCGAAATTCGCATGCGTAAAATGTCTCATGATCTGCTCTCTGATTTAGACAAAGAGACTGTTGATTACGTACCTAACTATGACGGTACTATCCAAATTCCAGAAGTGCTGCCGACCCGATTACCTAATCTATTGTTAAACGGCTCTTCGGGCATCGCCGTCGGTATGGCGACTAACATCCCGCCACACAACTTAACTGAAGTTGTTAACGGCTGTCTTGCTCTTATTGATAATCCAGAGTTAGATATCGACGGTCTGATGGAGTATATACCCGGTCCCGATTTTCCCACTGGAGCGATAATCAATGGTCGTGCCGGTATTTTGTTGGCTTATCGCACTGGTCGCGGGCGTATCTATCTGCGCTCTAAGTACCACGTTGAAGAGGTGAATGCGGCCGGCAAGCAGGCAGTTATCGTTACCGAAATTCCCTTCCAGCTAAACAAAGCGCGACTGATCGAAAAAATCGCTGAGTTAGTCAAAGATAAAAAGCTTGAGGGAATTACTGAGCTGCGCGATGAGTCAGACAAAGATGGCATGCGTATCGTCATTGAATTGCGCCGCGGCGAAGTCCCAGAAGTCATTGCCAATAATCTATTTTCGCAGACGCAAATGGAAGGCGTGTTTGGTATTAATATGGTGGCGCTGGTTGATGGCCAACCAAAAATACTAAATTTGAAAGAAATACTGGTCAACTTCATTCGTCACCGTCGCGAAGTTGTGACTCGTCGTACCGTTTACTTGTTGCGCAAAGCCCGAGAGCGTGGTCATGTATTAGAAGGGTTGGCGGTTGCTCTGGCCAATATCGACCCTGTTATTCAGATGATCAAAAATTCAGACTCCCCAGCTGACGCCAAAGAACGTCTGTTGGATAACGCTTGGGAGTTAGGGTCTGTCAGCGATATGTTAGCCAGTACCGGTGAGCACGCTTGTCGCCC
Source organism: Osedax symbiont Rs2 (assembly GCA_000416315.1). Lineage (GTDB taxonomy): Bacteria > Pseudomonadota > Gammaproteobacteria > Pseudomonadales > Balneatricaceae > Rs1. The sequence continues at coordinate 23,565 of ASZI01000251.1, read as the reverse complement.
CGATGATTTAGAAGAACAGTATGGCGTGCACGATGGCAAGTATCATTTGTCACCGGTGCAAGCTCAGGCGATATTGGACTTGCGTTTACATCGTCTGACAGGTCTGGAACACGATAAGTTAATTGCTGAATACGCTGAGCTATTGGTGCAAATCGCCGGCTTCCTGGAAATTCTGGGATCTTTTGTTGTGTTGATGGACCTTATTCGCGAAGAGCTAAAAGCGATGATTGAAGAGTATGGTGATGAGCGTAAAACGCAAATTATTGCCTCTCGTCAGGATTTGACCGTTGCCGATTTGATCACCGAAGAAGACATGGTGGTAACTATCTCTCATGGCGGCTATGCAAAAACACAACCGCTGACAGATTATCAGGCGCAGCGACGTGGTGGAAAAGGAAAGTCTGTAACAGCTGTTAAAGATGAAGATTTTGTAGAGCATTTACTGATAGCGAGTACTCACGATACTATTTTATGTTTTACCAATCAGGGCAAAGTCTACTGGCTTAAAGTGTTCGAAATTCCAGTGGCCTCACGCGCCGCTCGTGGCCGACCCATTATTAATATTTTACCCCTAGCTGAGGGCGAGCGTATATCGACAATCTTGCCGGTCAATGAGTATTCCGAAGATAGATTCGTGTTTATGGCAACAGCCAGCGGCATAGTGAAGAAAACATCACTGGTTAATTTTGCCCGCCCACGTACCTCTGGTTTGATTGCTGTTGATCTATTGGATGATGATGCGCTGATCGGTGCTGCTATCACTGAGGGCGAAGACGATATTTTGCTGGTGACCAGTGCCGGTAAGGCAGCCAGGTTCCACGAGACTGATGTTCGCGCTATGGGACGGACAGCTCGTGGTGTTCGCGGGGTGAAGATGAAAGATAACGCTAAAGTTATCTCGCTGATTATCCCCAAACAGGATGGCAAGATCTTAACGGCGTCTGCCCGTGGTTTTGGCAAACAAACTGAAGTGCATGACTTTCCTTGTAAAGGTAGAGGTAACCAAGGCGTGATCGGCATGCAGTGCACGGATAGAAACGGTGAGTTAGCCGGAGCGGTACAAGTGTTTGACGGTGATGATGTGATGCTGATCAGTGATCAGGGCACTATGGTGCGTACTCGGACCAGTGAAATCGGCGTGCTTGGGCGCAATACACAAGGTGTTCGTCTGATTCGGGTAGCCGAAGATGAAAACTTGGTGGGCATTGCTCGCATCGAAGAGCCTGCAGAGGCCGATAATGAAAACGAAGCGCAGGCAGAAACCTCATCTGAAGGCGCGGCGCCAGAGTCCTCGCAAGCTGATGAGACTTAGCGGCGTGTAATGCTCAGTCGGTAAAAAAAAGTGCGGCTAAGGCCGCATTTTCTTGTTCAGGATTGGCGGTTTTCAGTACTGCTGCACACTTTCAATAGTATTTTTACTGCCACTTGTAAGGATTTTGATAATGATACGCAAGCATAATTTTAGCGCTGGTCCAGCTGCAATACCTAGCCAGGTACTTGAGAGGGCGCAGGCGGAGTTGTTAGATTGGAACCAGCAGGGGCTTTCGATCATGGAGATGAGCCACCGCAGCAAAGAGTTCGTGGGTGTTGCGCAAAAAGCTGAAACTGATTTTCGCAGATTATTAGATATTCCCGATAACTATAAGGTTCTTTTTTTACAGGGCGGTGCCACTAGTCAATTCGCCATGATCCCGCTAAATTTAGCTACCGAGAATCAAAAGACTGCCTATATTGATACGGGCATGTGGTCGACCAAGGCAATTGTTGAGGCGAAACGTTATTCTCAAGTGCAAGTAGTGGCCTCAAGCGCGGCTAGAGACTACCTCTGTGTTCCCGCCCAGAGTGAAATAAGCTTAGATGCGGATGTGGCGTATTTGCATTATGCCAGCAACGAAACTGTAGGCGGGGTGAGCTTTGATTATGTGCCGCGAACAGGGGAAGTGCCGCTGGTTGTCGATATGTCATCGGACATTTTATCAAAACGCATCGATGTATCGCAATTCGGTATGATTTATGCGGGAGCACAGAAAAACATAGGTCCTGCAGGGTTAACTGTGGCTATCATTCGCGAGGATTTGTTGGGCAAGGCACAGTCTACGACCCCCAAAATGTATGACTATAAAGTACATGCACAAGCTGAATCTATGTCCAACACGCCGCCTACTTTTGCCTGGTATTTATCGGGATTAGTTTTTGAGTGGCTACTACAGCAAGGTGGAGTGGAGGCCATTGAGAAAATCAATGCACGCAAAGCCAGCAAGCTTTATCAGGCAATAGACGGCAGTGGTTTTTACTACAACAAAATTGTTAGTGCTAACCGCTCTCTTATGAATGTGCCGTTCAACATTAAAGACAGCGCTTTGGAAGCTAAATTTTTGCAGTTATCCACAGATGCTGGATTACTAAATTTAAAAGGCCATAAAGCAGCCGGCGGAATGCGTGCAAGTCTATACAATGCGGTCGGCGAAGCATCTGTCGATGCGCTAGTTAATTTTATGCAAGATTTTGAGCGTCGCTACGGTTAACAAGTAATATTGTTGCAAATTTGATGATTCAGGCAGTACGTTTTAGGTATTACAGATGACAGTACAGAATAAACAACAAGAACAAGAACAAGAACTTCTTAAACTGCGTGATGCAATAGATGATATTGACCAACAGATACACTTGCTAATCAACCAGCGTGCCAGCTGTGCACAGCGAGTAGCTGAAGTTAAGGAGAAATATCAGGGCGGCGAAGCCGCCGTTTTCTATCGCCCTGAACGCGAGGCTCAAGTCTTGCGAAAAGTGATGCAGCGCAATCAGGGGCCATTAGAAGATAAGGCGGTAGCCAAATTATTCCGCGAGCTGATGTCGGCTTGTCTTGCCCATGAGAAACCACTGCAAATCGCTTACTTAGGACCCGCTGGAGCTTTTGCACAACTGGCATCGCATAAGCATTTTGGCAGTTCGGCGTTCACCACTGCAGTAAACTCTCTGGATCAAGTATTTAAAAACGTGCTCAGTGGCGATGTTAATTACGGTGTGGTGCCTATAGAAAATAGCACTCAGGGAGTCGCTACTCAGACGCTGGATTTGTTCAAGCGCTACCCGTTGAATATCTGTGGCGAAGTAGAGCTGGAGATTCAACTGCACTTATTCAGCGACAAAAATATTGCACTGCCGGATATTAAGAAAATCTATGCATCGGCTGACACTATGGGCCAATGCAGTTCCTGGTTAGATAAGTATTGCCCTGCTGTGACTCGTATTACCGAGAGTTCGGCGCTGCAAGCACAACAGCTAGTTGCAGATGATAAGAGCGCTGCGGTGATAGCGGGTGATGGCACAATTGATTCCCAATGGTCGGTGGTTGCGCAAAATGTTGGCAGTGATAATGAACACAAAGCCAGATTTTTGATTATAGGTCGTCAGCAAATTCCCCCGTCTGGCTTAGACAAAACATCAATACTGATTGCAACCCAAGATAAACCAGGTGCTCTTTACCAGCTGCTGACCCCTTTCAGAGAGAATGATATAAGCTTGACCCGCATAGAAACTCATGCGGGTGAAAGTGCGTTGGGGTCTGACTGCTCGGTATTTTATATCGACTTTGAGGGGCATAACTGCGAACCGGTAATTGGCCGGGTGCTGCAACAGTTGGATGATTACAGTGTCGAGATTAAAATGTTGGGCTCCTATCCGCGGGCGGTGCTCTAGCATTTCCCCGCAGGGGCTTGCAGAGCATTCAAAGTGGGTTATTAGCGACTTTCGACAGTCAATCTACTCTATTGCAATGCCTGAATCTCAAGGTGTTTTATATGTCACAGACGCACCGCAACTGTTTGTAGATTGCACAATTAAGCAGCAATTGATTAAGCTTAGAGAAATAACATATGTCAGATAGCAGCAGCGCCCAACAGCCTATACAGCAGTCGAACTCAAACGATTTTTATATGGTAGAAAATACTTTAGTTATTGGCTTGGGAATGATCGGTGGATCACTGGCCAAAGCGTTGAAAGAGAATGGGTTTTCACGCAAGGTGGTGGCATTTGATAACAGCGTTGAGTCCCTGAAAATCGGTCTAAAGCTGCAAGTGATTGACAGCGCGTGCACTGATATCTGTAAAGGTGTGACTGAAGCTGATCTTATTATTTTAGCCGTACCGGTAAAAGCCACTGGCAGTGTTCTGGCAATGATTAAGCCGCACTTGCAAGATGATTGTATTATCAGCGATGTAGGTAGTACTAAGGGCAGTGTAATAGAGGCGGCGAAGCGTGTGTTTGGTACAGTGCCCGCCAATTTTGTCCCCGCTCATCCGATCGCCGGATCGGAAAAGAGTGGCGTTGAAGCGGCTAATAGCCAGCTATTTTCCAAGCATAAAGTGATCATTACTCCCCATGCTCACGCCAGTGATAAAGCAGCGCTGACTATAGCCAGAATGTGGCAGAGCACCGGTGCAGAAGTGCTACAGATGCAAGTTGAAAAACACGATGAAGTTTTGGCGGCAACCAGTCACTTACCACACTTGTTGGCTTTTTCGCTGGTGGACTCTCTGGCCAAAGAGTCCCAGAGTCTTGATATTTTTCGTTACGCAGCAGGGGGGTTTCGTGATTTTACTCGTATAGCGGCATCGGATCCAACCATGTGGAGTGATGTTTGCAGTGCCAACAAAAGTGCAATTTTGCAGCAAATTGATATTTTCTCCCAGGGGCTGGCCAATTTAAAACAGTCGATAATCGATGAGGATGAGCAGAATATCAAAGGTATCTTTATCCGGGCCAGGGCAGCGCGGGAACATTTTGGTAAAATGCTCACCGGCACTGCCTATGCCGCCGACTCTGAAAACAAAAATGTCACTTTTGAACTGCAGCCAGGTTCGTGTTTGAGCGGCGAAATCACCGTACCGGGAGATAAATCCATCTCCCACCGGGCCATCATAATGGCGGCTCTGGCCGAGGGAGTATCCCATTTAGACGGTTTTTTGCAAAGCGAAGACAGCATGGCTACAGTCCAGGCATTTCGCGATATGGGTGTAGTGATAGAGGGACCCCATAAAGGTGCTGTGAAAATTTATGGCGTCGGGCTGTACGGCCTATGCCCGCCCCCGGGAGTATTGTACCTGGGTAATTCTGGGACCTCGATGCGGTTGTTGTGTGGCTTGTTAGCTGCCCAAAAGTTTGATTCTGTGATTAGTGGTGATCAATCTTTGAACAGTCGGCCAATGGAGCGGGTTGCCGCACCCCTGCGAGCCATGGGGGCCAATATACAAACATCGGCAACGGGTTCGGCTCCCATTTATATAAAAGGCGGTCAAAAGATCAAAGCCATTGATTATCAGATGCCTATGGCTAGTGCACAAGTTAAATCTAGTATATTGTTAGCGGCGCTGTACGCAGAGAAAAGCAGTTCCATTGAGCAGCCGGCTGCTACTCGAGACCACACTGAAGTGCTGATGCACTCCCTGGGACTGGAACTGCAGGTGATCGGCAATAAAGTGTCAATAACGCCAGGTAATGAGATAGCTGGCTTTAATTTGAATATCCCCGGAGATATTTCATCGGCAGCGTTTTTCATTGTCGCAGCAGTGATCAGTAAAGGGTCAGACATTACCCTCAAGGGTGTCGGGGTCAATCCAACCAGACTCGGTTTTATCCATATATTGAGGTTGATGGGTGCTGATATAACGCTGACAAAACAGCGGCAGGATAATGGTGAGGCGATCGCAGACATCAGAGTCTGCTACAGCCCACTGCAGGGGATTAATATCAGTGATCAATATGTGTCCATTGCTATTGATGAGTTTCCGGTTTTATTTGTCGCAGCCAGTTGTGCCAGTGGTGAAACACAGATAGCAGGACTTAGTGAGCTACGGCACAAAGAGAGTGACCGTATCTCAGCGATGGTTGATGGTTTGCGAGAGCTGGGCATAAACATAGAAGAACAGGCGGAAGGTGTCGTCATCCAAGGTGGACAGATACAAGGCGGAAAAGTTGACAGCAGAGGAGACCACCGCATTGCTATGGCCTTTGCTATTGCCGCCCTGGTTAGCAGTACTGAGATCAGTATTAGCAATTGTGCACAAGTAGCGACATCATTTCCAGAATTTGTAGAAAAATCAGCGCGAGCTGGAATTAGAATAAGAAAGGAGGAGACGAATGTCTCAAAATAACAGCGACTCAATTGTACCGGTGATTACCGTTGATGGTCCCAGTGGATCAGGTAAAGGGACTATATGTAAGCTTCTAGCGGCAACTCTGGGTTGGAATTTATTAGACAGTGGCGCTTTGTATCGGTTAACGGCACTGGCAGCGAAGCATCATGGGGTGGCACTGGACGATGAAGATGCATTGCAAGTGCTGGCGGCGCATCTGGACGTGCAATTTCTAGTCAAAGATAGCGAGGCAGAGATCCAGGTAATACTTGAAGGGGAGTCGGTGACTGCGGAGTTGCGTCTTGAAGAAACGGGGGCTACAGCTTCTATAGTTGCGGCTATTCCAGCAGTTCGCGATGCCTTGCTAAACCGCCAGAGAGAGTTTGCTCAAAGCCCGGGGCTTATTGCAGATGGTCGCGATATGGGCACTGTAGTGTTCCCCGAGGCTCAGTTGAAAGTGTATTTAGATGCCAGTGTTGAAGAGAGGGCTAATCGGAGATATAAGCAGTTGATAAATAAGGGACTGGATGCTAGCCTTGAAGTAATACTAATCGATCTAAAAAAACGAGATGATAGGGATATGCAACGTGCAGTCGCCCCGTTAAAACCTGCCGAGCAAGCACTAGTGCTGGATTCAACCAGTTTATCGATACAGCAAGTGCTAGAGACAGTATTAGAAGAGGCGCGCCATAAAGGTCTACGTTAAGGAATAATGGATTACACTCGCAGCATATTTATAAGTGTTTGTCGTAGTAATAGAAGAGTATCTTCTATTTAAGACAAACTCTTAGGGAGCAAATCAGCAATTCCAATACCCGATATCTCAACAAGGATGATGACCATGACTGAGAGCTTTGCCGATCTGTTTGCAGAAAGTCTGCAAGATCTAAATATGAAACCGGGAGCAATTGTAAGTGCTACAGTAATTGCCATTGAACCAGACTTCATCATAGTCAATGCCAACCTGAAATCTGAAGGGGTAATACCCCGTAATCAGTTCGCCGACAGCAATGGTGAACTGACAATCAGAGTCGGTGATCAGGTCAAAGTTGCTCTGGAAGCTGTTGAAGATGGCTTTGGGGCAACGCAGTTGTCAAGAGAAAAAGCTAAACGCGCCGAAGCATGGCAAGTTTTAGAAACCGCTTTCGAGAAAGGTGAAATAGTAGAGGGAGTCATTACCGGAAAAGTCAGAGGCGGATTCACTGTTACTGTTGGTTCGCTGCAAGGGTTTTTACCGGGCTCGCTGTTAGACATGCATCCACTGCGAGATACCTCTCACTTGGAAGGATGTCCGCTGGAATTTAAACTGGTTAAGTTAGATGTTCAGAAAAATAATGTAGTTCTCTCCAGGCGCGCGGTATTGGAGGAGTTAAATTCAGTTGTTAGGGACAAGTTACTTGAGACTTTAGATCAGGGGCAAGTACTTAAAGGTATCGTTAAAAATATTACTGATTACGGGGCCTTTGTCGATTTAGGCGGCTTAGATGGTTTGCTGCATATCACCGATATAGCTTGGAAAAGAGTGAAACATCCCTCGGTTGTTTTAAGTTTAGGGGATGAAATTGAAGTTAAAATACTCAAGTTTGATCGGGAGAAGTCTAGGGTATCGCTGGGTCTCAAACAGTTATTGCCTGATCCTTGGACAACCCAGATTGAAAAGTTAAAAGTGGGTGAGCAAACAACGGCGACAGTCACAAACCTCACAGACTACGGCTGTTTTGCACAAATAGTGGAAGGGGTGGAAGGTTTAGTGCACGTATCCGAGATGGACTGGACCAACCGTAATGTTCATCCCTCTAAAGTGGTGCACTTAGGCGAAGAAATACAAGTGATGGTATTGGATATCGATACCAATAACCGACGAATTTCACTGGGCATGAAGCAGTGTCTACAGAACCCATGGCAGATTTTCTCCAGTAAATTTAAGGCTGGAGATAAGATAACTGGAAAAATTCGCTCAATTACCGATTTTGGACTATTTGTATCGGTAGGTGAGGGAGTTGATGGTTTAGTACATCTGTCAGATCTCTCTTGGGATCTGGCCGGCAATGAAGCGGTAAAAGCTTATAGCAAAGGTGATGAAGTGGAGACGGCGCTAATCTCTATTGATATTGAAAAAGAGCGTATCGCATTGAGTATTAAGCAACTTAGTGGTGATGATTTCAGTAGCTATACTGCAATTAACAAAAAAGGAGCTATAGTTACTGCAAAGGTTATACAGATTGAAAGCAATCATGCAGAGCTCGAATTGGCGAGTGGCGTAACCGCCATACTAAAGCGCAATGATGCCTCAAGTGAGCGAGTTGAAGATCTGAATTCAGTACTGAAAACAGGGCAAAGCGTCGAGGTGATGATATCCCAAGTGGATAGCCGAAATCGTAAAATCCAGGTATCTGTAAAACAAATGGAGCAGCAGCAAGAGCGTGAAGCACTTGATTCTGTGAAGAAGAAGGCCAGCGAAGATTTAGCACCAACGACAATTGGTGATCTGATCAAAGCTCAATTAGATAAGAAAGATAAGTAAAATATAACTAGAAAAGAGTGAAAAAGCGTAATTAGCAACAGTGTACTCTAGAGAAAACCCAATAACAGTTGTTTACTGAGATAAGCAAATGAACTATAGGGAATTCTACACAGTGTACTGAACCCAATTATTAGTTTGTGGTCTTATAACAGGGTTACCAAAGTGTAGCTATAAAGACTGGACCTCCAGGAGAATTTAAATGACAAAATCCGAATTAATAGAGCTGCTAATCGATAAACATCCAGAATTATCAGTGAAAGACGTTGAATCGGCAGTTAAAACTATGTTGTACCACATGACAGAATCACTTTCTGACGGTGGGCGTATTGAAGTGCGTGGCTTCGGTAGTTTTTCCTTACACTACCGTGCTCCGCGAATTGGCAGAAATCCTAAAACGGGAGAATCTGTTGCACTATCTGAAAAGTATGTACCGCACTTTAAACCAGGTAAGGAGCTTCGTGAGCAGGTGAATGACAGCCTTAATCACTAAGCAGAGATAAGAGTTCAGTTGGAGACGTCGAGTGCGTTGGTTAAAAATGTTATTAGTACTATTGCTGTGTCTGGTTATTCTGTTTATCGGAATTACTTTCGCAACAGTAAATGAAGCAAAGGTTAGCATAGACCTTATTTTTATGCAGTTGCCTGAGCGAAGTATTTCATTATGGTTAATTGCATTTTTTGTTGCCGGTGGAATATGCGGTACTTTTCTAACGACATTTGCAGTCTTAAGCCTCAAAGCTAAGCTGAGTTTGGCGAATAGAAAAGTAGCGGCTATCAAGCGACAACTAGAGGCTTTTCGTTCAAAAAGTGCTTAAACTGTAATTGCGTGCATAGCTATAGGCGATCATTATTGATCGCCTTTTTTGTATCTTGCAGCTGGTAAATTTCTATCTGAAAATGACTGATTTCAAGTAAAAAGCAGTCGAGCTCAATGGCTACAAAAACAAAAATCCACTGGCTTTCGAGCATTGATGACTGTTGTTTTTGGTCATTTTTTTGCTGGGCAATATAATTATTATATTTCGCCGCTGATGCTGTAGAATTGCAGGCGCTAATTTTACATCCAAAGAGGGGAAAACATGCAAAGTGAACATACATTGGGAACTACAGTCTTATCCAATAGCATTGATAAACCTATAGTAGTCGCCCTCGATTATCCAAGCTTTGATCAAGCTTTGCGGATGGCTGATCAACTGGATCCGAAGCGATGTCGTCTGAAAGTCGGCAAAGAGCTCTACACTCGTAGCGGGCCCAAGATTATTGAATCTTTGAGTGCTAAAGGCTTCGAGATTTTTCTGGATTTAAAATTTCACGATATTCCCAACACAGTAGCAAAAGCGGTTCGTGCCGCAGCTGAGATGGGAGTGTGGATGGTCAATGTGCACGCCAGCGGTGGTCGCAAGATGATGGAGCAGGCTCGTAACGAACTGCTACAAGTGACAGATAACCGGACTCTGTTGATAGCAGTGACAGTGCTGACCAGTATGCAGCGCAGCGACCTGGCAGAAATAGGCCTGGATGTTGAGCCCTTGCAGCATGTGCAGCGTTTGGCGCAACTAACCAAGGACAGTGGCCTCGATGGGGTTGTCTGCTCTGCTCAAGAAGTTGCTATGTTACGCACAGCTCTAGGCAATGATTTTGCGTTAGTGACACCGGGGATCCGACTTAGTGGAGACTCTAGTGACGATCAGCAGCGGATTATGACTCCGGGAAAAGCGTTGCAACAGGGCAGTAGTTACTTAGTTATCGGCAGGCCTATCACCAATGCAGCATCTCCTATGCAAGCACTGGCGGCGGTTGAGGCGGGTATAGCAAACGCTTAATAAGCTTTCATTTAAAAGCTACCGCCTTATAGCTACCGCTTAATAAGCTTTCACATAAAAGCTACCGCTTAATAAGCTTTCATATAAAAGCTACCGCTTTATAGCTACCGCTTTATAGCTAACGCTTAATAAGCTACCGCCTTATAGCTATTGTTACACTTGGCGGGGCTTTTATAGTGGCGGGGGAGCTGAAAAAATAAGTTCGCCAGTGTTTGACAGATCTGCGCAAATGGCAGATACAGCACAGCAGTCGCAGTTAGCAGATTTAAAAGCAGCAAAAACTACTATATCTGCGCATATTGTGGTTTTTATTGCCAAGTTACAGGATACTACTGCAACAATATAAAATAACTGGATTGCAATGAACATTGAACGTACTTTCCTCTGGCACGATTATGAAACTTCTGGTGCTGATCCTAAGCGCGATAGGCCGATGCAGTTCGCGGCCATCCGCACTGACGAAAACCTCAATATCATTGGCGAACCACTAGAAATATTTTGCAGGCCCAGCGACGTTTTTTTGCCTCACCCGAAAGCCTGTCTGATCACCGGAATTACCCCGCAGCAAGCTATACGAGAAGGTGTTTGCGAAGCCGAGTTTATCGAAATAATCAACCGTGAAATGAGCGTGCCTGGCACTTGTACAGTCGGTTATAATAACTTACGCTTTGACGACGAAATCACCCGCTATAGCTTGTATCGCAATTTCTTTGACCCCTATGCCAGAGAGTGGCAAAACCAGTGTTCTCGCTGGGATTTAATTGATATGTTACGACTTACCAGAGGTCTGCGCCCAGAGGGGATTAGCTGGCCAGACTACGAGGACGGCAGTCCAAGTTTTCGCCTGGAAGACCTATCAAAGGCAAATGGCATAGAGCATGGCAACGCGCACGATGCTATGGCTGATGTATACGCCACCATTGAACTGGCAAGAATTGTTCGTGAAAAGCAGCGTAAATTGTACGATTTTGTGTTGCTCAATAAAACTAAGCAGGCGGCGCAAAAGCAGTTAAATGTCAGTGCGATGAAGCCGGTGTTACATATTTCATCACGCTACCCTGGCACTCTTGGCAATGCGGCGATCATTGCGCCCCTGGCGATGCATCCGACAAACAAGAATGCAGTAATTACTTGGGACTTACGTGAAGACCCAAGTGCTCTGATTGAACTGGATGTCTCAGAAATTTGCAGATTGATGTATCTTCCCCGTGAACAGCGCCAGGACAGCGATGCCAAGATAGCTTTGAAACAAGTGCATATTAATAAATGTCCGATACTGGCTCCCGCTGGGATGTTGAATACGCAAGAGGCGCAACGTCTACAGATAGACGGTGCTAGCTGTCGCAACCACTTGGCTATGTTGCGTAACTTCACTGGTTTGCGACAAAAGCTGAGCGAAATATTTGCCGCCCAAGATTTTCAATCTGACGGTGATCCGGATCATATGTTGTACAGCGGAGGTTTTTTCAACGATACTGATAAGCAGGCAATGGAGCTGATTCGCAACACCCCAGCAGCTGAGTTAGCGCAGCTGGATTTAGCCTTTCAGGATCCTCGCCTAGAGGAGATGTTTTTTCGCTACCGGGCGCGTAACTGGCCAGGCTTTTTAGAAGGTGAAGAAATAGAGCGCTGGGAGCTTTTCAGACAAGAGCGCTTGTTAAAAGCTGATAATAGAAAACTATTAACAATGCAGCCTTTTTATAATATATTAAACGAGAAGTACAAAGACCCAGAGTTGAGCACTGACCATAGAGAGATCTTAGAAGAGTTAGCAATTTATGCAGAATCAATTTTCCCCGTCGAGCAGTAACAACAGCCGCTGTCATCAGCGCTATAACCAAAGCTATAGTGCAGTGCGCCGGGCCTGGTTACTGATATTAGTCCTGCTTAGTTGCAGTGCTTTTTTGCAGGGCGCCGAACTGGAAATAAAGTATAAGTTTGTGCCCATGGTGCAGCCCAGTTACGTGACTTCAGTAGTGGGCAGTAGTAATAAAGCCCCCTTGAGTTACACAATAGTTGATCAAAACATAGATAATTTTCGTCAGGTCAAAACCAATGTACAAGTGGTCGCTGCGAAAAATTATCATCAGAGGATACCCCAGTACACCTCCTCTGATATGAATCGCGATAAAGTTTTTGTCTACGTAGTAGGTTTGAGTGAAGCACAAGGTTACAGCCAGCATTCTAAGTTGGCACTGGAAGGTGTCTATCGTCAGATCGATCGATATAAACTTAAGGGCTGTGCGCCGTTAAGTTTAGTCTGTAGCCGTACGGCCTCCAACGCCAAGGATTTAACCGTGCAACGTGATCCGCTGCAGGCTGAACCCGTTTTAGTCCCCCTTGACGCCAGCAAGAAAAGGCAACAGCTAAAGCCATAGAGTGCAGTAATGGCATTTAACTTTGCCGATTTGCTTTTTCACTGACGGATAGATTATAGATTCCGCTTTAATTTGCGTAAAATTTCTGCATAATAGCCCCATTGAATAACCAGATGGCTAATACTATGACAATTCTCGATACCCTATTAAAACGCAGCAGTGAAAAATGTGAACTTTGCGCCAGCACGAACAATTTAACTCCCTACAATGTAGAGCCCAATGAAGGTGCCAGCTCGGACAGCAGTATTTTATGCTGTGATGTCTGTCAAAGTCAGATCCAGGATCCTGATTCTATGGATAATAATCATTGGCGTTGTCTGAATGATAGTATGTGGAGTCAGCTACCGGTAGTGCAGGTAATGGCATGGCGACAGTTAAAGTTGTTGAGTTCTGAATTGTGGGCCCAAGATCTTCTGGATATGTTGTATTTAGATGATGAAATGCAAAAGTGGGCCGAGGCTGGATTAATGATTGCCGATGCCGAGGCAGTTGATCCGACTAGGGACAGTAATGGCACGCAATTACAAGCCGGTGATAACGTCACCATCATTAAAGATTTAGTAGTCAAAGGCGCTGGTTTTACGGCTAAGCGTGGCACGACTGTCCGAGGTATTTCTCTTACCTCGAACCCTGAACACATCGAGGGAAGGGTCAATGGCACCCGAGTCGTTTTGGTCAGTGCCTACATGAAAAAGCTTTAGAGCATTTGTTATCCCCCTATCAGTCTCTAATAGGGGGAGTCAGCGAGCAGTAGTTGTGCTGCGGTTATTTCTTGGCAATTTGCACAGCATGGCTCACCAGCTGAACTTTTCTCGATAACAATCCCTGCCAACTCTGCATTAAATCTTCTAAACGCAATGCCCCAGTGGCTTGAATAAGTGCATCTGTTTCAGAAAAGTCCTCAATATTAAAATGTATCTGCCGCCAAAATCTGGCACTACGCTGGTAAATATTGCGCTCCTGAGTATTGTATCTGGCAATAATACTCTGTTTGTACCTGAGCAGTTCATCCGCTGTTATCGTTGCTAAGTGTTGATCGAATTGGGCCAAGAATTGTTCGTTACTCTTTTCGATCTGCTGTGGTTTTGCTGTCGGTGATTGCACTACAAACGCCAGCCCCGGCAGTTTTTCCAGGCTCATAGGTGATGCAAAAACTATATAGCCTAACTGTTGTTCAGTGCGCAATTGATTGTAGTAGCGAGAGCCTATAATTTCTGCCAATAGTGCAGTGGCGGCCTGCTGCTGGAAGCTTTTGTCTTGTCCCTGCAAATAAAGCACTACGGCCGAGTCACTGTGATCGACATTTTTTACTTGCTTAATGTCGCTACCGGATTGTAATTTCATCAGCTGATCGCTGTCTATGATAGGTGCGAAATCAACTATATTCAGACTCTTGCCAATCATCTTTGCCAGTTGTAGGGCACGGCTTCGTGCTATGTTACCGTGCGCTAAGATGCGCAGCTCACCAGCGCTAAAGTAGTTATCAGCCAGCTGATAGATATCTGCCAATTGCAGCTGTTCAAGCTTTTGTAGTTTCTGTTGAGCGCTGGGCGTATCAATTAATAGCTGGGTTAAATTTGCCAATAACTGCTGATAGGGTTTTTCTTTGAGACTATTTTCTAAGGCTCGGCGGTAATTTTCTTTGAGAATTGTAAATCGTTGTTGATCGAAACGGCTGTTTACCATAGTAGCGAGCTGTTCGATTATTTTTTCCTGTTTGTCAGAATATCCGGAAATTCTAATACTGATACCCCGGCGATGTGAATAAAGTTGCACTTGTACACCGGCGGAGCTGGCATCGTAAAAAAATTCGTTGAACTGATCATTAAGTAAACGGGCATATAAGTTCAACGCCAGTTGCTGTTTTACACCCAGTTTTGGCTCAGGCATTAGCAAGGTGAAAAATATATCGGCCTTGGGGGTCTTAAATTCACTGTCTTGCAAGTGCCATAATGTGCTTCCTGCAGCCAGAGAAATTTTGCTTGGAGTTTTGCTGGCAGTTTTTGGCGGCTCTTCTAAGGCTAAATTTTCCGCAATATAGGGGTTGGGCTTGCGCACAAATAAACTATCCACTGGCTGGGGGTTCTGCCATTGATGCAGTTGCTCTGCTGAGACATTTGCTACTGAGTACTGAGCTGCAAAATGGGTTTCTGTTCTATCGGTAACTAGGTCTTTTGCCTGAATATTCATCAGCATATTATCAGGCGTAATATATTGCAGAAAATCAGCGATGCGCTGTTGATTGAAGTCCTGCATCAGGTAGGGAGCATTTAACCAGTGTTGCTGCGGGTAGTCACGCATGTTTTGTGAGAGCCAAACGACATAGCTGGCCGGTGCCTGACGGGTTAGAAATTGAAAGGCTTGTGCTGAAAGGCGCTGCTCTTCGGCGTATAAGTCAGCGCTGATGCCGCTGGCTTTTAGCTGCTGGATAAATGCAAAAAAACTCTCGGTAACTTGGTCGAGGTTTTCATAGCCTGTTTGCGTCAAGCTAATACTGACTTGAAAAGATGAGTCTACATCTGAGTTATGGCTGCCCCCAGCGCTTAAACCATTGGCATATCCCTGGCGCTTTAAATGGGCCATTAAACTACCTTGTCCCTCATAGCCCACTAATGAGCTGAGAAATGACAGTGGCTTTAATTTATACATAGCTTTGGCGCTAGGTGTCGGGAACGATAAGGTTAATCTTCGAAAGTCCTTAAGGGCTTGGACTTTCAGAATCAACGGTAATTGCTTGGGGTTAACTCTTGCTACTGTTATTTTTTGTTTAGTGATTGAGTTGTTAGGCAGCGCTGAGAATTTGTCGACAACCAATTGTTTTAGTTTGGATAATTCAGATTTACCTAGGACAACTAAAGTCATTCTGTTTGCCGAGTAGTGCTGTTGGTAAAACTGCAGTAAATCGTCGCGAATTTTAGTCTCCAAATTGTCAGAGAGCGTTTCTAAAGAGCCGACAAAAAACCGACTGCCAGGATGCTCTGGGTTCATGATTTGCTTGAAAGCCGCGTAGTTTCGACGTCCGTCATCCTGAAGTTTAGACTGATATTCTGCGTCTACTGCATTGCGTTCACGTTCGGTATATTTTTGTGTGAACAGCGGTGCGATGAAAAATTGTGAGAACCTGTCCAGTGCCTCGTCCAGAGCGTCCTCTTTTATGTCAAAATAGTAATTGGTATTCTCAGCCGAAGTGAATGCGTTTTGCGAGCCTGCATGGGACTGAATAAATGCAGAGTAGTCAGAGGGCTCTGGGTATTTTTCAGTCCCCAGAAATAGCATGTGCTCCAGAAAATGAGCGAGACCTGGGCGGTTTTTGGGGTTGCTATTGGAGCCTACGTCTATGTCTAAAGAGACCGCTGCTTTGTCTGTCTGGGGATCAGAGATGATCAGTACTTGTAATTGATTGCCTAAGGTAAAGCTCTGATATTGGCGTTGATCATTGGGGCTTTTGATGATTTCACTGGCACTGATGCTTTGAATACAGAGTGATAAGGCGATAAAAAATAGACCGATGGGCTTTGAAAACATGCAATACCTTTGTTTTTTTAGAATCATTGTGAAACAGGTTTATTCCAGCCTTTGTATGAGTACATCTTTGTTATTTGGTTCCATATAGGCAGAAAACTGTAATAAAATCTGCCTCGGACTTTGCTGGCTAATAATTGATAATTTCGGCAGAGACTGCTGCAATAACATAGCGGCGCAAACACTGATACGACAGCAGATTTCAACCCTATCAATTGAGTTTTACCTTGTAAACATGCTCATAGCTCAACAGCCAATGTTTAGAAGTCTATATATTTGTCTGTAAGTTCTCGGTGTGTTTATAGAGCTTTTCAAGCAGAGAATTGAATTGCTCCTTTTCTTGCAGGTCAAAGCATTCGAATAATTGTTGCTCATATTGGTAGGACAGCGGTACCACTTCGTTATAAACATCCATGCCTGTATCGGTTAATGAGAGCATAGACCGACGTTTATCTGACTCACAGAACACCCGCTGGATCAGGTGTCTGTGCAGCAGTTTACTAATAGCGCGGCTGAGTATAGATTTCTCTATCTGGGTTTTATTGGAAACTTCATCAGCGCTGCTATCAGGGTACTCTCCTAAAATAGCCATAATTCGCCATTGGGTGATAGATAAGGCAAATTTGTCCCGGTAGATGTCTGCAAAAAAGCCGCTGATTTTGTTAGATGACACTGATAGCTGATAAGGTAAAAATCGTTCTAAGGTTAATATTTTAGCGGTATTAGTACTCATCCAATTAGCTTCCTAAAAAAATTCACTTGACAATAGTTGCGCGCGCAACTAATAATAGTTGTATTAGCAACTATAATATTAGTTAAAGAATTTGAGTATACCCCAGGAGAACGAAATGGCAGACTTATTTGATAACCCAATGGGCTTGGCAGGTTTTGAATTTGTAGAGTTTTCTGCAGCAGAGAAAGGTTTGTTAGAGCAAACTTTTGTGAACATGGGTTTTTCCCATGTGGCGAATCACCGCTCTAAAGACGTGCAATTATTTCGCCAGGGCGATATCAATTTCATCATTAATTATGAAAAAGATTGTCACGCTTATTACTTTGCTCAAGAGCACGGTCCCTGTGCTTGCGGTCTGGCATTTCGGGTCAAAGATTCTCAGCTTGCCTATCGAAGGGCACTGGGTCTGGGAGCTCAATCGATTGAGATTCCCACTGGACCTATGGAGTTGAGGTTGCCGGCGATTAAAGGAATTGGCGGTGCACCACTGTATCTGATCGATCGCTACGGCGAGGGTAGTTCAATCTACGATATTGATTTTGAATTCATCGAGGGTGTCGATAGGAACCCAGTGGGATTTGGCTTTAAAGCCATCGATCATTTGACCCACAATGTCTACGGTGGTCGTATGGATTATTGGGCTGAGTTTTACGAGCGAATCTTTAACTTCCGCGAGATTCGCTACTTTGATATAAAAGGTGAATACACAGGCCTCAAGTCCAAAGCACTCACGGCACCCGATGGTTTAATCCGAATTCCCTTAAACGAAGAAGGGGAAGGGGGTAGAGGGCAAATAGATGAATACTTGCGTGCATACAATGGTGAAGGGATTCAACACATTGCGTTTTCTTCGGATGACCTGTTCGGTAGTATCGATAAGCTCAAGGCCGCCGGTATTGGTTTTATGAAGGCACCACCAGATAGCTATTACGATATGCTTGAAGAGCGTTTGCCGGGTCACGGTGAGCCAGTGGAAGAGTTAAAGAAACGCGGCTTGTTACTAGATGGTTCGACAGAAAATGGCGACCCTAGATTATTGTTACAAATTTTTGGTAATACTGTCATCGGACCGGTGTTCTTTGAGTTTATCCAGCGCAAGAAAGATGACGGCTTTGGTGAAGGTAATTTCAAGGCGTTGTTTGAGTCAATAGAGCGTGATCAAATTGCCCGCGGTGTGATTAAAACAGACTGATTGTTGTTGTGTCCTTTAGCGGCGCTGACAATAGTTAGCAGCCGCTTTTTTTATGCCATCAAACAATAATTGATGGCAGCTGGGCTAAGTAATTAGTAATTAGCGATTGACGGCACTGACTTGCCAGTGCACCGGCATTTGCGGGTCAAATATTTTAATATCCCCCTCAGCTGTTGCTACATCAGCTGGCAGTGGCAGAGCACTGTCACTGCGGCTCAGCACCATAGTGCCACTATTGACTGCTAAGTTATAAAATTTTGGTCCGTTAATCGAAGTGAATTTTTCAAGATTATCCAACTGACCCTCTTGCTCAAATACTTGCGCTAAAATAGCCATAGTATTGGCGACATTAAAAACCCCCGCACAACCACAGGCAGACTCTTTAAATTGTGCCAGATGTGGCGCTGAATCAGTACCTAGGAAAAATCTGTGATCACCGCTGCTTGCTGCTTCACGCAAAGCCAGGCGATGCAGTTCTCGCTTAGCTACCGGCAGGCAGTAATAGTGCGGCTGAATTCCACCGACTAACATAGCGTTTCGGTTGATCACTAAATGGTGCGTAGTGATAGTGGCGGCCGTATGAGAATCGCAAGAGCGAACATAATCAACACCTTCTTTGGTGGTTAAATGTTCAAAGACGATTTTTAAATTGGGAAATTGCCGGCGGATAGGGATTAGTTTTTGATCGATAAACACTGCCTCGCGATCAAATATGTCAACATCGCTGTCTACTACTTCACCGTGAACCAGAAATGGCATGCCAATCTCTTCCATGACAGCCAGTACCGGGTATATTTTTTGCAGATCTTTAACACCGGCATCTGAGTTAGTCGTAGCACCGGCTGGGTAGAGTTTCACAGCTGCCACATCGCCCGCTAAAAAACCTTGTTTAACATCTGCAGGAGAGGTCTGCTCGGTTAAATACAAGACCATCAGCGGGGTGAAATTATGTTCGGGGGGAATCGCAGCGCAAATCTCTTTTTGATAATTTTTCGCATCTTCTCTGGTGATGACAGGCGGTTGCAAGTTGGGCATGACAATGGCACGCTGGAAGTGACGGCTGGTATAGGGAAGTACTTTAGTGAGTACCTCAGCGTTGCGCAAATGTAAATGCCAGTCATCGGGCATGGCGATAGTCAGTTGGTTTTGCATGTAACGGCCTTTGAATTAGAGACTATTGTCGATTAAATGGTGGTTTTTTTAAAGGCAATAGCATAACACAAATGCAACAGTGACTGGTCAAATCTATCTGTCGCCTGATAGGTGCGAGCAGTAAAAACGCTGAGTTATTGAAGCTGAAATTGTCAGTCGTGGTAGTATCAAAGAATAGGCTGCATTCAATATTTCAGCGAATGATTATTTATTAATCGAGATCTAAAATCACTTTCGTCACAGTGCTTAGGAGCAGTAGATGCAAGATCATCATAAAATTAATTACCTGGAAATACCGGCCCTGGATATGCAGGCGACCAAAGCTTTTTTTAGTGCAGTTTTTGGTTGGGGCTTTACTGATTATGGCCCCGAATACAGTAGTTTTGATAATGCCAGTATCGATGGCGGTTTTTATCTTGCAAAGACAGTGGCATCGGTCGCAGGTGGCAGTGTATTGATAGTACTGTACAGTGAAAATCTGCAAGCCAGTGCCAATAAAGTAATTGAACATGGTGGTAGCATAGTGCGAGAGACCTTCTCCTTCCCCGGTGGTTGCCGCTTTCATTTTAGCGACCCCAATGGCAATGAATTTGCTGTTTGGAAAAAAGATTAAACTTATCAGAGCTGCAGTTTTCAATATGCGCTCTGAAAACCCTCCCTGAAAGCAGAGGAGGGCAATCCTTACTGCTGTAGAGCCAGTATCCAATCCTTGAAAGAGTTCACCTGCAAGTTGTCTGCCTTGTCGTTAGGAATCACCAGATAGTAACAATCATCCGTTTCTATCCCCTCACCAAGTTGTACTATTGACCCGTTACAGAGTTCATCCTCGATAAAGTATTTTGGCAGCAAGGCAATGCCTAAATTCGCTTTTAACGCGTCGACTATCATCGAAAACTGATCAAAAATTAAATGGTTGTTATGACTAATATCTAGCTGCTGCTGTTCAAACCAAAGTTTCCAGCTGCCAAGTCTGCTAGCGAGTTGCAATAAACTCATCTGCTGTACATCTTGGAGCGTCTCAAGTGGCTGCGCTGCTAGATAGTCTTTACTGGCGACGGGTATCATCTGCTCTTTACAGATTAGGTAGCAGCTGGCCTGTGGCCAGTTAGGCTTGCCAAAGTGGATCGCCAAGTCAGCCATCTTATTATTGAAATCAAAAGGCTTAGTTCTGGAGCTAAAGCTCAAGGCTGTATCTGGATTGCGCGCAATAAAGCTGCTTAATTTAGGGATAATCCAACGGCTAGTAAAAGTAGGTAGGGCGGCGATGCGCAAAGAGGACTTAGCCCCCACTGACATTGCTCTTAACATGGCATCTTCAGTAACTTGGATAATATTAATAGCATCTTCCAGAAAACGGCTACCGGTATCCGTCAACAGGACACGTTGTCGGACCCTCTTAAACAAAGGGACTCCCAGTTGGTTTTCCAGGTCCTTGATTTGCCGGCTAATAGCGCTTTGAGTTAAATGCAGCTCAACAGCGGCTTGGGTAAAGCTATTGTGCTTGGCTGCGCTGACAAAACTGTGCAAATAATGAATGTTAGGGACATGCTTTTTAAGTAAGTTCATGTGAAAAAATCATCAAGTCATGGTTTTATTTCAATATATATCGGACATCAGATTAAGTATTATTACCAAAAATCATTAAATGATAATGAATCTGACAACAACTGTACTCAAAGTGAGGCCAAAAGCAAATGAATCAAGCTGTATTTATCTCTCCCGATCTTGTCTCTGCGGATAGCATACGCACCAAATTTTCTCTGGCGATGTCCAATATGTATCGCAATGAAGTGCCGGCTTATGGCGCACTGATAGATTTAGTGACCGAGAAAAACCAAGCTCAGCTAGAGGCAAAGCCGCTTTTGAGACAACAGCTGGAGAAAGTAGAGAATGTTGAAACTCTATCTGATCAGCGCCACGGTGCCATTCGTATAGGTAAGGCCAGCGAGTTGGCCATGATGCGTCGGATTTTTGCGGTAATGGGAATGTTCCCAGTAGGTTATTACGACTTAAGTGTCGCTAATGTACCTGTACACTCCACCTGCTTTCGACCGCTAGAGGCCAAATCGATTCGCAATAACCCATTTCGAATATTTACATCACTGTTGCGCCTGGAGTTGATTGAAGATCAGCAGCTACGTGATAAAGCCCGTCAAGTATTAGAAGCTCGTGATATTTTTTCTGATCAGGTGCGTGAGTTGGTCAGTGTTGCCGAACAAAAAGGTGGCTTAACTGAAAGCCAGTCTGCGCTTTTCATCGAATCGATAGTTAATGTATTTCGCTGGCACAAAGAAGCGGCCATCAGTAGCGAGTTGTACAAGGAGTTGTTAGCGGCACATCCGCTGATTGCCGACGTCGTTTCTTTTAAAGGGCCACATATTAATCACCTGACCCCAAGAACACTCGATATAGATGAAGTGCAAACACAGATACATACCACAGGTGCGGTAGCAAAGGCTGTTATTGAAGGACCGCCAAGACGTAAATGCCCGATATTGTTACGACAGACTGCCTTTTTGGCGATCAAAGAACAAGTGCATTTTACCGATACCGATTTATCCGAGCAGAATATAGCACACGCTGCGCGATTCGGCGAAATTGAGCAACGCGGTTGTGCACTAACCAAAAAAGGGCGCGACCTATACGACAACTTATTAGTCAAAGCCCGCGGTATTACCCGGCCATTGCATGATGGTTCTAATAAAACTCAATATATCTCTGATATTGAGCAGGTTTTTTCAGTGTTCCCGGACGATTATGCGCAAATGCGTGAACAGGGACTGGGGTATTTTAACTACAGTTTAACCGAGCAAGAATCTGGGGATGATAACCTAAAGGACTGCGATATTGAGCATTTGATAGCGCGTGGGTTGGTTCAGTTTGACCCTATTTCCTATGAGGATTTTCTGCCGGTTAGCGCAGCAGGCATATTCCAGTCAAACTTAGGTGAGCAAGGTGATCAGGACTTTAGTCAGAATCCCAATCAGCAACAGTTTGAAAAAGAGCTGGGTACTGATGTTGCCGATCAGTTTGAGCTTTATGAGCAGATGCAACAATCATCAATAGATCACTGTCTAAAAACTTTTAGCAGTTGATTTTTATTGGATTATTGCCTGGTCACTAGAATACTTGGTATACTGCATTTTTAGCTTCCCTGGATAATTAAATGCAGTCGTTGACCAGCAAAATAACTAAATTTTCACTGCTGTTAGCTAGCGCGGCCCTGTTAAGCGGCTGCGTTAATCCAACAAAACAGCAGCATATTGCTTTAGTCGGCGCCTGGCAGATTATCAGCATTGATGGTCGTCTGATTGACAGTAGCACTGCCTCAATGCAGTTCTCTGAACAGGGGACTATGAGTGGTAACAACGGTTGTAACGCCATCAATGCAAGCTACCGTCCCTTCAAAGATCACCTGAACTTATCGCCAATTGCCAGTACCCGCATGGCTTGTGCGGCTGAATCGGCTGCTGATGAGCAGGCATTTAACAGCGCTATATTGCAAGTCGAACATTTCTTGGTACAAGATAATTTGCTGTTGCTGACAGATGAACAAGATCAGACCCTTATCAGTCTACGCAGATAATCTGGAAGATTCTCTATAGCCCATTACCTCAGACCAACATGGATGTTTGTGCAAACTTTGCGCGTTGAAAATGCGCTATTGTTGGATAAAAACAGCTATTATAGCGCCAGTAAAGCCTGATTTTGCATTATGATTTATTGAGTTATGGGCTACATAGGATGAGATTTTTGCTTAATAAAACATTAACAGTCTATATGCTCTGTTTGTTTAAGCTGTTGACATAAATAGAGTAATTTGTGAATATCAGTGGGTGCTACAGGTGACGGTTGTACTTAGTGCATTGCTAAAATTGTTATTATAAGTATAAATACTCGCATTTAAGACTAAGATGATAAATATACTACACTTTGCTGACAAAGGGCCGATAGTGATTGAATGTCGGTGTGCGATGACAGTAACTAGCAGAGAAGAGGTTTTATGAAAAGCTATCAAAAGATATTCACAGTATTTTTGATATTGGTATTCCCATTGAAAAGTTATGCTGTATCAATTTCTGATGTCTACCATAAAGTCGCTATAGT
>ASZI01000250.1 GCA_000416315.1 Osedax symbiont Rs2 | reverse complement strand
TGCCCATGAAATCAATACCCCTGTTGGTATTAGTTTGACAGGCATTACTCACTTGCATGACCTCAGTGATGCAATCAGGCGGGATTTTGATGGCAATAAACTCAGTCCTAAAGGCTTAAATAAATTTCTTACTAACTGTAAAAAGTCGACCTCTTTAGTACAAATAAATCTAGAAAAAGCCGCCCAACTAGTTAGAAGCTTCAAGCAGATTGCCGTCGATCAGACCAGTGAAGAAAAAAGACGCTTTGACGTAAAAAAATACCTTGAGGAAATTCATACCAGCGTGCATTCGGTACTGAAAAAAAACAATATCGATGTCAGTATAGAATGCCCGGCGGGTATCTCTATCGATTCCTTTCCCGGAGCCTTTTCACAGATTGTTACCAATTTGCTGATGAACTCCATTGCCCATGCTTTTCAAGGCATTGATGATAGGAGTGTAAGTATCCTTGTCGACATTGAAGACAGTGTCTTACAGATTATTTACAGTGACAATGGTACTGGCATTGCAACTGAGAATTTAACGAAAATTTTCGACCCCTTCTTTACCACCAACAGGGACAACGGCGGCAGTGGGCTGGGGCTAAACATTGTCTTTAACTTGGTCACTAATACTTTTAAAGGGGATATCCGCTGTGTCAGTGAGAGCAATAAAGGTTGCCAGTTTATCCTAACGCTGCAAGTTTGACTGTTTTTGTTGGCATTGCGAGCTTAAATCCACTGTCCGTTAAGAGGCCACGAGCAGTGGTTATTTAGCGAATTATGCCTGCGTTGGATCCACCTTAGTTCGGGGAATTTGCAGTTGTTCACGCGCCTGTTGCAGCTGTTGCGCACTAATTGCTTGCTGGGAGAAGAGTTTAGTCATGGCGCCCCAGGCAATATACTTGGCGTCAACTTCAAAATAGTCTCTTAGAGTGTCACGTGCCTCAGACAGCCCAAAGCCGTCTGTACCAAGAACAACCGGTGTCGAAGGCAGCCAGCGTGCAATTGCGTTTGGCAGTGATTTTAGGTGATCACTGACTGCCACAAATGCGCCCTGTTGATCAGCTGTTATCAATTGGATATCATTCAGTTTAGCAAGTTCGGGATCAAGTAAGTTTTGTCTTTCAATGCTCTGCGCGTTACGGGTTAGCTGCGTATAGCTAGTGACACTCCAGATATCGGTACTGCAACCCAAAGATGCCAATAACTCAGCCGCCTTAAAAACCTCCTGCATAATGCTGCCGCTTCCCAGCAAGTGGACTTTGTATCCAGCTGCCGTGCACTGACGAAATTTGTACATGCCCTGCAGCACTTGCTGTTCGATCCCCTCTCTCATTGCCGGCATCGAGTAGTTTTCATTGTAGAGGGTAATGTAATAGAAAATTTTCTGATCTAGCTGATACATACGCTTGATCCCATCGCGAATGATGATAGCCAGCTCGTAGCCAAATGCCGGATCATAACACTGCAAATTGGGTACTGTGGCGGCGATTGCCTGAGAGTGCCCATCTTGATGCTGCAATCCCTCACCATTTAAGGTGGTACGCCCGGCGGTAGCGCCCAACAAAAAGCCTTTGGCCATACTGTCGGCACAGGCCCAAATCATATCTCCGACCCGCTGAAAACCAAACATCGAATAGAATATGTAGAATGGGATAGTGGGAACAGCATAGTTCGCATAAGCGGTACCGGCAGCCATAAAGGAGGCCATGGCACCGGTTTCACAAATCCCCTCTTGCAACAATTGCCCGTCTTTCGCCTCTTTGTAGGGCAGTAAGCTACTTGAATCAACCGGCTTATACTTTTGTCCCTCGCTGGAGTATATGCCGAATTGATTAAACAGCGCCTCCATGCCAAAAGTTCGGGCTTCATCCGGAACAATCGGGACCACATACTTGCCTAAATCGGCATCTTTTAACAATATCGACAACATACGCACAAAGGCCATTGTGGTAGATTGCTCGCGGCTGCTACCGGCCAAAGTTTTAGCAAATAAACTTAATGATGGAGCCTGCAGGTTTTTAGCAGTGACGGTCCGACTCGGTAAATAACCATTGAGTTGAGCTCTTTTGCTGTGTAAATACTGCATCACCGGAGAGTCTTCTGCAGGCTTGTATAACTGAGCACTGACCAGTTGCTGATCATCTAAGGGAATATTAAAGCGTCGGCCCATTGCGATACGCTCAGCATCAGTCATCTGTTTTTTCTGATGCGCGGTGTTCTGCCCTTCAGCAGAAGCCCCCATGCCCTCGCCTTTGACAGTCTTGATCAGTATCACGGTCGGCTTACCGTTTTGTTTTAATGCCTGTTCAAATGCGGCGAATACTTTATTCCTGTCGTGACCGCCACGCTTAATACAGCGCACTTGCTCATCTGACAAGGTTTTCATCAGGGACTCTAATCTGGGGTCATTGGCTATCCAGTGGTTGCGCACAGTTTCACCGTCGGAGACAGTGTAAAACTGATAGTCGCCATCTACCGCAACGTCCATCCGCGCCTGTAGGACTCCCTCGCTATCGCGGGAGAACAGCTCATCCCATTCACTGCCCCAGATCACTTTAATCACATTCCAGCCGGCACCGCGATAGTTGCGTTCCAGCTCCTGAATGATTTTTCCGTTACCTCTCACCGGACCGTCTAGTCGCTGCAAGTTGCAGTTAATTACCATCACTAGATTATCCAAATTGTCACGAGTCGCCATATTGATCGTACCCATAACTTCTGGTTCATCCGACTCACCATCGCCGATAAAACACCATACCTTGCCACCGTTTGCTGCCTTCAAGCCGCGGTTTTCCAGGTATTTCATAAACCTTGCCTGATAGATGGCCGATGGAGTAGATAAGCCCATTGAGGCAGTGGGTCCCTGCCAGAAATCATCCATGCGTCTGGGGTGCGGGTAAGAGCTCAAACCGCCCCCCTCTTGTAACTCGCGACGAAAGTTTTGCAGCTGTGTTTTAGTCAGTCGTCCCTCCAGATACGCTCTGGCGTACAATCCTGGAGCTGCGTGTGCCTGCACCATCAATTGGTCTCCGCCGTAGCTTTGTGAGGCACTTTTAAACACGTGGTTAAATCCCACCTCTAACATAGTAGCCGCTGATTGGTAGGTAGAAATATGTCCACCTACACCTGTGCCTAAGTCGTTTGCCTTTAACACCATAGCCGCAGCATTCCAGCGAATTATGTTCTCTAATTGTGTTTCTAATTCCAAATTACCGGGGTAGCTGGGCTGATCCGCCACTGGAATGGTATTGCGATAGGGGGTATTGAGTGGGGCATCAGAAAGCTGAATGTTTTTTTGTAGCATCGATGCCTGCAACAGCCGCAGTAATTCACGGGTGCGATGCTCGCCCTGATATCTCATCACATCGTCTAACGCGGTTAACCACTCCTGGTTCTCTAATATTTTGTCACTGTCATTTAAAGCATCTGTTGTTTGCTGATCAACCGTCATTACTTGTCCCACCCAAAATCACTGTTTTTTACATCGATATGTATTTTTGTACAGACTACATTAACTATTTGCAAATATGAAGTCACTTTGCTTAAAAGTGCATGCACTTTACAAAACTCTGGCAACATAAATCTAGTATCCAGCCCATATTTTGTTATTCTTAGCCCCTTTGTTTAATCGGATAAATTATGAAAAAGCTATTATTAGCCGATGTTAATAGCGATATGCGCCTCTCAGAACGTATTCATCAATTGCTATTAGCACGTATTTTAGCTGCACAGATGAAGCCGGGCGAAATAGTCGCTGAGCAAAAATTGGCTCAGGAATTAGGAGTCAGTCGCACCCCGGTACACGATGCACTGCGCGACTTAATAAAAGATGGTTTTTTGCATCAGGAGAAAAATCGCCGTCCGGTGGTCAATAAATTCAGCGTTGAAGATGTCTATGATATTTTCGAAATCCGAATATTACTGGAGGGAGAGGCTTTTTTGCGAGCGGCTCAAAGGATGGATCGAGAAACTTTGGCCAAGTTGCGCGCTAGCGCAGAGCAGCTTCAAGAGAGAATCAAAGATAGCTCCTGGCTGGAACACTGGGCAGAGTTTGACGACGTATTTCACCGCAGTATTGCCAGAGCCTCAGGCAGCAAGAGATTACTGCAAGATATTATTCGCCACCGCCTCTCTCACCGGGCTCTTAATGTACAGGCAGATAGTCCGAATTTTTTCAGTAATTCACTGGATGAGCACTTTGCCATTTTGGACGCTCTTGATCAGCGAGATGGACAGCGAGCTAAAAGTGCGATGCAGACTCATATTAGAGAATCGCAGACATTGTTTGTCAGTAAGTTTACTTGAGTGAGTAGTGCAGTCTTGAGCTTATGGACAGGCGTGAGGCGTGAGGC
>ASZI01000249.1 GCA_000416315.1 Osedax symbiont Rs2 | reverse complement strand
AGCAATAAAAGCGAGGCGGGTAACTTACCCGCCTTTTTTTGTCTTAGATTTAGTCTTTAACTGTCAATTAGTAGCTGTTGTCCGACAACTTTACTCGCCACTTTTTGTAGATATTGACCTGTACAGGGACCTTTAATACAAAGCCCTTGGTCAATAGTGAACAAAGCACTGTGATTGGCACAGAAAATAAAATTGTTGTGCAGATCGAGTAATTGCTGATCCTGCGGGTTTAGTGTTTTATTTAAGTGGGGGCAGCGGTTGCGATAAACAAATATCCGTTTCCCCTGGCTGATAACGATGTATTGCTTAGCATTCTTGGAAAAGCCAATGGCGCACACTACTGAGTCGTTTTGCAGTGCATTAATATCGCAGAGGAACTTCAAAAGCTTAGCTTAATTGTCAGCACTGGCAATAGTATCGAGGAACTCATTGATCGCCTGATCATTATCAGTGTCTACCGTTATCTGCATGGGCATTTCCAGTTCAGTTAAAGGTTGTTGGTAAACCTTCTGATGTGCCAGGCGCTCGACAGAAAAACTACTCTCCAGTGCCCGGGTGTTTATCCCCTTGGCTAATCTGGCTGAAAGTAATTTAGACTCGCAGTGACAGCTGATTATTTGCATCTCAAGTTTGAGACGCTGTGCAATATTGATGTAATTTTGTCTGAAGTGCTGTTTCAGAAAAGTACCGTCAACAATCACTGTGTAGCCGATGTTGAGCAATTGCTCGCTGAGCTTAAGCAGGTGCTGGGATAATCTGGCATTGATTTCTGGACTGTGCAACTCAATTTTTTTACCTTTTTTAAGCAGTTCTTTATGTATTCTCTCTCTTTCTGTTTCTGAACGAATTCTTATCGCGGCTATTTTTTCTATTATTTTGTAGCTCAAATAACTTTTACCGCTGCCGGATAAGCCGTGCATAATGATTAGTTTTGGAGCTTTCCTAATTTGATAAGACTGACTCAGCTGCAAGTATTTAACAAATGTCTGATGGTTAGCTTGATTGCCTAATGTAGCTACTTTTGCTCTGACCATGGAGCGAAAACTCTTATAGAAGTTGAGTAGATGCAGGCTTTGGTAATCGCCAGTGACTTCCAGGTAGCGGTTCAAGGCGCGATTGGCCCAGGCGTGTTTATTATTGGCTTCTAGATCCATCAGTAAAAAAGCCAGGTCAGAGCAAGTGTCTATCCAGCGAAATTGTAAGTTAAATTCTATGCAGTCAAACAGGCGTAACTTATCTTGGTAGAAAGTGACATTACCTAAATGCAAATCACCATGGCATTCTCTGATGAATCCCTGCTTGCGCCGGTCTTTAAAAATTTCAGTCAGAGCGGAGTAATCTGTACTTATTTGTTGGTAGAGATCTTGCAGTTGCTCCAGGTCAGTAGGGTCTGTGCAAAAATCTAAAGTATGCAAATAATTATCTGACACTAATTGCCAAATGTTATCCGCTTCACCCCAGGGGCTATTGTAGGTGACCGTTGGTAACTGCAAGTGAAATTGCGCAATCTGTTCTGCTAGTTGATCAATCCACAAGGTGGCGAATTTATCCTGTTTTAATAAGTCATCGAGACCACACAGCGGGTCAAATTGTTGCATGCGTACAGCGTATTCCAGCACTACAGCAGAGCTTTTTGCACACTGTTGTTGCTTGCGATGATCTTCAATAGATACTTGAGGTTGATCCAAACTTCCCGAGATCGCAACCACACACTGATAAATGTCAGGTGCCAAGCGTTGATTGAGCCGCAGTTCCTCTTCGCAATAAAATTGCCGCTTGTCCAAGGTAGAAAAATCCAAGAAGCCAAAATCTAGTTCTTTTTTTAACTTATAAGCGAATTCCCCAGTCAGCAGTAACCATGAAACCTGAGTTTCTATGACCTGTATAGGGGTGCTGACAGTATGTGGATAGCAAGCGGGATTTTGCAATGCTGCAATTAAACTTGGAGACATAATGGCCTATGTAATAGATGCGGGAGAACTAACGCCGTTGCCAGCTAACAATTAGCTGGCAGATACCGGACTATCGCCTGTAACGGCAAATAACTATACTAGAAAACTGCTCAAGGCTCTATAAAGGAGCCACTGGGAATTGTACAATAATGTCCAATTTTTTAAATACATAGCTGGAATTCATGGTCAGTCGAAAAAAAGCGCCCAAAAAAGCTGTTAAAAGCAAAAAAAGCAACAATATGACCAGAAAATCAAAGCTCTGGCGCTGGCTTTTATCCTTCTCATTAAAGCTCAGTATCATCCTGATGGTTTTTTCTGCGATTGGGCTTTTTTACCTGGATGCGCAGATTCGTCAAAAATTTGAAGGAAAACGCTGGTCAATTCCGGCCAAGGTGTATGCGCGGCCACTAGACATGTACAGCGGTCTAGAGATAAGTATTGCAGATTTAAAAGTGGAGCTCAAAGGTTTAGGTTATCGTTTCGTCAAAAAAGCGACTCAACCCGGACAAGTGGAAGTGGCATCAAGTCGGGTAAAAGTCTACAGCCGCGGATTTGAGTTTAGCGATGGCACCGAGGTCTCGCAGCTGTTAACTATTAGTTTTAACCGCGGGGCCATAAGTGCAATCAGTGCAGAAAATGGCAGCCCTGTGTCTATTACCCGATTAGAGCCAATATTGATTGGCGGAATATACCCCAAGAATAACGAAGATCGTGATTTAATTCGCCTGTCGCAGGCTCCCAGGGGATTAGTCGATGCGTTGATTGCCATTGAAGATCGTAGCTATTACCAACATTTTGGCATTTCACCAAAGGGCATCGCCAGGGCCATGTGGGTGAATTTGCGAGTGGGTAGATTTGTTCAGGGCGGCAGTACCTTAACTCAACAGCTGATTAAGAATTTTTATCTGACCTCTGAGCGCACCTTAATCCGTAAGTTGATTGAAATGCCGATGGCAATTGTACTGGATTTTCGCTACTCCAAAGATGAGATTCTTGAAGCCTATCTAAACGAGGTCTATCTAGGTCAGGAAGGTGCGCGGGCAATTCATGGTTTTGGACTGGCGGCGCAATATTTTTTCGCCCGGCCTATCAGTGAATTACAATTGCATCAGGTGGCTTTGCTGGCAGCAATGGTTAAGGGACCTTCATATTACGATCCCAGGAGGCGTGCAGAGCGTGCTAAGACGCGCCGTAACTTGGTGCTTAAGGTAATGGCTGACAACGGGGATATCAGCGAGCGTGAATACCGCCAGAGTATTGTTAAGCCACTGGGAGTAGTCAGACAAAAGAGTCTGCATAAAGGGGCCTATCCCGCCTATTTAGATCTGGTCAGACGTAAACTAAAGCAGAGTTACAACGATGAAGATCTGAGTTCTGAAGGCTTGCGTATTTTTACCAGCTTGGATCCTATCGCTCAAGCTAAAGCAGAGAAATCACTGAGTGACAGCATCGCTGCGCTGCAAAAGAAATACGGCAAAAAAGCTAATGATCTGGAGGCGAGTATGGTAGTCACTGACCCTCAGACCGGTGAAGTATTGGCCGTGATTGGCGGCAAAAGTACTCGCTACCAGGGCTTTAATCGAGCCATTGATGCTGTGCGCCCCATAGGATCACTGATTAAACCGGCTGTTTATCTCACCGCACTGCAACGAGGTTACAATCTGGCAACTATGCTTGAAGACCAACCTGTATCAGTACCGATTGCTGGCTCAGAGCCCTGGAAGCCTAGAAATTTTGATAAAAAAAGCCATGGGAATGTGCCGCTATACCTCGCTTTGGCTAAATCTTACAATTTATCTACAGCCAGATTGGGAATGGAAATTGGTTTAGATAATGTCATAAAAACCATTCATAAATTGGGTATAAGCCGTGAGATCAAAAAGTATCCCTCACTGCTACTCGGTGCACAGGGGATGACCTCGTTAGAAGTTGCCACTATGTATCAGACTATCGCGGCCAATGGATTTTTAATGCCAATGCGGGCAATACGCTCAGTGACAGATAAGAAGGGTCGAGAGTTATCCAGATACCCCTTTAAAGTGGAACAAGTTATCAACTCTCAATCTATCTATCAATTACAATACGCCATGCAGCAAGTGGTGGCAGTGGGCACTGGACGTTATGCCAATACAAAAATTTCCTCTAAAATTGGCCTGGCAGGTAAAACTGGCACTAGCAATGATCAACGCGATAGCTGGTTCGCAGGGTTTGCGGGCAATAAATTAGCGGTTGTTTGGTTGGGCCGCGATGATAACAAGTCGTTACCTTTTACCGGCTCATCGGGGGCATTGCGAGTCTGGACTGCCTATATGCAATCTGAATCTTTACAGCCATTACAACCGGCTGTACCTGAAGGTATAGAGTTCGCCAATATCGACATAGCTACTGGCTTGAACGTGGATCTTGGCTGTGACAATAGTCAGAGGATGCCTTTTAGATCGGGAGAGAGTCCTGTATATAGCGGCGACTGCGCCAGCAGTGGCAGTACTGTGCCCAAGCTAAATAAATCTAATCAAGCGCCGAGCTGGCTTGAACGTATATTTGGCAATTGATGGTTGCTACACTAGATCAATAGCTGATTACTTTGATGGTCTTTTATTAGCGAGTATGCAATTAAGTCCGCCCTTCGAAGCGCATTGGACTTGATAACATGCTCTTTAGGTTATTAATATTATTTAATAGGTTTTAGGAAATTATATGAGAAGTGTTTTTGGCAATGGCAGGTTATCCACAGTTGTTGTTGCATTGGCGGTATTATCGGGCTGCAGTGTGTCAGGGCTGCAGTCGGTGAAAGTTGAAGATCGGTCTCTGCAGGCAAATAATAAAATATCCCCTACGGTAGGCGCGCAGCAAAGCACTGCACAAGTTACAGCACCCAAAGTAAGGCCTAAGTTTAAAGCTTCTAACGCCAGCGGTGAAAATTTAAATACTGAGGCCAATGTGCAAACTAAAGCACCTGAAGTATCTGTCTCAGCACAAAATCCAGCCACAATAGCGCTACTTAATACGGCAAATTACCAGGTCAATAGCGGTAGCTTAAGGGCGGCGCAAGCCAGTTTAGAGCGAGCGCTACGGATATCACCTAAAGATCCTGAAGTGTATCAGTCCCTAGGGGAAGTACATCGACAATTAGCTGAGTTTTCTCAGGCAGAGCAGATGGTGTTAAAAGGTATTACCGTCGCAGCGGGACAAAGTGTAAAACTGAGGAGGCTGTGGAGTGCGTTGGCTAAAATACGTTCCCAGGCAGGTGACGCCGTCGGAGCCAACAAAGCGTTCCAGAAATCCCAGAGTTACTAGGC
>ASZI01000248.1 GCA_000416315.1 Osedax symbiont Rs2 | reverse complement strand
CAGTAATAATCGGTGTGATGCTGGCGGGGATCACAGGATACATTCTGAGTTACTATTATGGCGGGAAACTAGAAGAACTCATCATCAAAGAACCTCAACAAAGGAAGTCATTAAGGGAACAATTTAACCAATATGGCTTCTTGATGATATTATTTTCCAGAGCTATGCCTATATTACCTGAGGTCACCGCCTGCCTGTCGGGTATCACCAAAATGCCTTTTGTTAAGTTCTTACTTGCATGGACAGCTAGTTCAGTGCCCTATGCCCTAATAGCGACCTATGCAGGCTCTATCAGTAGCTTAGAAAACCCTAAGCCGGCTATAATCGCCGCGATAACGCTGACGTTAATCATGTGGAGTGCCTGGTTCATATTTCAGCGAGTGACTAAGCGACAAACACAAAATTAGCAATTTAGGCCCTTTTGATCAATGAACTCGATATGGCTTAGTTTACTTATAAGCAATTGAAGCCAATGTCAGCCTGTCACCTACGTAAGGTTGGCGGGCGTGCATCACTGTATGGTTATTGACCCATAACACATCGCCTGTTTGCCATTTGAAATTGACACTCAGTTTATCCATCTGCTCAATCAGCTGATCGATAACTTCTTTATCCATTTGCTCTTTGTCATCACTTACCACTGAGTTAACCCCTATGTTGCGACTATCGTTCCAACCGCTAAAGACCGCGACAATAGAGTTAAAGAATACTTTTTGTCCGCTTTCCTGATCGACACGAACAGCCTCTAAAGTCTTAGTTTCAGTGCGAATGCTACCATCGTCAAGCCACTCCCAGCTCATACCCGCCTCCTGCATGGCTCGCTCAGCCTGCTGGCGCGTCTCAACCTGAAAGGTCTCCCTCCAGGAGCGACCAATGGCAGAGTTTTTGTCTGTTTGCTCCGGCATTACTCTACGATAGCGCACTCCCTGTTGCTCTATTTTTCTGGCAAAGCTGGCATTAATCTCAAAAAATTTTTCACAAATTTCCCCGGAGTGTAAAAGTGATGTAGCCCCCCCTTCCTTTGGCGCTATATCGCAGTAAAAAAATATGTAGCCTGGGGGAGTAGCAACTTGTGCCATCTCGTGGTGGAACGGGATTTTTTCTGAGGCCGGTGATTCATTGGCGGTAACAATTCGTGAACTGGTCACTAAGCTCCTGGGAGCGGCTCCTCCGACATAGGGCATGTTGACAAAGTCTGTCTGATCTAACATGTTTTCAAACTGCTGGGCACAGGCAACGGGGAAACCACGAAACAACACTGCACCGTGTTTTATTAATAGTGCTTGTAACGCTTTGCGGTTATCCCTTAGCCAAAGATGGAAATGTTCCTCTGATTGCGCTACCTCATGGTCAGGAGCATTAAGTACTAAAGGAAAATCCAGGCCTTTTACTTGCTTTTGCTCCGCAATACTCGAAATTAATATGCTCATGCCTGGACTCCGACAGTAATGTTTAATTGTAGAATGACTGTAGCAGCGAATCATAGGCATGTAAATCAATAGTGAAGGATTGATTCAGTGACTATTTCATTAATTTAATCGTCATTGATTTCAATCGGGATTATCAAATATCCCGTCACTGAGAGATGCGTCTTTAAAAGGACACAGTGGCATGGTTTAGAGATCATGGTTTGCTCAAGTGCTAGAGACTTTTCTATAGGAAGCAAGGAAATATCGGACAAGCGCCGCCCTCAGAAAGACAACCCATCTGCACTAAGAGTCACTGCAGAGCCCGTCGTGGCAGAATGCTGAGCAGCCAACCCTATGACTACAGCCTTTAATCCATCATCGACGGATACTTCCACTTCACCTTGTTGTGTTATCGCATTGAAAAAACCCAGATGTTGATAATAGGTTGAGCCATTGTGATCCCCCGCCTGCAATAGGGCCGGGTCTACTCCAATAATCGATTCGATCGGTCCCTTTGGATCACGCGGGCTGTAGACTATCTTCGCCTGCGGCGCTGCTCCTAGTGTAGCTGTTGGCCAAAAGCGCCCAGGCCCCGGAACAAAACATTCAAGTTTACCGGACAAACCAACAGCGCTTATCTCTTCTTGATAGCGTGAGCCCTCGGCAAACATATTTAACTCCAACATTGCGCGCAGGCCGCTGGCAAAATCCAGAATTACATAGGCATTGTCAATAATGTCTGGGGCTTCGCCGTTGTAAGTTTCGTGCAAATGGTTAGCATTTTGACCAGCAGAGGCATATACCCGAACTACTTCGTCATTGCTGAGCAGTCGCATTAAATCAAAAAAATGGCAGCACTTTTCAACCAAAGTCCCGCCAGTATTGCGGTTAAAGCGGTTCCAGTTGCCGACTTTGGACAAAAACGGCAAACGGTGCTCTCTTATAGTCAGCATTTTTAACGGGCCAATTTGCTGTTGCTGCAATCGGCTACGCAACTCTGTAATCGGCGGCATATAGCGATATTCCATGGCGACCCAAACAGGAGCCGGATGCTTAGCTACCGCCTCCTTTATCGTCTTGACTTGTTCAAGTGTGGTCACCAGTGGCTTTTCGACTAACACCGCTAACTTTGTTCTGCGAAGAATTTGCAACAGTTGCTCAGCATGTTGATAATTAGGGGTGACTATCACAATGGCATCTAACTCAGGCCCGGCTAACAGTGCATCTAGATCATCGTACATTTCAGCCCTGGGTGCCAACTGTGATGCTCTTTTGCGCATATCAAGATCGGGTTCGGCAATCGCCACCACTTCAGCACCATCGATCAGAGCTAAGTTTTGCAAGTGTTCCAGGCCCATCATGCCGCAACCTAAAATGCCGTATCTGACACTGCGCTGATTCATCTTTGTATTTCCTTTTTTATTTTTATGATTTGTACTTTTTTCTACATTCTGTGCAGTGCCTATAAACTAATGTTTGTCGCTGCTAAAGTGCTACCCAGAGCCTCAAACAGTCATTGATTATTAGATCAACAATGAGTACTTAAATAACATCAATATCAGAGATTAGCTCCAGCGTGCGATATAGCGACATTTTTGAGGCATGAACCAGGTTCTCGAGAATTCTTCAAGCTGATTTTTATTCGACCATCCCTTGCGCTCAACCCTCGCTAACACAGTGTTTTCTGTCAGTCCAAGTTGCTGCGTTGCCCACTGTGGAGCTACAGCGCAATCAACTTTGTCTTCAACCCTATCAATCCAGAAATCAAAATTCTCCCGGTAGTGCATGTACAATGATTCATGTAAATGCTTAGCCTCTAATAAATGGCTGTGTCTGTGGTCAATCCAAATTTCCTCAACAGCGACCGGCGTTTCATTTAGAAAACGCACTCGACGGATTTGCCAGAGTTTGGTTTTTAAATACCTCAACCCCAATTGGCTGGCGACAGGCTCCAGGATCACTTGTTCTACAGACAAAGTTTGAGCGGTTGGTGCCCCGCCTCCATTGGGAAGTTCAAGGTGGAAGAACTGATAAACTGCACTGCCTGAAGGCGCTCGTTTAACATAAGTTCCCGATCCCTGGCGACGCTCTAGCAAGCCTTCAGATTCCAGTTGTGCCAATGCTTTACGTAAAGTGCCGATGGCGACTCCCAAATCTTGTGCCAACTTTGACTCAACCGGCAGCCGCTCGCCCGGCAACCAATGCCCGGCGGTAATTTCACGGTGCAGCAGTTCACAGATCTTTTTATAAAGTGGTAGTTGCTGGCTATTATTAGTAATCAAAAATTTCCCCATTCTAAGATCATTGTTAGCGAACACAGGCACAATTTCAAAGCATCTCTTTAAGGCACTCAGGTCCCACACAGAAATTATTGAACTTAACCTTGTGTTCCTCAGCTACTATAAAGTAATAAGAGTTACACTGAGATCAGAAATTTATCACGGATTAGATTCATTCAGCAATTCATTCATAATTGATTTACACAAATAAAATACACTGATATGGTAATTACACAAGAGATGGTTACACAAACACGATCTGATAAAAATAAAAAATAAGAAAGAGAACCATATTAATGATACAGGCACACAATTTACAACAAAGTTTAAAACTAAGTGCGTTGGTATACGGTGTTTGGCGATTAGCCGATGATACAGATACTTCAATCACCCACACAAGGGCCAAGATTGATGCCTGCCTGGCACAGGGAATTAGCAGCTTCGACCACGCCGATATATATGGTGACTACCAATGCGAACAGCTCTTCGGTAAAGCTTTGGCGCAAGCGCCTGAGCTGCGCTCACAAATGCAGTTGATCAGTAAATGTAATATCGCTATCCCCTCAGCTAAGTTCCCGCAACGCAGCGTAAAGCACTATGATACTTCTGCCGCCTATATTAATAGCAGTGTTAATAACAGCCTGAAAAATTTGCACACTGACTATCTCGACTTGTTAATGCTGCACCGCCCGGATCCGTTTATGGATGCGCCTAAAACTGCCGCCGTCCTCGATCAATTGATTGATAGTGGCAAAGTGCGCGCCATTGGCGTGTCCAATTTTATGCCATCCGATTGGCGGCTACTGCAAAAATACATGCAACATAAGATCATTGTTAATCAGATTGAAATAAATCTGCTGCAACAGAAAAGCTTTACTGATGGCACGCTGGCAGAAATGCAAATAGATGACATCAGAGCAATGGCCTGGTCACCCCTGGCAGGAGGCCAATTGTTCAGTGACTCAAGTGCAGCACTACGCTTACAACCCCTATTATCACGCCTTGCAGAAGAACATCAATGTGACGTAGATCACATCGCCATCGCCTGGTTGCTGTCTCATCCAGCAGGTATTATCCCAGTGTTAGGCACCAATAATCTGCAGCGAATAGAAAATCTTGGTAAAGCTTGCCAAGTGAAGTTGGACCGTCAAAGTTGGTTTGCACTTTATAGCGCTGCTGCAGGGTGCGAAGTAGCTTAGAATATTCATAAAACCAATAAGATATTTTCCATCTTTGAGAATTCTGTTTCGCGAATCGAAATGCAATCGATTACATAATCTCGAAATATCTTACAGTTGTCCCAGGGGGCAAAGTTATGAAGGCGTTAAACTTTTGTATTAACTGGCTGGAAATGCTCAATTCTCTGATTATTGGCATAGGTCGATCTCTGGCCTGGATGTTTGTCGCGGCGATGGTCTTTACTATTGTTTTGCAGGTATTCTTTCGCTATGTGCTTGACAACGCCCTCCCCTGGCCTGAGGAAATTGCTCGCGCCTTGATGATCTGGATGATGGCTCTGGTGGCTGCAAATGCTTACCGCGAAGGTTCTTTCGTTGCTATTGATATGTTGCATCATTATTTACCTAAGGCTGTATCCAGGGCCCTAAAAATTGCTTTACTGCTGGTTGCAATGTTAGTGCTGTACCAGTTGTTGGTATTAGGCCTAGAGTTTTTTCAACGCGGCTTTCGCACCCGGGCAGCTACTTTTCATCTTTCCAGGGCCTGGATCTATCTGGCCATGCCGGTTTGCTTTGGCAGTATGCTATTAGTCAATATCGAACTAGTTCTCAAAGAAGTTCGCATACTTTGTGGCTATAAGGCTATAGATGATGAGGTATCATCAGCATGTTAATCGTTTTCTTACCGCTGTTTCTTCTATTCTTATTACTGGGTATGCCGGTCTTTTTTGCGATGCTTTCCGCCCCTGGATTTATCTTATTGGCGCAGGGCATGGATCGTGATATCCCAATGCTGTTTCGCAACATTTACAACGGCATCGACTCCTTTCCGTTGATGGCGATCCCCTTTTTTATGCTGGCCGGTGAGTTAATGAACCGAGGTGGAATTACACTGTCTCTGGTAAATTTTTCTCAGTCGTTGATTGGACACGTGCGCGGTGGGCTTGCCCATGTCAATGTCATGTCTAGTATGTTGTTTGCCGGTATGTCAGGCTCTGCTGTTGCAGACACCTCGGCGATTGGTTCAATGATGATTCCGGCGATGGAAAAGAACGGCTACAGTCGAAGATTTGCCGCCGCTATCACTGCAGCCTCCTCGGTAATAGGACCGATTATTCCCCCCTCCGGCATCATGATTATCTACGCTTATACCATGGAAGTCTCAGTCGCTGCACTTTTCGCTGCGGGAGTAGTACCGGGGTTACTGGTTGGCCTGGGGTTGATGTCGGTGATCGCACTAATGGCCAAGAAGTACGACTTTCCGGTGGCTTCAGAAAAACAGAATTGGTCACAGCGAGCAGCAGCCGGTAAATCAGCAGCGCTGCCTCTTTTTACCCCTGTTATTATTCTCGGTGGTATTTTATTTGGTGTATTCACCCCAACCGAAGCATCTGCAATCGCCGTTGCATACGCTATGATCATCAGTATCTGGGTATTAAAGACCATTAAAATTTCTGAATTGCCGGAGATTTTTAATCGTAGTGCTAAAGGATCTGCAGTGGTTCTTTTGTTGGTTGGCGCCGCTATTGCTTTCAAAACAGTGGTCAGTTTATCGCATACCGCCGAGCAACTGGCGCAGTGGGTACTGTCTTTTAGCGACAACCCATTAGTACTTTTATTCCTGATCAATATTCTGTTATTCATCGTCGGTATGTTTCTGGATGCAGGCCCCGCGATCATCATTCTGGGTCCAATACTGGCACCTGTGTTTATCAGCATAGGTGTGGATCCGGTGCACTTCGCCATCATTATGTCTGTCAATCTGACAGTCGGATTGGCAACACCCCCGATGGGTTTGGTGTTGTTCGTCGCCTCTAGTGTCTCAGGAGAAAAAGTAGAACACATAGCCAAAGCCATCCTGCCTTTTTTAGCGGTAGAAATAGCAGTGATTTTTTTAATCACCTTTTTCCCTCCCCTATCAATGGCGATACCACAATGGCTGGGGTTAGCCTAACCTCTAGTAGGTAAATACCTACAGAGTTTTTATTAACGCAAAGGAAACAAAGGTAGCACTATCATGATAACAACAAAAAAAATCAAAACTACATTGCTGGCCTCAGTGGTAGCAGTCTCTTTGGCTCTTAGCATGACGGCGATTGCCGCTGACTTTAACCTGCGGGCTACTGCAAACTCCAACGAAAATGATGAAGATTATGACGGTCTGGTAGTCTTTAAGGACTATGTGGAATCACATTCTAACGGAAAAATAAAAGTTGACCTGTTTATTGGTACCCAGTTATGCGCAAATGGCACAGAGTGCCTGCAAGCATTGGAAGACGGTGCGGTCGATATTTATATTTCTACTTCAGGGGGTGCGGCGAACATGTACCCTTACGTGCAAGTATTAGACTTGCCGTACTTATTAACCGATGATCGGGTTGCTGAAAGTGTTTTAGCCGGCGATTTTACCCGCCAAATGCGCAAAGCTATCCTCAAGGATTCTGACAACAAAGTGCGCCTGATGACCATAGGTAACACCGGCGGTTGGAGAAACTTCGCCAATACTAAACATACAGTCAAGAGTCCAGCTGATATGCAGGGCTTAAAAATCCGTACTGTAGTGGCAGACTTGCCTCAAGAATTGGTTAAAGCACTAGGTGCCAGCCCGACACCTATCCCATGGCCTGAGCTGTTCACATCATTTCAAACCGGTATTGTTGAAGGCTCTAAGAATGGTATTACCGACATTATGGGTATGAAATTCCCAGAGGCGGGCCTTAAATATGTCACTCTGGATGGGCATGCTTATATGTCTGCGCTTTGGTATATGAATAACGAAAATTTCTTGGCCATGCCAAAAAATCTGCGCAAAGTAGTAGTGGATGGTTTTAGCGCTTTACAGCAAGCGACTTTCGCCTCCCCTAAGCGCAAATCAATTCAGGCTTATACTGACTTCAGCGCAGCTGGCGGGACTATTTACGTCCCCACCCCTGAGCAAAAGGCACAGTTCCAAAAAGCCGCAGAGCCTGTTTACACTTGGTTCAAAGGCAACGTCAAAGATGGAGAAAAGTGGTATGACCT
>ASZI01000247.1 GCA_000416315.1 Osedax symbiont Rs2 | reverse complement strand
ACAGTTACAGTCATAGTTACAAGCTATTGACATACAGGGTCTAAGTGACGAGCAGCAGAAGATTCAGTAAAGTAAATTAACCACAGGAATCAACACCGCTAAGAACAGCACAGACATCAGTCCACCAGCGCGCACAAAATCTTTCACTTTATAGCCACCGGGTCCCATGATAAGAGCATTCACTTGATGAGTAGGTATCAAAAAAGCGTTGGATGTCGCCAGTGCCACTATCAGAGCAAATACCGCCGGATTACCTCCTGCACCTATGGCAATATTTACCGCCAGTGGTACCAGCAATACCGTTGCCCCAACGTTAGACATCACCAGTGAGAAAAATGTCGCCAATAGCGCCACCGCTAGCTGTAGCCCCCAGATTGGCACATCGTCCAGCAGATACAAAGTATTGCGGGCAATCCAGGCCGCTGTACCACTGCTCTCTACAGCCATCCCTAAAGGAATTAAGCTGGCCAATAAAAACACCGTTTTCCAACTGACCGCTTTATAGGCCTCATCAATATTCAAAACATTGCTCATCACCATTCCCAGTGCCCCTGTCATCAGTGCAATTGACAGTCGCACTTCAGTAAACAACACCAGGGCGATAGCGATGCCAAAAAACGTCAGCGCCCAGCCCACTTTGTGCGGCCGTAACTCTTCGATCGGATAATCTTTGTTGACAACAACGTAGTTTCTATCGCCCTCCAGCCTGGACAGCGCATCCCAGGTCGTATGACAAATCAGGGTATCTCCCGCCTGCAGGGGGATCTCCCGGACATTTTCACCCGCTTGAGTCGTCTGACCGGCACGATGCAACCCCATCAGAGACATGCCGGTTGAGTTTCTCAGACGCAGATCTATGGCAGATTTACCGATCAGTTTA
This sequence comes from Osedax symbiont Rs2, assembly GCA_000416315.1. Classification (GTDB taxonomy): domain Bacteria; phylum Pseudomonadota; class Gammaproteobacteria; order Pseudomonadales; family Balneatricaceae; genus Rs1. The sequence continues at coordinate 9,024 of ASZI01000247.1, read as the reverse complement.
GAGCTTGGCGGCACTACAACTTCAGCAATGCCGGCTTTTTGTGCAGAGAGAGCATCGGCAAAAGAATCCATTTCCGGGCGCAACAGCAGTTGATACTGATTACAAAAAGCACTGAGCTGTACTGGAGTTCCCATTACACCTAGTACTGTATTTGCCTCGATTCCCACTTCCCGGTCCAGCCCTCCGGGCCCAATGCGCACACTGCCATTGGTAAATTGCGCCGCTATCACCCTCACCCCATTAGGGGACTCCAGTTGCTCTAAACTTGAGCCAATCAGTTCACTGCGCGAGGGAACTAAAACCTCGATCAAACCATAATCTAATCCATAGGTCTCTTTAAAATAGGCCATGGGAGAAGAGCTTTCTAATTCTTGCGGCGCCACTTTAGGCAGTACAAAACGGCCCATAAATACAAAATAGAGGATGCCGACTAACACCAGAGCTATACCGATAGGGGTAACTGCAAACAGTCCCCAGGGTGACATTTGCTGATCAACAGACAAAGTCAGGTTCGAGGAGATCATCAGATCGTTAAGCAAAATAAGCGGGCTGGAACCTATCATCGTCATAGTGCCACCCAATATTGCGCAAAAACCCATCGGCATCAGCAATCGGCTCAAAGGCAAATTGGCCCTGGCACTGATGCGGCTGACAACCGGGATAAACAGTGCAGCAGCTCCGACGTTTTGCATAAAGCTGGAAATAAAAGCCACTGTGGCAGAGACAATAGGGATTATTCGCTGCTCCGAAGTGCCACCCACTTTGAGGATAGCTTGGGCTACTGAGCCCATTAAACCGGTCTTATCCAGACCTGCGCCAATAATCATCACCGCGATAATAGAAATGACTGCGTTCGAGGAAAACCCATTAAACAGCAATAGCGGATCCACCAACCCTCGCTGTAAGCCCATGTAAGGCGCCAGCGCCGAAGTCAAACCCAAAAACACCATCACACAAATCGCCGCAATGTCGATGCGTACCACTTCAAAGGCAAATAAATAGATAGTTAGCAGCAAAACAGTAATCACCCAGGCAATTTCGTTACTCGGTACGATCAAACTCACAGAAGACGCCAGTAGTATAAAAAACAGCGCCGTTAAGCTCTTTTTTATTGAAAATAGCTGTAGCACTGCCAAAATCTTAGATGACTTCACAGTGGCGGGCAGCGCTACTTCGGGGGCAATATTATCTTTCTCTATAGAAGTCGTGACAACGGTTTTAATGTCTGACATTGATTAAAGCCCTAGTAACTGCCAATAATTATTAAGCTGCTGATTTATCGGCAAAATCCATTTCGTAATACGAAGGTTAATTGATCTAGATGTATTCTATGCAGTTTGCAGCATTCTTAAAAACGAAATAAACTGCACATCAGATTCGATTTTACTGATGATGAAGATGCACTAATTATAGTTGGAGATTGTTTTTTTTGGACACTTTGCTGCAAAAACCCTTCCTTGAGGTCACACGACCCCGCCATTTTGCTAAAGCCGCCGAAAACTTGCACGTAGCCCCTTCAACCGTTAGCACCCGGATCCGGCTACTGGAACAAAATTTAGGATTAACTTTGCTGGTTAGAAACCACCAACAAGTTGCTGTCCCCCCCGCCGGAGAGCGATTAATGAAACACGCCAGACTCATCTTAAGCGCCTGGGACAGAGCCTATGAAGATGTAGCGCTATCGAAGCAATTAAAGAAACACTTAGTGATTGCCGGTCCCTCCAGCCTGTGGGATATCTTTTTACAGGACTGGTTAAATGTACTCTACTGCGAACGCACTAATATCGGCTTGCGGGCCCAGGAGAGCTCGCCATTGCGGGGGGGGGAAAAGCTCGATCGGGGCTTAATCGACTTAGGTTTTCTCTACGAACAACCGAAAATACAAGACATGAATGTGGTTGAGATTCAAGATATCACCTTAGTGCTAGTCGCAGAAAGCCCAGCTGCAAGTGCTCACAAAGCGATGTCAGAGGGGTATGTCAGGGTTGAGTGGGGAACCACGTTTAATGTCATCCACGAAGCGCACTTTATCGACCGGCCGTTGGCAACAGTGCGGGTCAACAGTGCCAGAATTGCCCTTGCACTTATTTTAAAGGCCGGTGGCTGTGCCTATTTACCGAAAAAAATGGTTCGCCAGTACCTTGATAACAAACAATTATACAAAGTGACAGATGCACCAGAAATCCCCTTGCAAGCCTACGCCGCTTACTCGCTGCACGGCGAGAACAAAGACTTAATTCGCCAACTGCTAAAGCTGATTTAATGTTTATAGAGCACCACAGCATTAAGGAAAATAGGCTGCCATTGACTCTTAGCTATTCTCGCAGGCTAAACAACGACGATTAGCTTTAAATCGCAGTGCACCGATAAGTGAAATGCGATCACAAGTCTTTACCTGTTGGTTAATGCTCTACTATCAATGCTCAGCTATAAATACGTTGTGCCCAAAGTGTCAGACCATTGGCGACACTGCCAAAGTGATCACCATCGACGACTTCAATATCGCCTAGCTGCTGCTCTATAGCCTCCCTGATCAGTGGCGACTTGGCCGAGCCACCGGTAATGTAGATCAAATCGGGTTGAGTGCCTGCCTGCAAAATGGTTTCGCCCATCAAGTTGATCATTTTCTTTAACGGACGCTGCACTGCGTGGCGCATTTGTGCAATACTCACCTGGCAGCTGAGGTTGTCCTCAATATAATCCAGCTCCACGATACTTTGTGACACTGTAGAAAGTGTGATCTTAGTCTGCTCGGCACTACTGACCACTTGTTGGTTCTGGCGGTTATCTCTGAGTTTTAAGAAGCGCTGCAACAAATGAGGCTCACTGGTATCGCGCAACAACTGCTGCAGTAACAAGCTGGTTTCCAATTTGTTAAACTGTGCCTGAGCCCCGACATCATTAGTGGTTACTGCATTCCAAAAAGTTTGTGTCGGCATCGGCAGACCGTTTTTTAACACCGACTTCATGCCCATTAATGGCATCAGGCAGTTAGCCGCCAATTGAATATCAAAGTCATTTCCACCAATTCGCTCACCACTGTGACCGATAAAGTCAGCACTTCGATCATCCCGCTGTCGATGCCCAGGCCCCATCTGCACCATAGCGCAGTCACTGGTACCACCGCCTATGTCTACTACTAATACTATTTTATCAACGCTCAGTTGTTTTTCAAAATCCAGCCCCGCTGCAATGGGCTCGTATAAAAACTCCACCGATTTAAAACCCGCCCGCTCAGCGGAAACCTTGAGAATGTCTAAGGCCTGGCGATTACTTTTAGCGGCGTTAACCCCCTGAAAATTCACTGGACGGCCAATCACTGTATGCGTTAACGGCTGTTGGCACTGCTGTTCAGCTCGCAGTTTAATTTGCTGCATCATGACCGTGACTATGTCTTCAAAGAAATGAATAAACTCAGCGCGAACCCCACTAGCCCCCAGGAAAGATTTGGCCGATTTAACAAAGTAGCCCTCTCCTGGCAGAGAAAAGTACTGCGAGAAGGCCTCACGACCAAAATACAAGCTCTGCTCTTGATCACCGATACTCTCTTCGCGGCGAAATTTAGCCGCTAAGTTCAACCCCCCTGCACGGGAGTTTACATAAGCGCTGCGCATAGCAGAGTCGGGAACCTGGCGGGCGACTTGTTCACATATAAGCTCTCGCCCCAATGCATAGACTGTCGAAGGTAAAAAGCTGTGCTGCTGCTCTAAGGGCAGCAAGCTGGTTGAGCTAGTCGCATTGACAATGCCAATGGCGCAATTAGAAGTGCCGTAATCAAATCCGCATATCATGAGAAACCTGCAACTGGTAAAAAAGCGCTGCAAAATAACATAGCTGTAAGCGGCTCTGCCAGCCTTATTCTGCATTTATCGTTTTTATCGGCAGTGACTCCCAGATTACAGCTTTTAACCCCATCGCTAATATGCAAAAAAGCACTCGACCTGAAGCAGTTTCCAAGGTAGTTTAAGCGCTTCACTTTTTTCAGCGAGTCACCGGAGAATAAATGCAAAGCCTTACGCTACAACCTATTAACAAGGTTGAAGGGACTGTTCAAATCCCTGGATCAAAAAGTCTATCCAATCGAATTTTACTGCTTGCCGCGATGGCCAGCGGTGAAACCACCATCACTAATTTATTAGACAGTGATGACATTCGAAGAATGCTTGAGTCTTTAGCTTTGCTAGGTGTTCGCTATCAACTTAGCGACGACAAAACCCGCTGTACAGTACAGGGACTCGGCAGCAGTTTTAACACCTCTGATACTCAATTGTTTCTCGGTAATGCAGGAACCGCCATGCGCCCTATTACTGCCGCACTGTGTGTTGGCGGTGGTGATTATGAGCTCTCTGGCGATCCGCGGATGTACGAGCGACCTATAGGTGATTTGGTGGACGCTCTGCGCCAACTCGGCGCGCAGATTAGTTATTTGAAAGATGAAAACTATCCGCCGTTAAAGATTGTCGGCACCGGCCTCAAAGGTGGTGAAGTCAGTATTAAAGGGAGCATTTCAAGTCAATTTCTTACCGCGCTGTTAATGGCTGCGCCCTTCGCTGAAGACGACTTGAGTATTATTGTAGAGGGCGAGCTGGTCTCTAAGCCCTACATTGATATTACCTTAGATGTAATGGCCTCATTTGGTGTGCAAGTCACGAATGACAATTATCAGCGATTTGTCATTAAAGCGGGCCAGAGCTACACTTCCCCTGGAACAATCATGGTTGAAGGCGACGCCTCATCAGCTTCCTACTTTTTAGCAGCTGCGGCGATTAAAGGCGGTACTGTCAGGGTCGAAGGCGTAGGCAGCCTCAGTGTTCAAGGAGACAAGCTTTTTGCCGAAGTACTTAAGCAGATGGGTGCCAAGGTACAGTACGGTCCCACTTACATAGAAGTCAGCGCTGACAAAGCTTTAACCGCTATAGATTTGGATCTTAACCATATTCCAGATGCGGCGATGACTATTGCAACTACCGCGCTGTTTGCCACAGGCACTACTGTGATTCGCAACATTTACAATTGGCGGGTAAAAGAAACCGATCGCCTCAGCGCTATGGCCACCGAATTGCGTAAAGTAGGTGCGACAGTCACTGAAGGTGAGGACTACATTGAAATAACCCCACCCCAGACCCTGCAGCACGCACAAATTGACACTTATGACGACCATAGGATAGCGATGTGTTTTGCACTGGTTGCCTTGAGCGATACCGCTGTCACCATCAACGACCCGGGATGTACGGCTAAAACACTGCCGCAATTTTTTGAGCTGTTCAAGAGTATTAGTGCTTAAAGTTGGAAGTCGGAAGTTGGAAGTAAAAAAAAGGGTAACCCTAAGGTTACCCTGAAAATGACAAGAACCGTGTATGCTCCCCTATTAATTAATTTGAGTTTAATTAATAGAAGAAAGTGAAGTTAACTTGATAATAATTAAGCAAGTTATCTTGCGAGCTGAATCATAATATCATAATGAGAATGATTAGCAATAAGATTTGCAATTATTATTTATTTTGCCCTTTTCCCTAAACTAAATCCAGACATCATTAATTGCAGTGCGCTCACTTTGTGCGCTATCCCCAGTGTTTAATACCCCCTGCGGCTCTATCAATAACATCTTCACCTCATTAGCAGCAAAAGGTTTGTGTTCTCCCCCCTTGGGGACTACATACATTTCCCCCGCCGCTAAGTGCACACTGGCATCTCGGAAATCTAAACGCAGCAATCCCTCTAATACAATAAAAGTCTCATCAGTTTGTGCGTGTTGGTGCCAACTGAAGTCGCCTTGGATTTTAACTATTTTTATCTGGTAATCGTTCATCTGAGCAATTACCTTCGGTGCCCATTGTTCAGAGAATAGACTTAACTTCTGACTAAAATTGATCGCCTGGTATTTTTCTAGGCTGGGTTTATCTGACATAGCTTTGCTCCCACTATTAAATTAAACTGCTTGGATATGGATCATCGTTTAAAAGTAAAAAACCCTGCAGGTCTTGAACGATTGTGCAGCACAGCAAAATCTGAGCACATGCTCAGCACTGAACCTATATCGGGAATTGAGATACTGGGTGCCTGGTTCGCCGGGGAGGCCTATGAAAATCACCGTCACGATACTTATGCTATTGGGATAACTGATTCAGGATTACAATCCTATGATTATCGTGGCGCCACACAAACTAGCTCTCCCGGTAGTGTGATGGTGCTGCACCCAGATGAGATGCACAACGGCCGTGCAGGATCCACTGAGGGCTTTGGTTATCGAATGTTATACGTAGACCCTGCGTTAATTTCAGATGCACTTCGCTGCGTAATTGGACGGCCCTGCCCGCTGCCTTTTGCCCGAGAGTCAGTTTGCGATAACTATCACTTGTTCAGCGCAGTGCAACTCACCTCACAGGTGCACTGCTAAATGCAGAGACTTTAGCCTCTGACGAGATTTTGCTGCTGCTGGCTAAAGGGCTAATTGACGCAGACAGCAGCTGTGTCAATCCACAAAAAAATACAGCATCGATTACCGGGCGATTGATTTGGCCAGAGACTATTTAGACGCCCAGGGATCCCGTGTAGTACACTCAGCTGAGCTGGAAGAAACCACCGGACTGAGTCGCTATGATTTATCCAGGCAATTTAAAAAGATGTTAGGCACATCCCCCTACAGATACAGCGTCAACCGCCGACTGGACAAAGCCAGACGGTTAATTTTGCAGGGGCATCCACTCATTGACCTGGCCCTCGCCACAGGTTTTGCCGACCAGGCCCATTTCAGTCGTTTGTTTAAGGCTGCGTTTGGCATGCCACCCGGAAAATATGCGGCGTTGAAAGTGCAGCCGTAGTACTGACAACGGGCTTTCTCTTAAGCGACTAATAACTTAATCCTAACACCCTGGCAACGACACTCGATACTTCCTACTTCCTACTTCCTACTTCCTACTTCCTACTTAATCATCTCAGACAAGTTCCGCAGTGATTTTCTATAGGCGAAAAAAAACCCCTAATGTTGAGTTAGAGGTTTTTTACATATTGCCTGTGACTAAAGTCGCTCTACTTCTGCTGCATCTCTGGTCTCTTGTACAAACACTTGATAAGCCTGACTTCCCAAGCGTTCAGCCAGTAATTTACTGAATGTTTGCAGCTCCTGATCGGAGATTTCAGAGAAATCAGCTGCGGTTACTTTATCGACAATAACCACTGCCAGTGAGCTGTCAGCCAATATCACAGTATCTACTGATGATTTTCCGCTACTGGGATGCGCCAAGGTAAAGGCTTTATTTAATATAGCTGCGGGAATTTCAGCATTTAGTCGATTCGACTTCAAGTAGCTCTTAACTTCAAAGTCAGCCGCTACCACAGAAGCATCACCAGTAGCCGCAATTTGTACTACCGCCTCTTTGGCACGTTGCTGTAATAGCTCAGAGGCTTTTTTAGTTAGCAGCTGCTTTCGAATGTCCTCAACTACTTCAGCAAACATCTGAGGTCTGACCGGGAAATGCTCTTTAACCCTGATAACTACCGCAGTGGTTTGGTCAATTTCAATCGGCGTGCTGTTAAGCCCCTCAGAAATCAGCTCATTGCTAAACGCTTCACGCACTAGCTTAGAATTTTGTGACAGCGAATCATTACCACCAGCTCGGCTGAATTTGGCCATGCTCTTAATGTCCAGCTCAAGTTCTGCAGCCAGGTCAACTAAGTCGCCACCGACAAATGCCAGATCTTTGAGATTATCCAGTTGCACTAAAAACTGTTGCTCTGCTTCGCTGCGGGTCAACTGCGTAATAATGTCAGCTCTGGTATCTGCTAAAGACGGTGGCTCGTTACCCTCAATGCTCAGTACCTTGATAAGGTGATAACCACTTTCAGTTTGCACCGGGTCAGAGATTTGGCCCAACTCTAAATCGTAGAGTGCATCTTCAAATGCACCCTCAAAAGTACCTCTGTTGATAATACCTAACTCACCACCATTATCGACACTTCCAAAATCGTTTGATTCTTGCTTAGCCAGAGTGGCGAAGTCATCGCCGGCTTCCAATCGACTTTTAATCGATGTAATCTTCGCCAGCGCCGCCTCGTCATCTATCTCATCGCTCACCTCAATTAAAATATGTGCTGCACGGCGCTGCTCTTGCGATTCAAAGCTCGACACTACTTGCTCATACTGAGTGTTAATAGCCTCTTCACTGATGACGATTGTTGCCGCTAATTTTTCCTGCTCAAGGACTACATATTCAAGAGAAACTTGCTCAGTGGTATTTAAGTTAGCTTTACGGGCTTCAAATTCTGCTTTTACCTCAGCTTCTGTGACTGAGGTTGACTGGCGGACTTTTTCAATCGGCATTGCAAAATAGCGAATGTCTCGAGTCTGCCTCTCCAGTCCTAAAAAGTACTTAACACTGGCGGGCAATACGTAACTGGATTGGGCTAGAGCGGCGTGTTGCTGCTTCAATAGCTCTTGATCACTAATAAATTCACGGTAAGTTAAACGGGTAAAGCCTTGGCTTCTGATGATGTTATCAAACTGCGGCGTACTAAAAGAACCCCCGTCTTGGAATCTTGCATCACTGAGAATGATTTCATCAATCATCTGCTCTGAGATCGACATATCGTTATCTGCAGCTTTTATCAGCAGTGCTTTTTGCTGAATCAGAGAATCTAAAACCATTCCCCTGATTAAATTGTTATCCAGAGCACTAGGGTCGGCATTGTTACCCATACTCGCGAGAATCTGCTGGCGCTGTCGCTGTGTTGCCTGGTATAGATCACGCTCGGATATATCTTCACCATTTACTGTCGCCGGCGCGTTGGAACCTTGTGTCAGACCGACTAAAGAGTCAACCCCGAAAAGGGCAAAAGTTACCACGATCAGGCCAACAATAACTTTGGCAACCATACCTTTAGAATTATCTCGAATGCCTTGCAGCATACCTATACCTCTGAAAAACTATAAAAAAAGGCGTATTCCAATGAATACGCCTATCGAATATAAACTTACCAAATCTATCAGTATGAAAAAATTAGTTAGTTTGTATTTGGCGGAATGGA
>ASZI01000246.1 GCA_000416315.1 Osedax symbiont Rs2 | reverse complement strand
CAGAGAGATCAGTGGTTGAGCAAGTTTTGCCAGGACAGTGGCCTGAGCTTAAACAGAGCTGAGACGTTGTTACAGCGTTATGGCACAAAGGCGCTTTTGCTAAAGGACTATTGCGACCACACAGATACGCCAATGCAACACCATAGCCTGTATTCACTGGGAGAGATTCGCTTTTTGATTTGCGCTGAGCGAGTTGAAAAACTACTGGATATATTACTCAGACGCACCTCTCTTGCGATTAGCGGTGAACTTAACCTGGCGATGATTGAAGAGATTAACCAGATTATGGGCGATATAAAAGACTGGGATCAACAGCAGAGTGATGTCGAACTAGATAACACCTTAAATTTTTTAGAAACTAATCACGGTCTTGACCGAATGACTTTGACTAACAGAACTTCATATGGAGCGATAGAGTATGTTTGAGAGTAAAAAAGTACGCATGAATCGTTTATTTCATCGCGGTAAATGTCTTGATGTAGCAATAGATCACGGCGTCTGTAATGAACCTTCTTTTTTAAATGGACTGGAAGATATGGCTGGGGGGGTCAATCAACTGGTTGATGCAGATCCCGACGCTATTCAAATGAACTATGGCCAGAGCGATTTACTGCAGAGTATCCCCGGCAAGCAAAAGCCGGCGCTGGTGATGCGGGTGGATCTAGGTAATCCCTATAACGCAGAAGCACACCGGGTGATGTGGGCGCTGATGCAAAATGAAAATGATCCTATTCTGGCTGCACTGCAGATGGATGCTGCCTGCGTGGTGGTAAACTTGTTTATGTTACCGAATGAGCCTGACTTATTTCGCCAGTGTGTTCTTAACATTAGTCGCATTCGCAACGACTGTGAGAAATACGGCATGCCGTTGATGATAGAGCCCTTAGTGATGCAGCCTAACAGTGCTAAAGGTGGCTATATGGTTGATGGGGACCTTGAAAAAATAGTCACCTTGGTGCGTATGGCCAGAGAGTTGGGGGCGGACATTATTAAAGCGGACCCTACCGCCAATAGCCAAGACTTCCATAAGGTGGTCGAAGCGGCGCGCTGCCCGGTGTTGGTGCGTGGCGGCGGTAAAGAAGATCTGCAAGATGTGTTTTCTAAGGCACATGCTATTTTGCAGCAGGGGGCCATGGGTATGGTCTACGGGCGCAATATTTATCAACACACCAATCCAAAATTAGTGGTGAAAGCTTTTAAAGCGATGATCCATGACGGTGCTTCTGTAGAGGCAGCACTGGCTATTTACGATAGTAATTGTTAACTGTTTTCAAACGCCATTTTTTGGTCCGGCGAGCGGCTGTTAGCCGATCAGGTTTGGCTTGAATCATATAAGAGGTGGGTAAATGCAACAGTATTTATTAGGTCTGGACAACGGCAATACTATGACCAAAGCGGCTCTGTTTGATTTGTCCGGCCGGGAAATAGCGGTCTGTTCTGAGCCCGTCAGTACCTTATATCCTCAGCCCGGGCATACTGAACGGGATATGCAAGAGCTCTGGTTGCAGTCAGCCAGTGCAATTGCAGCGGTGATTAAAAGTAGCGCTATCAAGCCCGCTCAAATAGTGGCAGTGGGTTGCAGCGGTCACGGCAATGGTGTTTATTTACTGGATAAACAAAAGCAGCCACTGAAAGCTATTCAATCTCTGGATAGCAGAGCGACTGAAATGGTTGAGCAGTGGCGCGGGCAGGGGCTTGACGAACAGATATACAAGTATAACCTGCAGGGGATCTGGCCAGCTCAGACAGCGGTGTTGCTGGCCTGGTTAAAACGCTACGACAGTGCTGTTTACCAGCAGATAGGCACAGCTTTTTGCTGTAAGGATTATATTAATTATTGTCTTAGCGCGGTGCTGTGTTCTGATTATACAGATATCAGTGGTGCTGGTTTAATGGATGTCACAAGTCGCACAATCGATCCTAAGTTATTAAAGCTTTATGGGTTGTCAGAGGCCTGCTCTTATCTGCCGGAACTATTTTACAGCACAGATATTATAGGCCAAGTAACAGATGCAGCCTCGCAAGCTACCGGACTTTGCCCCGGTACTGCGGTGATAGCGGGAATGTTCGATGTAGTGGCCGGTGCTTTAGGCTCGGGGGGTAATGATACCGGGCAGGGATCTGTGATTGCCGGCACTTGGAGTATCAATCAAGTGGTAGTGGATCAGCCGGTAGCTAATCGACAAGTGTTTATGAACTGCATTTTTGATCGACAGCGCTATCTGCTGATTGAATCAAGTGCGACTTCAGCGACAAATTTAGAATGGTTTGTAAGAGAATTTTGCCAGCGTGAGCAAGCACTTGCGAAACAGCGCAATTGCTCTGTATTTGATTGGTGCAATGAGAAAGTTGCCGCTGTTGAACTCGCAGCTGATCTGCCTTTTTATCTGCCGTTTCTGCACGGCAACAATGATCATGAAAGCGCTCGCGCCGGATTTTATGGTGTAGCCGCTTGGCACACGAAAGCTCATCTGTTGCACGCGGTGTATGAGGGAGTAGTGTTTGCCCATCTCGATCACGTCAATAAACTGCGAGACGCCGGTGCACCTTTTACTAGTGCCTCTCTGGCGGGTGGTGGTGCCAATAGTGAAATCTGGTCGCAAATGTTCGCCGATGTATTGAACGTACCTATAAAGATTTCCCCAGGTCGGGAAATAGGGGCAAAAGGTGCAGCGCTTTGTGCCGCTTTTGCAGTGGGTTTGTTTGCGGATGTCAGTGGCGCAGTCGCTGGCATGTGTTCAATCGAAAAGGTCTATAAGCCAAATGCTGCACTGGCTAACCACTACCAGAAGCGCTATCGGCACTATCAACTATTAGTAGAAGTGATGACTGAACCCTGGCGGTTGCAGGCGTTGCTGCAAGACAGATAAGACATTTGATAACAGGACATATTCAGCAGAGGATCTAAAATGCAGCCAGTAATTGAGCATATCTACAGCAGTGGGGATCTCATTGGTGAGAGCCCGATTTGGAGTAGTGCAGAGCAGGCCCTCTATTGGCTGGATACAGAGGGCCACTGTGTGCATCGATTGGTCCCTGAAAGCGGGGATTACCAGCGATTTAAGACAGAATTGGCTTTAACTGCGATTGCCTTTTGCGAAACCGGTGGTTGGTTGAGCGCGACAAAACAAGGGTTGTATCACTGGGACCGGCTTTTTACTGAGTACCTATTTCTCGGTGACCCTGTGGCCAAAAAGCCAGGTGTGCGTTTTAACGATGCGGTCGTCGATCGCCAGGGCCGCTGGTGGGCGGGCACCCTCAATGAAGAACAGCTAGAAGCTAGCGACGGTGAACTGTTTTGCATGACTTCTGCCTCTTGTATTAAGCCAATGGCTGCAGGTTTTTCTGTGGCCAACGGGATCAGCTGGAGTTTAGATGGAAGCTGTCTGTATATCAGTAATATGTTCCAGCACAAAGTTGAAGTTTTTAGTCAAGATATTAACACCGGACAGTTGTCCAACCGCCGTACTTTTATTAGTTTCAGCGAGGCGGATGGTATGCCCGATGGATTGACTGTCGATGCTCAAGGCTACCTATGGGTGGCGTTGTGGGGAGGTGGGAAAGTGTGCCGTTTCAATCCACAGGGAGATTTAGAGCAGAGCATAAACTTGCCTGTGAGCAACCCTACACGTTGCACTTTTGGCGGTGTGGACCTAACCCAGCTATACGTCTGCTCTGCTCGGTTTGGTTTGAGCGATGCACAGCTTAAACAGCAACCAATGGCCGGTGATCTTTTCAAAATAGATCTGGGTATTCAAGGGTTAACTGAGCAAGTATGCAGTAATTTAAAACTGTGAATTAAGGCCTCATATTTACCCACAAGACAAAAGTAGCATTCAGAAAACAGCAACTCGAACTTAGCAGCCCTGCACTCGTTTATAAACCAATACCGTTATCAGTACTCTGTAAAAAAACAGCTTTCTCTGGCATACTGCTGCGCATGAATATGCGACATGTAAATCTGTTCTGTCTGTTTGATGTGCCGCAAGGCGCACAGAGCCTATTTTCATCTACCTTAGACTCAAGCACTATGAAAAAGCTTTTTATAAATTTAATCAGTGAGATATATTGTGAAAAATTATAATGACCAGCTGCAGAAAATTAAATCTCAACCCGGCTTCATTGCCGCGCTAGATCAAAGTGGTGGTTCTACCCCTAAAGCACTGGCGCTTTACGGTGTTAATGATGACGCTTGGGATGATGAAGAGGGAATGTACAGCGTTGTGCATCAAATGCGTAGCCGCATTATGACCAGCCCAAGCTTCACTGGTGAGCGGGTTGTTGGGGCTATTTTATTTGAAAACACTATGGATAGGGAAGTGGACGGTCAAAGTACCGCTGATTATCTGTGGAACACAAAAGCGGTAGTGCCTTTTCTCAAAGTTGATAAAGGCTTAGAAGCTGAAGCTTCAGGCGTACAGCTGATGAAGGCAATGCCCAACTTAGATGCGCTACTTGGCAAAGCTTGCACTAAAGGTATTTTTGGTACTAAGATGCGCTCGGTCATCAAGTTGGCTAACCAAGCGGGTATAACAGCTGTAGTTGAGCAGCAGTTCGCTGTAGCCAAACAAATTATCGCCGCGGGCTTAATGCCGATTATCGAACCTGAAATTGATATCCACTGCGCCGAGAAAGCCCAGGCAGAAGACTTGCTAAAAGTGGCGTTGATCGCTGCGCTGGACAAGCTCAGCGGGGATCAGCAAGTGATGTTGAAGTTAACACTACCGGAAACT
>ASZI01000245.1 GCA_000416315.1 Osedax symbiont Rs2 | reverse complement strand
TTATTGGTTTAGAGCGATATAGTTTTTTGGTGATATTCCTTCAAATTTTTTAAATGCCCGATAAAAGCTCGCTTGTGAGTTAAACCCCGAGTCGTAAGATATTGAAAGTATTGTTTGGTGAGTATTTTCCAGCTCTAATAATTTTTCTTTTGCCAAGTTGATTCTATAGGAATTCAATAGATCCCTAAAATTCACCTGGAATTTTTTATTGATAACAAAAGACAATTTTTCATTACTAATACCCAGAGATTCCGATAATTGACTTATGGATAAGTTCGGATCTAGATAGACTTTGTCAGACTCAAATTTATATTTAATTTTTTCTTCAATAAGATCTAAACCCGTCATTTTATGTTTTTTACTAATTGATTCAATAGAGTATTTCTCACTGTATATATCAGAATCTTTCTTTTTATAACCACAAAAACCCAAATAATATATAAACACCGCTATATATAAATACATAACTTTCCAGACAGCTAACATTATTGTACTGTCTCCGCCATATAGATCAAGAATTACATTTACAAACAATATTATAGTAAACCCACAAACCCAAAGTATGATATTTTTTGCCCAATCATATAGGGGATTATGTTTTTCATGACTAACCTCAAAGATAAGATCTTTGTATTGCTTTAACTTATTATAAGAATATATTAAATATCCGCAGCCACTGATAATCACTATGACATTCTCAAACAGATTAATAGAAGCGTGGTAATAAGAATTTGCAATAACATTTTTTTCGTTAATAGACTGAACATCAAACGTCATTAGATATATACAGAGGTCATAGATAAAAAAGGAAATCCCAGGAATTATATGTAGTAAATGTAGACATTGTATTTTGAAATCTTTTTTTAGTAACAATGAGATATAACAGGCAAATAACGGAGGAAAGAACAGTGCATTATCAATAGGCAGATAAACAAAAAAACTACTCTTAAAGCTAACGTTATCAGACATCAAGAAATCAATGAAAACCACATCTGTCGGTCCACTGTTCAAAAACAACATCTTTATACTAAATATGCAGTAAAGTACAATAATTATACCGAGTAATCTTATGCTATGGCTTTTATCTTTTGATAACAATAGAAGTGCACTTGTAATCAAGCCTTGAGTCACAGCAATCATAAACAGCATGTTAAAAATTGAAAAAGTAATGATCATTCTCCTTAGCAAACCATGATTGTTATTCCTTTTAGAATCCACAATGAATATTATGCAAACCAATAGAGACACCTATTGTATGCCGGTTAAGCCTGTATTCATATTAAAACTCGTTAGTATTCCCCCTCAATTCATGATTTGACAGCAAAAACTCAATATATTTGTTCCGACGATAACTTACCGGCACATGCCAGATGCAGAATCAAACCTAGAAAGAAGCTAATTGCAGAACTGCAGTGGCTGTATTAAGCACTCAGAGAGATCTGAGCAAAAGCAGTTTTATATTCAGGGGTCATTAGCAGGCCTGAACTGCAAAAAACAACCCAGCAAATATTTTTCGGCAGCTCTCCTCTTAAAACTTTGGCTAATTGCATAGGAAAGCCGGTTTATCGATCGACGAAACTGCTTAACGCAGAGCTGTTATCAGGCATACAGAGGCAGTTCAAAAATCTGTCCGAGCGTAACAATTTAAATATCGAGTAGGCTGTCTAAGTGCCTCTTAAAGTGGATCGCTAGAGGGCGTTTTGTTTACTCCCCTATCTTTTAATTAGCAGCAGATTTCATCTTATCGCGTTGCTCTAGATAGGTAATTTGTATGTATATTCGTAAGCCTATTAATTATTCTGCGTAACGGCTAAACACAGAGCATGCAAGGTCCTCGCCCTGAAAATGCATGAGCATTTTAAAGTAATTAAACGATCAACAAATCAGGAGGCAGCCAATAAGTCATTGCTGTTATTTTGTACAAGTTGGTGTTTTGACACTATAATATTCTTGCCCATCTTTTTAGCTCTATACATTTGCTTATCTGCTTCTTGAATTGCGCTTTCTACTGTAACCCCCGCGTTCAGCTCAGTGATTCCGGCGCTAAAAGAAACACTAATCAGATTACCCCGATAGTGAACACCTTCCCTATTCAGTTCAGCTAATGCTCGAGCAATCACTTCTTTGGCTTGGTATGGGTTTATCCCGACTAGCAAGCCCAAAAATTCTTCCCCGCCTCGGCGCGATAAATAATCGGTGTTGCGTATATGTTTTTTTAGTATTTTGGCGACATGCACCAGCACTAGATCCCCGGCATCATGCCCGAATTTATCATTAATCAATTTAAAATCATCCAAATCAATCATTACTAATGTCGATATTGAGTTTGCTTCGATGCTGCGTAAGTGTTCTTGGTGAATATGGATGCTCATCGCTCGACGGTTCAATAATTTTGTCAAATTATCAATATCAGCCTGGCGTCTTAATTGAACAGTGGATTTATGTAACACCTTGCCAATTAGCGTTACACTCAAAAAAAATGTGATCGCAGTCAAAAGCTCACTTTGCAACTCTAAGGGATGATTAAAGTAGCTGTAACCGATATAACTAGTCAGTAAATAAATAGCGCAGATGCAGGAATGCAACAACATTGAGTTTTTGAAGCTTGAATTAGTGAACATAAAAGACAATACCATCATTGAACAAATCAATGTCAGCACCTTTAAATCCACCATCAGGAAACACCAGCAGCTGAAGATAAGCAACCCGTTCAATATTTGAACCGGTTCAAGTACTTTGGAAGACAGCCTTCTAGAGGGCCAATACTGTAACTTCACCCACAGCAACAAAGTGTTACTGACATAGCTCAATAGGATCAAATATAAGAAAGGCACGTAACTATAAAAACTTACGGCCATATTGGCAGTCAATATGCTGACTAATGCACAGATATGAAACACTGACAAAACAAGTACCAGGTTGCGAACTCTTGTACGCCGTGTTCCTTTTATAGTGTCATATCGATAAAACTTATTGATTAAATCTGCATACAACATCTCAACCCTCCTTGTTGGAGTTACTATCCCTGATCGCGCAACGAAGCTCTATTCAATCTACCAAACATTGCACTGCTCTGTTCGTTATACCGCTAGGTTGCTTTAGTTGTATAATTTTTTTAGCTAGCGGTTAATATTGATAAATTACAGCAATGCAAATCAAATACTCTTCCTGAATCATGAATTGATAATATATAATTGAAAAGAGTTTTTTTGAGAAATGTGTTTGTACTGAAATGCCCAAAAATCTGATACATTATTCCATCAATGTTTACCTTAAAAGACCTGCAATCAATGCGCTATCTTCGCAAAGCTAGATTAATCAAGGGAATTCGCTAAGGTTCAGCCACAGACCTGGCCAACTGCATGATACCTTTAGTGGGAAATGTTACATCGTGGAACAAATTACTTTGAGGGCCTAGGTTAGAAGGTTCTAGCATTTATATCTGCTGGTTTGACCTTTAGACGAATGTAGATTATCCATTGCCTGGGATCTTTATAGATTATACTGCTGCAAGCCAGTATGTCTCGCCATTGATAGGCCTTTAGTAAGTCCTCAGCGAGTACTTGGTAAGTAATCCAATTACTTCAATATTTCGCTGCCTGATAGAAATATAGAAATCTACATGCAATCGAACGATCAGAGATAAAAATATGCATCAGATACCTTCAAGACGAATACATGACAATCTGTTACTGATCCTATTGTGGTGCGCAGACCATCATTAGATAGCTGCCTTGATTATTAATAGTAACTTCAAGCCCATCGACAAACTCTACTGTTGAATATGCATTCGTAACAGAGAATAAGATATCTGAAGTATCGACTCTGTCCCCTATCCTCAAAGTGCTAATATTGCCCTGTAAATAAAAAATATTGATCGCGCCTCGAATACTATTTACCACCCCTATATTAACCATAATCATATTCCTTTACTCAATTGCTCATAGGAACAAAGTTCCTATGGAAGATCTAATTTTGACAAAATGATCATTTAGCAATGTTGTACGAACTCTGTCTTCGCCGCAAATTACTGTCTGTAAATTTCTTTAATCTGCTACTAAATCACCACTCATAGTTGCTAAATTTAAGTGCATTGCTCTCTTGATTCTTCTCATTTTATAAACTGAGAGTGCTTTTTTGTATTTATTGTTTAATTTTGATTTCAGGGCCTTTTATTCCGGATTTTTGCGGGGCTTAATGATTGAATGATTAGTCAGCGAGATAACGATTGCAGCTGATCTTAGAATGCATTTCAACAATCCCCGGTTCACTAGCCCTGTGGTATACAGGAACGGGGTTCCCAGCAAAAGCTATAAGCTTAACAGAGCTACATATTCACCAAGGCACATAGATTCAGGCTTTGTCTATGCTCTGATGGTTATTTCGCCATCACAACTAGTTGCTTTAAAATAACCTCTAATTGCATGAGAATAATAATCGTGTTTGTTACAGATATTCAAAACTCTGCGATAGCTAATTATCGGCTGATTAAACGTCTGGGCCTATTATAGAGCGCTGTGATTGGCTGCATGGTGTCGGCTAATAAATTCACTGAATCTATTTTTCTATAGTTAAAAATCTTCTAGTTGCAACAATGCAGAACTAGTGACTGTATCATCACGTTTGTTAAAGTCACTGCTGTGCAGGTCAAACTGTAACTCTCCAACAATCAGTTGCATTACCTCCTTGCTATAATGGATTCGCAAAATAGTTTGGTTGGGTCAATGCACTGTTGTCAGCTGAATCAGCAGCTGATAACTGATGGTACTTATTGACTATCGCGGGGTGAGAATGCGCTCTGGGTCTGATCAGTGAAGTTCATCTTGGGGCTCTTAATCTTTCATTAGTCAAGATAGGAGTTCTTGCACAGTTTGTCTACTGGGTTCATATCGTTTTAGGCCGCTATTGCTGGTGTCCTGATTCTGTAAACAGGTCTTTCATCGATAAATATATGGATGATAGCAGTGACCAGAGCAATCGCTGCCGCACTCCACCAAACAATGTCGTAAGAGCCTGTGTCATCATATAGATAACCACCGAGCCAAACACCAACAAAAGAACCTAGTTGATGGTTTAAAAAGACGATACCAAAGAGTGTACCCATGTATTTCAGACCGAACATTTGTGCCACTATGCCGGATGTAGCCGGCACTGTTGCCAGCCATAAAAACCCTGTCACCATGGCAAACAAATACACTGAAGTTAAGCTGATTGGGTATAACATGAAGGCAGCTATCGCTATAGCTCTCAACAAATAAATTAGCCCCAGTAAATTCTTTTTCGAATACTTACCAGACCATTTGCCAAACAACAGGCAGCCAAAGATATTAAACAGGCCAATCAATGCCAGACAAATAACGGCAACTTGGCTATCGAAACCTTTATCGGCTAAATAGGAAGGCATATGTACCGAGATAAACGCCAGCTGGAAGCCACAAACAAAAAAACCGGCAATCAACAGCCAGTAGTGTACATTTGTTGTCGCCTCGACTAATGCCTCTGTCAGACTCAGATCATCGCTATTGGTGATTAACTTCGAGCCGCCTTTATCTTTATAAAATGGCATCGCCAGAGCAACCATCGTCAAAGCACCTACCGCCAACAACAACATAGTGACTTGCCAACCAAAACTAGAAATTAACTCTTGTGCCGCAGGAATCACCAAAAATTGCCCTGCAGATCCCGCTGCTGTTCCCAGGCCCAACACCATCGCCCTCTTCTCAGCAGCGACCATGCGTGCCATTGCAGGTAAAACCACCCCCAACCCAGTACCAGCGACTCCCATCCCTATCAACATGCCAGCAGCCACATGAAAATCAAATGCTGATTCGGCAATAGAGGTGAAATACAGACCAGCAGCGTAAAGAAGCGAGCCTAATATTAAGGTTTTAAAGGTGCCAAATTTATCGGAGAAAGCACCTGCTAATGGCTGGAATAATCCCCAACATAAATTTTGCAGCGCCAGCGAAAAAGCAAACACCTCACGGCCATAGCCGAACTCCTCGGATATGGGGGTGAGGAAAAACCCCATGGAGGAGCGCAAACCAAAATTTATGACTAATAACAGGCAAGAGAAAACAATCAGCCCACTTAATAATTTTTTTGTATTAGACACAGCAGGCCTCAAGCGCAATATTTAAGTTAAATACTGCGCTTTTTATCGCGCTGTATTTTCTGGACAATTTTCTTACTTAATCTTTTAACCACTTCGCTAGATCTTCAGCGTAATAGGTAATAATCAGGTCACAACCTGCACGTTTAAAAGCGGTCATTGTCTCTAAAACTATGGCTTTTTCATCAATTACGCCGGCGTTGGCTGCCGCTTTAATCATCGCAAATTCGCCACTGACATGATAAACCGCCAGCGGCAACGCACTGTGTTGACGTATATTGGCGATGACGTCTAAATATGCCAAACCAGGCTTAACCATTAATATATCGGCGCCTTCCATTTCATCCTGCATCGATTCAGCCAGTGCCTCTCGTGGGTTGGCCGGGTCTTGTTGATAGGTATTACGGGTACCTTTAAAGCTACTGTCCACTGCCTCGCGAAAAGGTCCATAGAAAGCGGAGGCAAATTTGCTGGAATAGCTCATAATTGGAATGTGGCTAAACCCGGCACTATCCAACGCTTCACGAATAGCGGCAATCATACCGTCCATCATTCCAGAGGGCGCTATCATATCAACACCCGCCTGGGCGCTGGCTATAACTTGCCTCTGTAGATTTTCCAGAGTTGCATCGTTTTCTACATCGTCATTAACAACTACCCCACAGTGGCCGTGATCCGTGTATTCACAAAAACAATTATCACTGATAACTAACA
>ASZI01000244.1 GCA_000416315.1 Osedax symbiont Rs2 | reverse complement strand
CCAACTGAGCTATGTCGGCACTGCGTCGAAGTGGCGCACATAGTACCATCGCCTTTCTCGGATGCAAGCCTTTTGTCGCAATTATTTTTTTTTTTCTTTTAATTTAATTATTTTCTCCAATGACTGCCTATAAATACAACAACTATTAACTTTCTAGGCTTTGGTAGCGTTTTAATTAACACTTAGTATCAGTGCTTTGTAAGCTGATCTGAAGCAACTTCCGCAGCCAAGATTATAGGCGCCACATCGGTGTACAGCTGTACTTGAGCAACCCTAAAACTTAATATTCCGCTGGCCGTATCAAACTGCACGCCATACCAGGCAAAGATCAGTACATTTATTAACAGACAGTATGCCGACAACCATTTAATAGACACTGACTCTCCTCAATCAAACTCTAATGCCCGTCAACTGAACCTCAGCATCAAAGCATTATATAAACTTAAAGCCGTCCAGCACCAGATCTGGTAAATACCTGATATTTTTAGCTTTATTGTAATCCGCCAGAGTCTCAGCCCCACCACCTGTGAGCAACAACAATCCACCTTTGCATTGCATTTGTCGCTGCAGCTTCTCCAACAGCGCGAGTGCCAATAGCAAACTTCCATTGGCCACATTGGCTCCGGTATCAAGCCCTGGCTCAATACTCAACTGCTGTGCACTGCAAGTCACCTTAGCGGTATTGTCCAACAGAGACTGCTGCATCATCGCAATACCGGGCACTATATAACCACCCAGATGTACCGCTGAAGCAGACAGCAACTCTACATTAATCGCCGTACCACAATCAAAAACACAAATTTCAGTATCGGGATACAGATGCTTGGCCGCCACTGTCGCCAACCAGCGGTCCGCCCCCATTTTTGTGGGGTCCAGATAACTGTTGAGCACTCCAGCGCAGCACCGCTGCACTGAAAAAAACTCTGCGGCTACACCCCATAAAAACTCAGCGCGCGCAACTAACAGCTGCTCAACTTCTCTATTGGCAACTGAGCAAACATTCACTTTGTTTATCTTTAACTGTTGCGCTGCACTAAACAACCCAGCATTTTGTAGCTCGCTAATCGGTATTTTTTCAGACAACAAAATTTGTTCAGTCGCTCTTCCCCGCCACTTGGCAAAACTATTACCTAGATCAACTTCAAGCACTAGTGACTCAGTCGATTTATCCATCAAAGCTTTCTCACACTTATTTCACCACCGTGATAAGCTTCAATTTTTGCATTGCGCTCTAACAGTAGTGCCCCTTGGCTATTTACCCCGCGGCAGACGCCCTCTATCTCGTTCTTGGCACTAAGTAATTTCACATAGCTATCTTGAAACGCGTGCATCTGGTGCCAGTCATCAATAAAAGCAGCAAACCCCGACTCGGCAAACACTGTCAGATTTTCCAATAATTTACTTATCACAGCTGCCAGCAATTTATTTCTGTCAATGTCTCTATCGGCAATACTGGTCAGATCTATCCACGGCTGGGTGATTTTATCTGACAAATCCGATGCCTGACTCATTCGCACATTGATACCTACACCTATCACCACAGAGATATCTCCCGAGGCATCCCCCTGCATTTCCAAGAGTATTCCAGCGAGCTTACGGCCTTGGTACAAAAGATCATTGGGCCACTTCAGCTCCACACCCTTAACACCCTGCTGGCTTATTGCCTGTGCGATCGATAGCCCCACCACCAGGCTAAGACCTTCCAGAGCTGCTGCCCCACCCGAAAAACGCCACATTAACGACAGATACAAATTTGAGGCCAATGGCCCAAGCCAGCTGCGGCCGCGCCGGCCGCGCCCACTGTGCTGATATTCTGCCAAATACAGAGCACCATGTTTGTGATCCTGAATGTTGCGCAGCGCCATCAAATTGGTTGAATCTGTAAAAGTTTGCAGCTCTATATGGGCCAGAGACTCCCTTACAATAGAACTGCTATGACTAAGTAGCTTTTCTACATCCAGTAAATCGAACCCCTTGGGAATTCGATAGCCGCGACCGCGAACACTGTAGACTTCAACTCCAAATTCCTGCAGCTCTTTCATTTGCTTCCAGACAGCACTGCGACTCAAACCCAAGCTATCACCCAGATCGGTCCCCGAGTGAAACTTTCCATCTGCGAGAATTTTTAATAATGCGAGCTCAACCATCAGCAGAGCTTGTCGTAGACAACGAAACTGTACGCATACGGGTTGCTATCATCGCTGGCGTAGTCCTGCCGCTGCCGCTCATTGAACTGACTGTAGTCAAGCACCGGAAAAAAAGCATCCCCTTCTATCTGCGCATCAACTTCAGTAATATACAATGTATCCGCCATCGGCAGTGCCTGCTGATAGATTTGCGCCCCCCCTATTATCATCGCCTCGGCCACCTCATCGGTCAGACAAATACTCTGAGCCAACTCAACGGCCTGCTCCAAGGAGTGAACCACCTCTATCCCCTGGGCGCTGTAATCTATATTGCTGGTAATGACAATATTAGTCCGCCCGGGCAGCGCTCGGCCAATAGACTCATAGGTATTACGACCCATTATTATGGGTCTTCCCATTGTCACAGACTTGAAATACTGCAAGTCATTAGGCAGCTTCCATGGCAAGTCATTATCTTTACCTATGACTCTATTTTTCGACTGCGCGACTATCATAGCCAATTTCATATATGTACCTTGTCTAAGTTAAACCGAAATAGGCGCTTTTATTGCGGGGTCCGGATGATAATTTTCAACTATAAAGTCCTCATACTGATAATCAAAAATAGACTCCGGGCGGCGTTTTATGATCAATTGAGGTAGTTCTTTTGGTGTTCTGGACAACTGCTCTGCAACTATTTCAGGATCATTTAAGTGATTTTGATACAAGTGAGTATCGCCGAAGGTATGGATAAAATCGCCTACCTGCAAATCACACTGCTGAGCCAGCATATGAGTTAAAAGCGCATAAGAGGCAATATTAAAAGGCACCCCGAGGAAGAAATCAGCGCTGCGCTGATATAACTGACAGCTTAACTTTCCCTGAGCGACATAAAATTGAAACAATGTATGACAGGGAGGCAAAGCGGCTTTACCTTTGTTTATGTTTTCTTCAATGGACAAACCTTCATCTGGCAAGTCAGCTGGATTCCAACCGCTGACAATCAAGCGGCGCGAATTTGGCGTGCTCTTAATCATCTCAACTAACTCTGCGATCTGATCAATGCTGCGCCCGTCTGGACAGGCCCATGATCGCCATTGCTTGCCGTAGATTGGGCCTAAATCACCGTCTTCCAGTGCCCAGGCATTCCATATCTTAACCCCTTGCTCTGTCAGGCTATTATTGTTGGTATCGCCATTTAGAAACCACAACAATTCACAGATAACCGACTTCAAGTGAACTTTTTTGGTAGTCAGCAGTGGAAAACCCTGCGACAAATCAAAGCGCAGCTGTCGCCCGAAGACTGATCGGGTTCCCGTACCGGTTCTATCACCTTTATCAGTACCGTCAAATGCAATTTCTTGCAATAACTCTAAATACTGCTGCACTATTTCTCTCCTTTTTTAGCTAGATTGGCCTGATAGTAGGCATAGCTAAACAGTGCTGCGCCTACGACTATCATTGGCAGTGACAATATCTGACCTTTTGTTATCCAGCCAAAAGCTGCAAACAGACTATCATCGGGCTCTCTGAAGAATTCGACGCTGGTTCTAAACACACCATACAAGAATAAAAACAATGCAGAAACGGCAAACGCCGGACGCGGCTTGCTGGAATAAACCCAGAGAACAACAAACATCACCACCCCTTCAAAAAATGCCTCATAGAGTTGTGACGGATGCCTGGCAAGCAGCTCAGGTCCAGCCTTGGGAAAGATCACAGCCCATGATACATCGGTGCTCCTACCCCAGAGTTCACCGCCAATAAAGTTACCAACCCTCCCCGCACCTAGACCTATGGCCACTAGTGGCATCACAAAGTCTCCCATGCTAGCGAGGGATTTTTTATTCTTCTTACCAAATGCCCACAGCGCTACCAGCACTCCCAACATCCCGCCGTGGAAGGACATGCCCCCCTCCCACACTTTAAACAGCCACAATGGAGATTCCAGGAAGCGATCGAAATTGTAAAACAACACATAGCCAAAGCGCCCGCCCAGTACTACTCCCATAGCCCCCCAGAAGATAAAATCTGACACTTGCTCCCGGCTCCAACCCGATCCTAGCTGGTCTGCGCGATAATTACCTAACAGCAATGCAGCGGCAAATCCGATCAGATACATTAGTCCATACCAGTGAATCTGCAGAAAACCTAAATCCACTGCTATAGGGTCTATATTGTGCACCCACATATATATTTTATCCTTTAAAGTAAGTTGCTATAGAGTAGTCGAGCTGCAACTATTAACAAAAACACCGCAAAAATCTTTTTCAGCTTAGCCGCGGGCAAACTGTGGGCTAATTTGGCTCCCACTTTTGCAAAGGGAGTACTGGCAATCACAATCCCGGCAAAAGCCGGCAGATAGATATAACCCAAACTCCACTGCGGCATATCTAGATGCCCCCAGCCCTGGTAGATATTAGTACTGGCACCCACTATTGCAATCGGCAACCCGCAGGCGGCAGCAGTTGCCACCGCTTGCTGCATTTGTACCTTTTTCCAAGTTAGAAACGGCCCCGTCAGAGTGCCGCCACCTATACCAAAGATAGTTGAGCCCCAGCCTATGACTCCACCACTGAAGATAAGTTTTGGATTGGCGGGGAATTCTGCATCAGGTGATGGTTTAAAAGAAAACGCCATCTGCAACGCAACGGCAAATGCGAACAGCCCAAAGATGATTTGCAACTGAGCTCCAGGTAACAATGCGGCAGTTTTCACCCCCAGGAAGGCACCCACTACTATGCCGACACTAAGCGGCTTAAAGGTTTGCCAAAGCACCGCTCCTCTTTTGTGATGGGCCATTACTGAGCTTATAGAAGTAACAACGATAGTTGCCAGCGAAGTCGCCACAGCGGCATGGGTCAAAACCGTTTCTGGTACTCCCTGCAACTGAAATACTATGATCAACACCGGTACAATCAACAACCCTCCACCAATACCAAATAAACCGGCAGTCAGACCCGCGGCGGCACCCAATATCAAATACAACATTAATGTAATAAGCATTTACAACCCTTTCAGCCTCGTAAAGTGACAACTAGTTAGCCTGTCTACTAATTTTGCCACCATCTTACAGTATGCTCTGTTTTTTTCTCTATTTGTTTAAGCATATATGGCCTATGTAGAGTAAGCCGCTCTACTGCTAACGAAGACAGCCCAGAGCCTTTTGCTATTTTTGTATCAGTGTTGGAAATCTGCCAAAAGTTTTGTCTGATCGTGCTAAGGTCATCATTCCTATCACTCTTATGGCGAGCATATGTGCTTAATAGTTTTTTCTTATCAGCCCAGTGCAGATTATCCCTTTATCTTAGTGGCCAATAGAGATGAGTTTTATGCCCGAGCTAGCGCGCCGATGCAGTTTTGGTCAGATCGGCCAAGTATGTTAGCTGGCAAGGACTTAGAGCAAGGTGGTACTTGGCTGGGCCTGCACTGTGATGGCCGCTTCGTTGCAGTGACCAATTTCAGGCGGATAACCGCCAATAGAAAACCTGCCAAACTATCCCGTGGCCAGCTTGTCAATGCGGCATTGTTGAGCCCGCTTGGCGCCGAGCACTTTATAGATTCAATACAAAATACCGCCCAACAATATGGCGGATACAACTTATTGAGTGGCGACAGCAGTGGATTGTTTTTCAGCAGTAATCGAAGTCCCGATAGTGATTTGCAACACAAGCAAAAACTGCAACCGGGAATCTACGGCTTGTGTAACGGCTCTCTGGACACTCCCTGGCCAAAACTTGTAGCCGCGAAACGGCAATTGTCCGAGTTAATTAGCCAGAGCAACGTCTGCAGTGAAACATTAGCGAAGCTATTGACTGACACTGAACTTGCCGATGACCCCTTACTGCCTGATACAGGTATCAGCAAAGAGTGGGAGAGATCACTATCCGCACAGTTCATTCAATTAGAAAATTATGGCACCAGAGCTAAGACTATTCTACTGCAGGAAGCCAGCGGCTCAACCCATATCACTGAAATGCGCTACAACCGCGAAGGATTTACTGGTGAATCCAGCTTCAAGGTACAGCTGCCAGTATTTGGCAGCTAATTGTAATAAGACCCAGAGGAATGTGCCTTAGCGGCTGCAACACTTCGATGTAATGATTGCGCTGTTATTTAAAAGAACCTTCTTTAATCAGTGACCCTAAGCCCATTGCATTGAGCGAGCTCTGCATTTCAGTTTTTATTTCCTCTATATCATTCAAGCGCAATACTTTTTTTAACATCACTCTAGCTTCACTAAAGTTACAGTTTCTGATCACAGATTTCACTTTGGGTAAGTTATTGGCATTCATCGACAGATAATTATAACCCATTGCCATTAACAGTAATGCACCAGCAGGGTCTGCTGCCAGCTCTCCGCAAATAGAGACATCAACATGCTCTCTCTGTGCTTCTTTGACTATATATTTTAGCGCCTGCAGCACCGCTGGATGATAACTGCTGTACAGCGGAGCCACTCTGGGGTTATTGCGATCCACCGCTAGCAAGTACTGGGTCAAGTCGTTGGAGCCCACCGAGATAAAATCAACATGCCTGGCAAAAACCCGGGTCAAATATAATGCTGCGGGCACTTCGATCATCACACCGACCGGAGGCCTCTCTACTTTAAGTCCCTCCTCGCGCAGCTCCAATACCGCCTGATCGATTAAAGCAATGGATTCAGTTACTTCATTGATGCTGGTAACCATCGGCAGCATGATACGCAAATTGCCATAGCTATCGTTGGCTCTGAGCATCGCCCTTATCTGTACCAAAAATATTTCCGGATGATCCAGAGTGACCCTTACGCCGCGCCAGCCCAGGAAAGGATTTTCCTCTTCAATCGGAAAATAGTTCAGCGATTTATCACCACCTATATCCAAAGTGCGCATAGTTACCGGGCGCGGAGCAAAGGCTTCTAGTTGCTTAGCGTAAATTTGTGTCTGCTCGTGTTCCGAGGGGAATACATTGCGAATCATGAAAGGGATTTCGGTGCGATATAAACCTATCCCCTCAGCACCTTTATCTAAGGCGCGCTGCACATCGGCAATTAAACCGGTGTTAACCCACAGCGGCATAGTCACGCCGTCCTGAGTTTGCGCCGGCAGCATTTTTAACACATCGAGTTCGGCCTCTTGCTGCTGTTCCTGTTCCAATTGAGCTTGATATATCTGCAGTAGCTCAGTAGAGGGATTCAAATACAGCCGGCCCGAGTGACCATCCAGGACCACTGTACGACCGCTGAGTTTTTTGTAGGGAAGCTCGACCGCTCCCATCACAGTTGGGATCCCCATGGACCTGGCCAAAATCGCCGCATGAGAATTACCAGAACCTTTTACTGAGATCAGACCAAGTAATTTGTCGGTATGAATTTCACCTAACATGGCCGGAGACAACTCCTCGGCCACTAGTACGCTTCCCTCAGCCAAGTCGATAGATTGCGGGCCTTTCTGCTCTTGTAAATAAGCCAATATGCGCTTGCCCAAATCACGGATATCTGAGGCGCGCTCTTTTAAATAAGGGTCATCCATCATGTCGAATTGCCGACAGTGCTCTATCACCACTGAGCTCAACGCCCACTGTGCCCAATTGCCTTGCATAATCCGTTTAACTATTTCACCGGCCAGTGAGTTGTCCTCAAGCATCTTTAAATACACATCAAACAGCGCTTGCTCTTGCTCACCTAGCCGTTGCGCCAGACGTGCGCTGGCAGAGCGTATATCACTGCGCACATGCTCAAGTGCCGCTTCAAATGAGCGTACTTCGGAATATGTATCTTCTATCTGCCGTTCAGCGACACTATCTAACTCAGCACTTTCAGAAACCACCACCATTTTGCCAATGGCAATACCCGCTGCACCGGAAACCCCGATAAAACAGCGATCAACTTGGGACTTTTTTTGCAGTTTAGTCACAGTGACAGCCGCAGTTGCCTCCGCCTGAATAATAATACCGGCCAATTGTGCCGACACCGTCACCAAAAATGACTCCTCCGTCTCTTTGTAACGGCGGCCGTCAAACTGCTGAATAACCAACCCCCCCAACACCTCGCGCTGGTAGATAATAGGCACACCAAGAAAAGAGTGGAAGCGCTCTTCCCCGGTGCCTGGGATAAAGCAATAGGATGGGTGCTGTTCTATGTCATCAGTATTGACAGGCTCGGCGCGATTAGCGACCAGCCCAACCACCCCTTCATGCTGAGATAAGCTGCTGCCGATCGACTTCTGATGCAGTCCTTCACTGGCGCGTAAAGTAAGGCGCTTGTTAGTAGTATCTTTAAGGTAAATGGAGCAAACTTGAGTATTCATGCCCTCTTGTATTCTGCACACTATCAGTTTCAGAACTGCCTCTAAATCGGTTTCAGCCCTTACTTCAGTTACAATCTTGCGCAGCAATTTCAGCATTTTTCACTCCCTTATCAGACATCTACAAAAAACTTCCAGTTTCTATTCGCTCAGTATAGTAGCGACTAGAGATGTCCGCTAATACCTCAACTCCTGATCAATCAACACTGACCAGCCTTGACAACTTAGGCGACAACTCTTTCATCGCTTTGCGATAAACCTCCCTCTTAAATGAAATCACCTGCCCCAATGGATACCAATAACTCACCCAGCGCCAGCCATCAAACTCCGGCGACTCAGTGGCATTGATATTGATGGCAGCATCATCGCTAATTATTTTGAGCAGATACCATTTTTGCTTTTGTCCAATACACACAGGCAGGGAGTGATGGCGGATCATTCTCTTAGGTAATCTATACCTCAACCAGCCCCTGGTAACCGCGACAATTTCAATATCATTTGCGGTCAAACCAATCTCTTCCTGAACCTCTCTGAACATTGCTTGCTCTGGGGTCTCGCCTTCATTAATCCCCCCTTGAGGGAACTGCCAAGAGCTTTGACCAATGCGGCGTGCCCAGAGCACTTGCCCTTGCGAGTTGGCCAAAATGATACCCACATTTGGTCTAAACCCGTCTGAATCTATCACAGCACATTCCTAAAATTCTTTCAGCTATTGTTCCACACATCTGCCCTTGTGCAAATAGCTAAGCAACATCAGTTTGAAATCATTATTCATTTTTTCGTTTTTAGGCAAATTATGCTCATTTCAACTCAGCGATTAGGGTAAGATAATATTTTTTTAGCCCCAAGATAATTATTACTCACATTCAGCGACTTTTACGCACGGGAAAAACCACATGGCACTGGCAATTTTTGATTTAGACAATACATTAATCAATGGCGACAGCGATCATGCCTGGGGAGAATACCTCTGTGAAAAAGGCATCGTTGACGTCGAGCTATACCGTCGCGCCAATGATCTGTTTTATCAGCAGTATTTAGACGGCAATATGGACATCCAGGCTTTTTTGGCGTTTGCCCTCAAGCCCTTAAAAGATAACAGCGTTGCGCAATTACAACTATGGCACAGTGAGTTTATGCAACAGAAGATCCAGCCGATGATGCAGATCAAGGCACAACAAAAATTACAACATCATCGCCAACAGGGGGATTTTATTTTAATTATCACTGCCACTAACCTTTTTGTCACAGCTCCAATAGCCGCGGCTCTGCAGGTAGATGACATTATAGCGACAGCCCCAGAAATGATTGATGGTGAATATACAGGTCAATACTCAGGTACCCCCTGTTTTCAAGAGGGAAAAATCGTCAGATTAAAACAGTGGCTGGAGCACAATCCACATAAACTCGAAGGCAGTTATTTTTACAGCGACTCGCGCAATGATTTGCCACTATTAGAATTAGTCGATCACCCTATCGCCGTCGACGCCGATTCGCACTTAGCCCAAGTTGCCAAGCAGAAAAACTGGCCTCACATCAGCTTTCGTGACTAGCCTAGCTAGCCAGTGGGGTGGCATAAAACCCCACCGCCACTGCTGTTACTTCTTGTGTAACATTTCCAACCATTGCAGCGGGGATAATCCAGTTTTTTTACGGAATACCCTGGCCAGGGCAGAGCCGTGTTCGTAGCCAACGCGGTTGGCAACTAGTGCTACCGCTTGATCTTGTTGCAACAGTTCCTGGGCCAGTGAAATTCGCAAATCAGTCAAGAACTCAGTGGCCGTTTGCCCGACTGTCTCGCGAAATAAAGCGGCAAATTTTGAACGAGACATCGCCGCACTGCTGGCCATGCTAGTTAAATTCCACTGCTGTTCTGGTGACTCTTGTAACATTACCATAGTCTTGGCCAACCCCGGATGACTGAGCCCTGCCAGCATGCCTTGCAAAACTATTCCCCGAGCTGATAATTGCCGTAACATCTGAATCATGAAGATATCACAGAGCTTGTTAACTATGCTCTGCTGGCCAAGCTGCTGACCATCAACCTCTTTAAAAAGCCACTGCACTGTTTTTTGAATTTCACCGACGTTGATATCCAAGCAAATTAACTTTGGCAAGTTAGCTAATAATTGACGTTGTTTTACGCCATAAAACTGGACCGTTGCACAGACAACATCGGCATTCTCAGATTCAGCAGAAACTATTTGGTGTTCTGTTGAGCAAGGCAGCATTATCACTGTAGGCCGCTCGAATACTAACTTGTGCCCGCTATCACTGAGCACTGTTAATTTCCCAGAACGCAGAAAGTGTAAGTGCCCACAATCTCCCGACAAATTTGAGCCCAAGGTCTTACTGCCACAAAAACTGCCGTTAAAAATCACTTGAGTAGTTATTGAGAAGTTCTTTAAAATCGCTGCAACATTGTCCACTTTTGTCACTCTTTTTATATACGCAGGCCAAAACCGGTCATATTCCCACCTGGCATCCTGCACAGACGCCATTGTTCTGGACTATCTGTTTCAATCTTTGCACGATCGGGTGGCCGCATTCAGGAGCTTTTTATTAAAGTATCACTTGAGACACTGCATACCAGTGCAGCCCGCTCCTTTAAACGATAAGATAGGATAATAAAATGAAGATTACAAGATTACTAAAAGCCATAGTCATCACCGCAGCCATGGCCATTAGTCAATTCAGTTTCGCCGCTGATATAGAAGCCAATGCCGATGATAATGATATAGCCATCAAAGGTTATGATCCAGTCGCCTATTTCACCCAGGGCAAAGCAATGCAGGGCAGTCATAAGTACAGTGCCACCTATAAAAACGCAATTTACCATTTTTCCAATGCCAATAACCGGGATTTATTTAAGGCTAATGCTGAAAAATTTGCCCCTCAATACGGGGGCTTCTGCGCCATGGGAGTTGCAATGAAGCTAAAGTTTGATACCGACCCTCAGGCCTGGAGAATTGTCGATCAAAAGCTCTATTTAAACCTTAGCAAAACAGTGCAAAAGAAATGGCTCAGTGACATACCCGGTCACATTGACACCGCTGAAAACAACTGGGGAGAGCTGAAAGGTTTGACCCCCGCCCAAGCTAAGGCCAATAGCCTATAAGCTGTATCAGCGATGCACCACAACTTGGCACTTCGCTGCTGAGTTGTGCTCACTCATTATTGATCCCCCTATCTGCTCAAGAACTGTTTCACTGGCAGGCTTTTTCTTTTATTATCTTACTGTGATCAGGGCACACAACTCTGCTAAATTCTCGCAGAGCAAACAGCGCAATTACCTATTACAGCCCAGCGTCTCAAATTTGTCTATTGATAGCACTTAACTATGAACTTTAGAAAGATAATACCGCTTAGTTTACGAAACAGAATGCTGCTAGTGCTCTGTGCTACTGCATTATTGCAGGCGCTGCTACTCGGTGGTTATGCTCTGCAGCACTTAGCTTCTTCACTGGAAGAGCAAATTGGCCAGCGCGCTCTACAGATGGCAAAAGGAGTCGCCGCTCAGCCGGAAGTACGCATCGGTGTGCAGCAACTAAACAGCCGCAACCTACAACGCCTTGCAGAGCGAACCCGTGAAAATAGCGATGCTCGCTTTATTGTTATTGGCACCAAAGAAGGAATTAGGCTCTCCCATCCCGTTCCCGAGCGCATTGGCCAGGTAATGAAAGGTGGCGATAATATTCGCGCACTTACATATGGAGAATCTTACGTATCCAAGGCCGTGGGAACTCTGGGGCCTTCTATACGTGGTAAGACTCCCATTTTTGATGAGCGTGGAGAAATAATTGGCATAGTTTCGGTCGGTTACATGCTGGACAACGTCAGCGATATTATTCAGAGCTATCAGACCAGTATTGTGATTGCCATGTTAGTCGGGATAGTGCTGTCGGTACTGGCGGCGTTGCGCATTACCAATTATTTTAAAAGGGCTATCTTTGGCCTGGAGCCCGAACAGATAGCTCAGTTGTTCCAAGAGTATACCGCCACTTTGGAAAGTGTCCGCGAAGGGATCATTGCCGTCAACCCACAGGGGCTTATTATCACCTTTAACCCCGAGGCAGTACGTTTATTTGGCCTCACGGAGGGCGATAGCCTAAAGGGAAAACATCTCAATGATATTTTACCTAACAGCACTATGCTGGATTTATTGACCAGCAAAGAGTCACAGTTTGACCGGGAAATATATCGCAACAACAACGTGCTAATCGCCAACCGTATTCCGATTTTTGATGGAGACACTCCGGTGGGGGTAGTCTCCAGTTTCAGATTGAAAGACGAGCTGGACCTGATCAGTCAAAAACTAACTAAAGCGGAGCAGTATTCCCAGACCTTGCGCAGCCAAACTCACGAGTACGCCAATAAACTTAATACTATTGCGGGCCTGATTGAACTGGGCGCCAATCAGCAGGCGCTAGAGCTAATCAGCAGCGAAACTCAAGCGCAGCAGGCATTGATACACTTACTAATGAACGCGGTTGATAATCCAGTACTCTCAGGCTGTATTATCGGTAAATTTAATCGCGCCAGAGAAATGGGTCTGAACTTAATTATCGATGAAGAGAGCAACATGGGGGTATTACCTAGCCATATAAAGCCCGAGCAGATTATCACGGTGCTCGGTAACTTACTCGATAACGCCTATGACGCCTCCCTTAAAACCCAGCAAAACTGCGTATATTTATCCATGACCGATATAGGTAAAGACATCATCATGGAAGTTGAAGACCGCGGCCCAGGTATTCCTGTGGCTGTTGAGCAGCAAATATTTGACCAGGGGTATAGCAGCAAAGAAGAGGGGGGGCACGGTTGGGGACTGTTTCTCGCCAAACAAATTGTCAATTTGCTGCAGGGCAGCATTCAACTATCACAACCGGAAGCCGGCGGTACTCGCATCACCGTTTACCTACCCAAAGAGTTGTCGCAATAATGCATTCAAGCTAGACAATGCTCTGTCAATAAGTAAATATCTAGCTGCGCCTGAATTTAGCCAAAACAATGATACAATTGGATTTCGGCTGTGGAACATGTGCATGAGCCCGGCCTTTTCTCTGCGAGCCAGAGGCGTACCAGGCTTGTTCGCACCCTCCCTGATCTCACCCTATTTCTAAGGTAATAGTAGATGCATAATATCAGTATTGTCATAGCAGAGGACGATCATAAAATTGCCGAGATCCAGCGGCGCTTTATTGAGCGCATCGAAGGCTTTGAAGTACTAGGTATCGCCCATAGCACTATAGATGCACAAGATATGGTGGAGGTTCTTGAGCCTAATTTGCTGTTGTTAGATATTCATTTTCCAGAGGGCAATGGCCTGGAGCTACTGCGAAAGATTCGCAGTAGCAAAAGCGCCACTGATGTGATCTTAATCACTGCCGCCAAAGACGTCACGAGTTTAACCGAAGCTCTGCACAGTGGCGTTTTCGACTATATTCTAAAACCTTTAGTATTCGATAGACTACAGAGCGCCCTACAAAACTATCGCGACCACAGTAAAAAATTATCCGCTCTGGAAGCCAAAAGCCAGACCAGCCTGGATCAATCTACTGTGGATTTATTGTTACCGCGCAGCAGTTCGCAGGCAAAATCTGCCAATGCTTCCCTGCCTAAAGGCATAGACCCGCTCACTTTAGAAAAAATCCGTAATATATTCTCGCAGGGCTCAACAGGCCACACCGCTGAGCAGATGGGAGAGTTAGTCGGTAGCAGTCGTACTACCGCCAGACGCTATCTAGAGTACCTGGTGAGTAGCTCCGAACTGCGCGCCGACGTAAGCTACGGCTCTGTAGGTCGCCCGGAACGCCTTTATATCCAATCCGAAACCAACCTATAACCCCAGTACGCCCATCTTCGTGCCGATAATCTCAGCCCTCTGCTACCTTTGTTTACTAACAACTGCCGCTGTTTAGCGACCTGTGGATAAAATCACCGCTCTGCGCCTCAACTTCTGCTTGTCCCTTCCAACAGCCAGTATTTAACCAGCCTGAGACCAGCCAATTAGCAACCAGCCCCATGCGCCTAAGGAGGCATTTGCATACAGCAGATGCGACTCTGGCCAAAGCAGCTAAGTAAACTTAGAGATCAATTATAGGCGGGGAGTTGCCCGATGGAAAATTTTGGCCGCGGATAGCTATCTGTGGTTCTTACTGCGGGGGGATGTAAAACTGTAGCTGGCAAACGAAGGGGGATTGTGCGCTAAAATACTGTGGGGCTAATCTTATAAAAGTTACCAGTGGGGCAAGCTGCTCCACTGGTAAGCGGTCGATTATAAATTACTCTGAATCAAATACGTCTTGCTCTTTTCTCTGCCCTACTCTATTTCTAATGAAATTGAGTAGCGGTTGTCCGAACAGTGCCAGCATCGCCAATGCCATAATCACAGCGGTGAGCGGACGCTCCCACATAAAGCTCAAGCTCTCGTCGTTAATCAGCAGTGCACGTCTTAAGTTATCTTCCAGCATACCGCCGAGGATAAAACCTAACAACATCGGCGCCAGTGGAAAATCTAACAGCTTTAAGCCAATCGCCGCGATGCAAATAATTACCATCACTTGAATGTCAAATGCGTTAAATGAAACCAGATAGACACCTGTCAGTGAGAAAAACAAGATTAAGGGAATCAATATTGGCCTTGGTATTTCCAGCAGCTTGGCTATATAGGGGATCAGCGGCAAGTTTAGAATCAACAGCACCACGTTACCTAAATACATAGAGACGATCACCGACCAAAACACATCCGGATGATCGATAAATAACTGCGGTCCAGGTTGAATACCATAAGCTATCAATGCGCCTAACATCACAGCTGTAGTCCCTGAGCCTGGAATACCTAAAGTCAGTAGCGGCACAAAGGAGCCAGTAGAAGCTGCATTATTAGCAGATTCAGGTGCTGCCAAACCTCTTAAAGAGCCCTTACCAAAACCTAACTTGGCTTTTGCCGAAGCTAAATTTCGCTCAATACCATAAGCTAAGAAAGCTGCAATAGTGGCACCTGCTCCAGGAAGAACACCGACGATAAAGCCCAGTACCGAAGAGCGCACCATAGTAGGTGCCACTTCTTTGATTTCGGCTTTAGTCAGCTTCATACTGCCCAGCGAGCTGGTATTATTGACCTTAGATTGCTGCGCATCAGTACTTTTATCCATCACCGACATAACAACTTCGGCCAGGGCAAAAGTCGCCATCGCCAATAGCAGAAAGCTCAAGCCGTCAATAAATTCTATCGAGCCAAAAGTAAAGCGCTCTACGCCATTGGATCTGTCAGTTCCCACCGTAGAGAGCATTAAGCCCAAAACACACATCATCAGCGCTTTGAGAATATTACCTTTTCCGGCAAAAGCTGCCACTGCGGTTAGGCCCAACACCATTAAGGCAAAGTAATCACTGGACTGGAAACTCAGTGAAACTGTCGCCAGCATCGGCGCAAAAAAGATCAGAAAGATCGCACCTATAGTACCACCGACAAACGACGAGTACGCCGCCAGCGCCAGGGCTTTCCCCGCCTGTCCGCGCTGAGCCATCGGATAGCCATCAAAGGCCGTTACTACCGTCGCTGAACAACCCGGAGCGTTTATCAGGATCGAAGAAGTCGATGCGCCAAACACCGCTCCATAATAGACACCGGCCATCAGGATAATTCCGGACGACGGATCCAGTCCGTAGGTAACAGGTATCATCAACGCTACCGCCGATACCGGGCCCAGACCTGGCAACATGCCGATAAAAGTACCGGCGAAACAACCGACAAACAGCATTAACAAATTAAACGGCATAACTGCTGTGGTCACACCTATATAGACACCTTCCCACATAACTTAGACTCCCATCCATTGTAATACTGCACCTGGTGCAAGATAGATATCCAGCAACTGCGTTAATCCATACCAAAATACTGTCACTAGCGGTAGCGAGCAGAAAAATAATAACATTTTGCGCCGCTCTCCCAGTAGCCAATAACCACAAAGCAAAAATAGCGTAGTGGCGATTAAGAAACCCAATGTTTCCAACACAAGTCCGTAGACAACCATTAACCCCATTAGCTTTGCAGCAATAGTCCAGTCTAGCTTGGGCAGCTCAGATTTCTGCTCATCCCTGGAGCTAATCAGAAGTGCCAAAGATAAAAAAACACCTATTATTGCGAGAACTGCTGGAAGGGTTTTAGCAGTGAATATTTCATATTCATCGCCGGGGTACATAGGAATTAGAGTAGTGGAGTAACCGTAGCCGAGAGAGAGCGCCAGGAATATTAAACCACCGATACGGTTTTTAGCTATTGTCATATATATTAAGGGTCAACTTCACAGCTAGCCCTCCTCTTTAATAGTGAAAGATCTGACTAAGTCTCGAGTGATACGTTGAGATCGGCTTACATTCGGGACTTATTGAGAGCCTCCATTCTTTATAATGGTTTGAGTGACACGACAGCCCAGGGCCGTGCCACTCAAGCAAAGCAATATTAGCTATTACTTAAGGAAACCTAACTCTTTCATTAGAGAACCTAGCTGCTCTTCTTGCTGCTCAAGGAACTTGTAGAAATCATCAGCATTTTTGTAAACGTTAACCCAACCGTTACGTCCACGTACAGTTTCCCACTCAGGAGTTTTGTACATAGCTTCTAAAGTTTCATTCCACTTAGCCACTTGCTCCTTCGAAACACCAGGTGCTGCGAAGAATCCGCGCCAGTTAGCAAAAACAGTGTTGTTACCCATTTCCGTCATGGTCTTAACATCCGGAGCATCTGCAACACGCTCTGGAGCCGTGATACCTAAGATGCGTACCTGGCCACCTTTAGCTAGCGCCAGTGCTTCGCCTAAACCAGTAGAAAGGATTTTAGCTTCTCCTGAAAGAAGACCAGCCATTGCCTTTCCGCCCGCATCGTAAGGGATGTATTTAAGTGTACGAGGATCTAGTCCCTCTGCTTTAATTACCGCAGCTGCAACTAAGTGATCCAATGATCCGCGAGCGGATCCACCGGCAAACTTAAGTTTTCTTGGGTTCTCTTTGAACAGTGCAACCGCTTGGCTCCACTCTGTTAGCGGGCTGTCAACTTTAACAACAAAAGCGCCGTAATCGGCAATAGTACCAGCGACGGGTGTTAAATCACGAAAACTCTGTGGGAATACTTTAGTGATAGAGCGCACAACGATTGGCGTTGAGTTAACCATCAAGGTATCAGGTGAGTTCTTAGCAGTCTCGATTAAGTGTGCGATAGCTTTACCGCCGCCACCACCAGACATATTTTGAAAAGAGGCTTCTTTAACTAAACCAGATTTAGTTAAGGCTTCACCAGTACCACGTGCAGTGCCATCCCAGCCACCACCTGCTCCACCAGGGATCAAGAAGTGAATTTTTTCAAGTTTTGCTTCAGCGGCTACTGAAAATGAGAAACTGCTTAATAGGCAACCTGTGATTGCAGCAGCTAGTAAAGTACGACGTTTGATAGACATGTTTTTCTCCTTGTTGTTTTCGTTATGAGAAACACAATAGAGGTTACAATAGCAACTGAACAGCTTATGAAATTAAAGGCTTTTTAGTTTATTCTGTACATTTTGTTCATAAAGTTCACGCGGTAAACAAAGTATTTCTCTGCGAAAAAAATGGGTATAACTGCAAATAAAATTGAGATAATTATAGAGGAAAAGGCAGCTGAACTGCACACTAAACAGTCCAGCTAGCAAAGCTGCCGAGACTGGCAACTGATATATGTTAGCAATAGATAGATCGCGGCACAGCGCAGATGTTCCTCAACATTGAAAATATAGTTCAGCGCTGTCAGTTGTCAAATGCATTGACCGGCTTTTCATGCAGATAGCGACTATTGCAGACCTAAGTAGATATCGGTGATTAATTCATGTTCAGCCACTTCTGGGAAAAAATTTACATACTCAAAAAAACAGGGGAAGTCAGCTAAGTTCTGATTGTTTTCAACCAGCCACTGGCAATACAAATAGCGCACTTTCGCATCTAACTGATCGTGCGACCCATAATGGCGGATACAAGCATAGCGCCCCGCTGGTATGGCTTTGTTTATTATCCCCCAATCATTTTCAGCAACACTTTGTTTGACCTCACCGCAAACATCGAAGCGAAATTCGGCGGGGTCAGTATTTTTTGGGTCACTGTACACTAGGCCATAAGTGCTACTACTGGCAACCGGCGACAGCTTGCTGAATTTTCGCCAGTCGATGAATTTTTCAATACTGTAATTCAAACGCCCTACCGGCCCTTTGTGTTCCAGCACTGCGATAAGTGTCTCGGGGAAATCTATAACT
>ASZI01000243.1 GCA_000416315.1 Osedax symbiont Rs2 | reverse complement strand
TCGGAGCGAATAACGACATTGATTTCAGTACAGTGTCCGGCGAGGGCCTCATCGATAGAGTTATCGACGATTTCAAAGACCATGTGATGCAGACCGGAGCCATCGTCAGTATCGCCTATATACATACCAGGACGTTTTCGCACAGCATCGAGTCCTTTTAGAACCTTGATACTGTCGGCGCCGTACTCTTGTTGTTCACCACTCATGGTCATCTCCTAGCTAGTATGGACTGCTTATCGCGGTCACATCCCCAGTTAATTTTTATATGTAATAGCAGCGCAGTATTTTTCTATGTATCGCGCAACTGGCCATTATCAATTTGAAAACTTTTTATTTCTGTAGTGCTCTGCCAGTAACTCATCAGTGACTGCGGCTCTACACAAGTAATAAAACACTGACTCTCGGTCTGCTCTAAAAACTGACAAAACAACTGGCAGTGCTGAGCGTCTAGCTCCGACGGTAAATCGTCGA
The DNA here is from genome assembly GCA_000416315.1 of Osedax symbiont Rs2. Lineage (GTDB taxonomy): Bacteria > Pseudomonadota > Gammaproteobacteria > Pseudomonadales > Balneatricaceae > Rs1. The sequence goes on along the minus strand of ASZI01000243.1, from coordinate 6,475 downwards.
TTAAATAGATACAGCGATCATCTTTGAGCTTATTGTAAACGGCTCCCTGCGCTAATTTTAAGGCGCTAACAACCAATTTTTTTTGCCCGCGAGATAAGCGCTCGGCCGCGCTTACCCCGTCAACTTTAATCCGCAGATCAGCTCTTTGTGGCCCTGCGGCAGTATAGCCCTGCTTTAAATCTCGCTGCAACTGCTCGTCCAATAACTCATCCAGAGGCCTTTTCTGATCCCAGCCAGGAGAGAAACTCAAGCTCAAATCAACCTCGCCCATCAAGCGCTCGCTGATGGCTAAAAAATCGGGTAATAATTGATTTATATAACGCTGGCGTATCTGGGTGATCTGCTGTGCATGCTTAACAAACTCAACATCCCAAATACGACGGATTTGCGGATCTATTTTACCACACTTTAAAAGAGAATTACGCTGTTGTAACACCCGTTTAAAGCTTCTCCAGGCATGAATATAACTTTGATCAGCATGAAAGCTACCCCAATCGACAAATTGGCGTCTAATCGCCGGGCTGCCCTCGAGAATTTGAAAGGTGTCTGTATTAATTACCAGCAGCGGCACTAAGTTTGCAAGCTGGGAAATATCGATATTTGAGCCGTTGTATCTGACATTCACCGCACCGCTAACATCGCGACTAACTCCCAGGGAATCACTGTTTTGATCTGAACAACCTTGTAACTGCGAGAATACTATCGACTCTTTTTGCTCGCGGCTGACAAAGTAGGGGAATTTTCGGGTGCGAAAAGAGCGGGTCAGACCCAGAAAATTTATAGCCTCCAGCAGTGAAGTTTTACCACTACCGTTGACCCCGTGGATAAGATTGACATTGGCAGAGGGCATAAATTCAACGTGCCGTAAGTTACGGATATTTTGAATTTTTAGTGATTTTATCGCCATTTTAAGCAAGTAACCGCGAAATTCTGTGAAGCGCAGCGCACACAGCAATGGATAGCATTGAAAGGTAAGTACTGCAAATAAGCCGCTGTTGACGAGAACACCGCAGCGGCTTAAAGCATAATATTTTACAGCGCACTAACAATACGCTGTTAAGCAGCTATTACATCCGCATCGGCATAACAACAAAGACACTTCCCTCTTCGTCATAGCCTTCGACTAATGCACTGCTGTTTGAGTCTGAGAGGGTAAAACGCACTATGTCGGAATTGATGATAGAAAGCACATCGATCAGGTAATTGACATTAAAACCTATTTCCAGAGACTCGCCTTGATAATCAATTGCGATAGTCTCCTCAGCCTCTTCTTGCTCTGGGTTATTCGCCATTACTTTTAAGAAACCACTGGTCAAGGTCAAGCGCACACCACGGTATTTTTCGTTAGAGAGTATGGCGATCCGGCTAAAAACCTGGCGCAACTCCTGACGATTACCCAACACAATCTTGTCACCGCCGCGCGGGATAACTCGCTGATAGTCAGGGAATTTCCCGTCAACTAGCTTAGATGTAAATATATAATCTGCGACGTGGGCACGTATATGGTTAGAGCCGACCACCAACTTAAGCGGTTTATCTCCACCTTGTAACAGGCGGGCTAACTCTAATATCCCCTTGCGCGGGATGATGATCTGCTCAGAAGTCTCATTGGCCGTTTCAGCGACTGTAACACTGGTTGCCAGACGGTGGCCGTCAGTGGAAACCGAGCGCAACATGCCATCGCTGACTTCCATCATCATACCGTTAAGATAGTAGCGAACATCTTGTTGAGCCATAGAGAAACCGGTCTGGTCGATCAGATGGCGTAACTTTTCCTGCGGCAAGGTCAACTCGAAACTTTGATCACAATCTTCCACGTTAGGAAATTCAGTGGCCGGTAGTGTCGTCAAAGTAAAACGTGTGCGTCCCGCTTTGATAACAACTTTAGCATCGTTAAGCTTGATTTCGATGATTGCATTATCGGGTAGCGATTTACAGATATCCATTAGTTTTCGTGCGGGAACAGTGATAGACCCAGCTTCAGCGGGTTCATCCAGCGTGACCCGTCCAACTAATTCTACTTCCAGGTCAGTGCCTGTCATAGAGAGTTGGTCACCTTCAGCGACTAACAAAATGTTAGACAATACTGGCAGTGTCTGGCGACGCTCAACAACACCGGCTACAAGTTGTAACGGTTTAATAAGTGCTTCACGGGAAATGACAAATCTCATGTTTACGCTACCTTTTTCAATCGTTGCTACGCTGTCAAATGGCGCAGTAGATTTTGATAATCTTCACGGATATCCGCATCGGATTCACGCAGTTCTTTAATTTTACGACAAGCATGCAATACCGTTGTGTGATCTCTGCCACCAAACGCGTCGCCAATTTCCGGCAGACTGTGATTGGTCAGCTCCTTCGCCAAACTCATTGCTACTTGCCTAGGTCTAGCCACCGAGCGATTGCGTCGCTTGGAAAGCAGATCAGCTATTTTAATTTTATAATATTCTGCTACAACTCGTTGTATATTATCAATACTAACTTGTTTGTCTTGTAATGCTAGAAGGTCTTTCAAAGATTCTTTAATAAATGCAGTAGTAATCGCATTTCCGGTGAAATGCGCATTGGCAATCACCCGTTTTAATGCCCCTTCGAGTTCGCGAACGTTGGAGCGAATCTTTTGCGCCAGAAAAAATGCCGCATCATCAGGTAACATCACCCCCGCTTCCTGAGCCTTTTTCATCACAATAGCCACCCGAGTTTCAAGTTCCGGTGGCTCAACAGCGACAGTCAGCCCCCAGCCAAAGCGGGATTTAAGTCTATCTTCGACTCCAGCGATTTCCTTGGGGTATCTGTCGCTGGTTAAAATCATCTGCTGACCACCCTCTAACAGGGCATTAAAGGTATGGAAAAACTCTTCCTGAGAGCGCTCTTTACCGGCAAAAAATTGAATATCATCAATCAGCAATGCATCGACAGAACGATAGTAACGCTTGAAATCATTGATCGCATTTAGCTGCAGTGCCTTGACCATATCGGCAACGAAGCGCTCTGAGTGCAAATAGACTATCCGAGCACTGGGGTTCTTCTTCAGCAGCTCCATGCCGACCGCGTGCATCAAATGGGTTTTACCTAAGCCGACTCCGCCGTAAATAAACAGCGGATTGTAAGAGCCACCCGGATTGTCACTCACCTGCTGAGCAGCTGCCAGTGCTAGCTGGTTAGATTTACCACCGACAAAAGAATTAAAGGTAAATGCTTCATTGAGATTAGACTGATGCCTTAACCCTCCCTCGACATCTACTACCCTCGAACTTCTACCGTAATTTCCAACATCCAACTCCAGTTGTGGGGCTGGCTCGTTATAGTTTCTAGCGACAGGTGCGGGGACAGGGACAGGATCATTGTGTTCTCGCTCGATGTTCTGATTGACACTGACTCTTGGCGAGGGCCGAATGCGCGGCTGTACTACTGGCATACTTAAAGGAGCAGCACCGGCCGCCTGGCGCACTTCGATGCGCACTACTAGTCCAGCGTCGTTGGCGACATCACAAACTACCTGGGTAATTCGTGACAAAAATTTATCATTAACCCAGTCGCGGACAAAACGGTTGGGGGCAATAAGAATAAGAGCAGTATCTGTGGCCTCAGCTTGTAGCGGTCTGATCCAAGTATTGTACTGCTGAGAGGGGAATTCATTTTGCAAACTTTGCAAACAGCGATCCCACAACTCTATAGACATACACGCGCTCCAGATAAATAATAGTCACTAACAACAGCGCAGAGTGTAAAAAACCGCCTACAAACCAGTCTGATAATTGAAGTCGACATTCTACCGCGCTTTATTTAGGTTATCCACATATTCACATTTTTTTTAAGTGACTGGGTATAAATAAATATTTTATGCATAATTCCGGGCAGTTGGGCGTCAAAAGGGCTAGCAGATATCACTAAAACTGACCAAACAGGCATCCTATAAATAGTTATCAACAAAATAACTTATTGTATTTGCTTGGAATTAATTTGTTACCAACAAAAACACTCCAAGGTGCTGTAAGCAGACAACCTTTATAGCTAATTACTCAACTGCGCAGCGACAGCCTAGTATTTATCAATATAGACATGAAAAGGTTTGTATTTTTTTCAAAAATTCTATAAGCTCTCGCGACTAAATTTTGCTATGTGGGCATCAGGCCACTAAACAAATAATCGTTCAGAGGACTGACAAATGAAAAGAACTTTCCAACCAAGTGTTTTAAAGCGTGCTCGTACTCATGGTTTCCGCGCTCGTATGGCGACTAAAAGCGGCCGTGCCGTTATTAACCGTCGTCGTGCCAAAGGCCGCAAAAAGCTTTCAGCTTAATTATTGCAGCTAAATGACCAAGCAAAACTATCCCCGCGAGTTACGATTACTGACTGGCGGGGACTTTCAAAAAGTTTTCGACGCAGTCGAAATCAAAATACCAGATCAGCGCATTTTAATTCTCACCCGCGCTAATGGACTCGATCACCCCCGGATCGGATTCATCATTTCTAAAAAAAATATCCGCCGAGCAGTGAAACGAAACTTAGTAAGACGTATCATGCGTGAATCTTTTCGCCTCAACCAAGATAAACTCCCTGCCCACGACATGATAATCATGGCGCGTAAAGGTGCCGGTGAAGTCAGCTCTGAAGACTTACATCGACTGGCGAAGAAATGTTGGTCCAGATTAAATAAAAAAATCAAAAAAGGGAATGCTGCATAGCTCAGGGTCTTGCAGCGCTCTCACTAATACATTCAGTTTATTAAGGGTTGCAAATTCCATGGATTTTCAGCGAATAATTTTAGGCTCCACTCTAGCAGTCATTACCTATATGCTGGTACTGCAGTGGGGAAAAGACTACGGCACACAACCAGTTGTGGTAGAACAGACACAAACTGTCTCTGTATATGGCAGTACTTCCTCTGCAAGCGATGCACCTAGTATTGCTATCCCCAGCAGCTCTGCAGATACCGACAAGCCTCTCACCGATGTAGCAGAAACTTCGAACTCAACAGATACAGGAACTACAGGGCAACTTATCAGTGTAAAGACTGATGTCTTGAATGTACTGATTGATACTAAAGGCGGAGACATCATTGAGGTATCGCTACCTGAGCACAAGGCGCAGCTGGGCAGTGATTCACCTTTTGTACTACTTGAGCAAAACGACGAGCGCACTTATATAGCTCAAAGCGGATTGTTTAATAAAGATGGTCCGGATTTCTCAGCAGAAATAGGTCGACCTGTTTACACCTCGCAAAGTAACAGCTACACACTTGACGGAGATTCTCTGCAGGTGAGTTTAGTTTTTGTCCACAACGGCGTAACTATCACCAAACGTTTTAGTTTCACTAAAGGCAAATACTCGGTAGTCCTCGATTACATTATCGACAATAAAACCTCTAAGAACTGGCAGGCGCAACTGTTTGGTCAAATCAAACGCAATGATTTTGCAGATCCGACCAGTCAGACAGAAATGGGTATGCAATCCTATCTGGGCCCGGTCTTTTCCACAGAGACTGACAGCTACAATAAGTTTGACTTCTCAGATATTGATGACGGCAAGCAGTTCAAGGAAAACTCCCTGGACGGCTGGGTGGCTATGTCACAGCACTATTTCATCAGTGCATGGGTTCCGGCTGCTGGTACGCAATACTTATACAAAAGCGAGCCCAGAAAAATTGGCAGCCCATTTTATAGGATCGGATTTGTCTCTCCTATGATAGATGTTGCCGCTGGGACAACCAGTACAGTATCAGCAACTTTCTACGCAGGACCCAAAGACCAAGCGCAAATGGAAGAAGTGGCACCGGCACTTAACTTAACCGTCGATTACGGCTGGTTGTGGTGGGTCGCCTCGCCTTTGTATTGGTTACTTACCACTATCCACGGCTTCTTAGGTAACTGGGGTCTGGCTATTATCGGTATCACTATTACCGTAAAAGCAGCGCTGTTCCAGCTGAACGCTAAAGCATTCCGCTCTATGGCAAAAATGCGTAAATTTGGTCCTGTGATCGCCAGCCTTAAAGAGAAGCACGGTGAAGACAAGCAGAAAATGTCCAAAGAGATGATGGAGCTCTATAAGAAAGAGAAAATCAATCCTCTGGGTGGTTGTCTGCCAATAGTTGCGCAGATGCCTATTTTCATTGCCTTGTACTGGGTACTGATGGAATCTGTTGAGTTGCGCCACGCCAGCTTCTTATATTTAACTGACTTGTCGGTTCTGGATCCCTACTACATATTGCCTATCCTGATGGGCGCCAGTATGTTTATCCAGCAGTCTCTGAACCCTGCTCCGCCAGATCCAATGCAGGCGAAGATTATGAAAATGTTACCGATTATTTTCACTTTCTTCTTCCTGTGGTTCCCTGCCGGTCTGACTTTGTACTGGGTAGTGAACAACATCTTATCGATCGCGCAGCAGTATGTGATTAACAAAAAAATTGAAAAAGAAGGTTAACGGCTAAACACTGACCGCGAATTAAAAAGGCTCCCTCGGGAGCCTTTTT
>ASZI01000242.1 GCA_000416315.1 Osedax symbiont Rs2 | reverse complement strand
TTGACGCCCGCCACCTCCGCCGCCAAATATATCGCCAAAGACATCACCAAAGACATCACCGAAGCCCTGACCACCGTGGCCACCGCCCATACTCTGATCGACACCGGCATGCCCGTACTGATCGTAAGCGGCACGCTTTTGTGAATCTGAAAGTACCTCATTGGCCTCGTTCAGCTCTTTAAACTTAGCTTCAGATTTTGGATCATCAGGGTTGCGATCCGGATGGAGCTTCATTGCCTGACGGCGAAAAGCTTTTTTAATATCACGGTCGCTGGCGTTTTTATCTACACCAAGAACTTCGTAGTAATCTTGCTTCGACATATCTAACTCTGATTGGCAGTTAAGAGTTTTGTATTGACCACCGCTGTGGACGCCACAAAATCTTTGCTATTTATTAACGCGATAAGCCCCTGACAATAGAAATTGAGCAGAGGCTTGTGGAATACGGCGAGTATTACCTCGCCAAACAGCTTGAGCTATTACTTCTTCTCGTCTGTCTCTTCTACAACTTCAGCTTCTTTAACTTCTTCGAATTCTGCGTCGACAGCATCATCAGCAGGGGAAGCTTCATCGGCTTTTGCACCTTCACCGGCTTTTGCAGCTTGCGCTTGCATCTTCTCAGCCAGAGGAGCCATCACTTCAGTCAAGGCAGTAGTTTTGGCTTCGATCTCTTCTTTGTCACTTGCCTTTAAGACAGTTTCTAAAGCTTCAATCGCAGCTTCAATTGCGCTCTTTTCGTCGACAGTTGCAGCGTCGCCAGCTTCTTCCAATGCTTTCTTAGCAGAGTGAACCATAGCGTCGCCCTGGTTGCGAACGACAGTCAGTTCTTCGAACTTCTTATCTTCTTCAGCGTTGGCTTCAGCGTCAGCAACCATTGCATCGATCTCTTCATCTGATAAACCAGAAGAAGCTTTAATGACGATTGACTGCTCTTTGCCAGTCGCTTTATCTTTAGCTGAAACGTTCAGAATACCGTTGGCATCTAAATCGAATGCAACTTCGATCTGTGGAATACCACGGGCAGCTGCTGGGATTTCCTGCAGATCAAAACGGCCCAGAGATTTGTTCATCGCCGCTTGCTTGCGCTCGCCCTGGATGACGTGAATGGTAACCGCTGACTGGTTATCTTCGTAAGTAGAGAACACTTGCGATTTCTTAGTCGGGATTGTTGTGTTCTTCTCGATTAGCGCAGTGGCAACACCACCGGCTGTTTCGATACCTAAAGTAAGAGGCGTAACATCTAGTAGCAATACGTCTTTAACGTCACCGGAAAGTACCGCACCTTGAATAGAGGCGCCTACGGCAACCGCTTCATCTGGGTTAACGTCTTTACGTGGCTCTTTACCGAAGAACTCAGCGACTTGCGCTTGTACCATAGGCATACGCGTCTGACCGCCAACCAAGATAACTTCATCAATTTCTGAAGCGCTCAAATCAGCATCTATCAGGGCCTGACGACAAGGAGCGATAGTCCCTTTAACCAGGTCTTCAACCAGCGCTTCTAACTTGGCGCGAGTCAATTTTACGTTTAAGTGCTTAGGACCTGTTGCATCTGCAGTAATGTAAGGCAAGTTAACATCAGTTTGCTGTGCAGATGACAACTCAACTTTAGCTTTCTCAGCCGCTTCTTTAAGACGCTGTAGCGCCAGTGGATCGTTATGCAGATCGATTCCGCTATCTTTCTTGAACTCTGCAGATAAGAATTCAATCAGACGTAAATCGAAATCTTCACCACCTAGGAAAGTATCACCGTTAGTGGCCAGTACTTCAAACTGATGCTCGCCGTCTACTTCTGCGATTTCGATGATAGAGATATCAAAAGTACCACCACCTAGATCGTATACAGCGATAGTCTTGTCACCTTTTGACTTGTCCATACCGTAGGCAAGTGCAGCAGCCGTTGGCTCGTTGATAATACGCTTAACTTCTAAGCCGGCAATACGTCCGGCGTCTTTAGTCGCCTGGCGCTGAGCATCGTTAAAGTATGCAGGCACAGTGATAACGGCTTCTGATACAGATTCACCTAAATAATCTTCTGCTGTTTTCTTCATCTTCTTCAAGATTTCAGCAGAGATTTGTGGTGCCGCTAATTTATTGTCTCTTACCGCAACCCAAGCATCGCCGTTATCAGCTGCTACGATTTTGTAAGGAACCATTTTAATGTCTTTTTGTACTACTTTGTCTTTGAACTGACGACCAATAAGTCGCTTGATTGCAAACAAAGTATTTACTGGGTTAGTTACCGATTGACGCTTAGCAGGCTGGCCTACTAAAATTTCGTTGTCATCAGTGTATGCAACGATTGAAGGAGTAGTACGATCCCCTTCAGCATTTTCGATAACTTTGGCACTGCCGCCATCTAAAACTGCGACACAGGAGTTAGTTGTTCCTAAATCGATACCAATTATTCTGCCCATTATTTCTCTCCAATTGCACGCCATCTGGCTGTGCTAAATTCTGTTCTGACCGCTTAACTGGTATATGGATACGAATTAAGCTATTTCAAGTGTTGTTTACGCCCGAATAAAATTTACTGATAAACTTTAACGACTGATCCGGGCTTTTTCTGATCGCTGCAGCAACTATTACTTAGCCACCATAACCATCGCCGGACGCAACAGACGACCGTTGAGGGTAAAGCCTTTCTGCATCACTGCGACCACTGTGTTGGAGGCTGCCTCACCACCATCGACCATCGACATAGCCTGATGCAGCGCCGGATCAAAGGCCTCTCCCTGGGGATCAACTTGCATTACACTAAATTTCTCCAGTGCCTTAATGAACATGTTCAAGGTCATTTCAACGCCGTCGTGCAATGCTTTAGTTGCCTCATCATTGGCGGGGTTTTGCAACGCCATCGTAAGAGAGTCAACAATTGGTAACATTTCAGCGGCAAATTTCTCTGTACCAAATTTATGTGCTTTAGTGACGTCTTGCTCGGCACGACGCTTGGTATTTTGCGCATCGGCTACAGTGCGTAACATCTGATCTTTTAGACTGCTAATTTCTTCCTGGGCCGCCGCTAACTGCTTAATCATGTCCAGAGCCGCCAATGGGTCCAGTGCATCCGAGGGCAGTTCAGCCTGCTCTGCTGCTACTTCTGCTTGCTCTGAAGCTTCTGACTGCTCTGTAGTTTCAGCTGGTTGCGTAACTTCCGCCTGCTCTGCAGCTTGGGTCACTGGCTCTGCAGGGACATCTTGGTGGTTCTGCTTGTCACTCATTTATCTCTCCGAGTTTTAACGCTAGTTCAATTTTTAATAAAAACAATAGTTTGTTCAGCGATTAAACTAGCCATTAGCGCTTTCCCCGATAGTTTTTGACACTTATCCGAAAGCCAATGACTAGCGTTGCTGAACTTATATATAAAGTAGCGGTAAATTTAATATTTGCTCTGTATATGGGGTTACTGATTAGCTCTTCAAGTGCTTGAGGGAAAAAAGCTGCCACAAACATTTAATCATTGTAATCGAGCAAAAAATAATCTATAAAGTACTGTATAAATTATCAGACTTTGGACTTCCTATGCTCACTCATCTAAGTATTCACAACTTTGCTATTGTCGAAAAACTAGACTTGGAACTCAGTCGCGGCATGACCGTGGTCAGCGGTGAAACCGGTGCCGGAAAATCAATCATGATAGATGCACTACAATTGGCACTAGGTGGGCGCGCCGACAGCGGTGCTGTTCGCAGCGGAGCCAAGAAGACTGAAATTATCGCTAATTTTGATATTAACCAGCTTCCCCAAGCCCAGGCTTGGCTAGATGCTCAGGAGCTAAGCTTGGATGGCGAGTGTATTTTAAGACGCATCATCACCTTAGAGGGCAGATCTCGCAGCTTTATTAATGGTCGCAATTGCCCGCTCAGCTCGCTGCGTGAATTGGGCCAATTCTTAGTCGCTATTCACGGCCAACACGAACACCAAAGCTTGATGCAAAAAGAGCACCACCGCCTGCTACTGGATAATTATGCCGCACACACCAGCTTGCAGGATAAAACTACCATCAGTTTCAACCAGTATCATCAGCTAAACGCAGCGCTGGTTAAACTCAGCAGTCAAAGCGATGAACAGCAGGCCAAATTGCAGCTACTGAGCTATCAGGTCGAAGAACTTGAGCAACTGTCGCTGGCTGATGACGAAGTAGAAAGTTTGGAGCTGGAACAAAAAACCTTGAGTCAGGCCAGTGAAATATTGCACAGCGGCCAGCAGTTGCTCGACATATTAGACCAAAGTGAACAACATCACGCTGCCCAATTATTAAACCAAGGCGTGCAAATACATTCGCAACTGCCACAGCAGAGCCCGCTAATTGCACAGGCCGGGGAGCTGATCAACTCGGCACTGATTCAAGTTGAAGAAGCAGCCAGTGAAGTTCGCCTATACCTGAATAAAGTAGAGATAAATCCTCAGCGCCTGCTAGATGTTGAAGACAGATTATCACTAATCTTTAATTTGGCACGAAAACACAAAGTAGAGCCCTGTGAATTAGTAGAACTGCAGCGCCAACTGTGCGAAGAACTAGATGCTATCAACGGCTCTGATGAGAGCATATCTACACTGCAATTAGCTGTCGACAAAGCCAGAGCAAGCTTTATCAAATTGGCCACTAAGCTCAGCAAACAAAGACATGCCGCAGCTAAAAAGCTTAATACTCAGATCAATAGTCAATTAACCTTACTGGGTATGCCTGCCGCGCAATTTTGTGTCAGTTTGACCCCTTATCCGCAAGATCAGTTACATAGCTATGGGCTTGAAGATATTGAATTTATCATCAGCACCAACAAAGGCCAGGCAGCCAAGCCACTGGCCAAGATTGCCTCAGGTGGCGAGCTGTCGCGGATCAGCTTGGCAATTCAAGTGGTCACAGCGCAGAGCAATACCACCCCGACACTGATGTTCGATGAAGTAGATGTTGGCATCGGCGGGGGGATAGCCGAAGTTGTAGGGAAGCTATTAAGGCAGCTGGGGCAAAACAGCCAAGTGCTGTGTATAACCCATCAGCCTCAAGTTGCATCGCAGGGACACCAGCATCTGTATGTCAGCAAGAGAACCGAGCGCAACAACACTCACACCCAAGTGCAAACTATTGACAGGGAGACAAGAATTAACGAAATTGCTCGCATGCTCGGTGGAGTGGACATTACCCAACGCACTTTGGCCCATGCCAAAGAAATGCTTGAGGCCCGCTAGTTTAGCACCGGCGCAGCAGGCAAAAAAAAACCAGCATCAGCTGGCTTTTTTCTAGATAAGAATTAGGTTTTTTCACAACCTTCAGCACAAGTACCATATAGATACAAAGTGCGGTCAGTAAGGTTGTAGCCTAACTCTTCAGCGATAGCGTTTTGCCGCTTTACCAGATCGTTATCGACAAACTCTTTTACTCTGCCGCATTTTACACAGACGATATGATCGTGCTCTTCGTTTCTGGATAATTCAAAAACAGAGTGACCACCTTCAAAATGATGTCTGGAAACCAAACCGGCAGATTCAAACTGAGTAAGAACGCGGTAGACAGTAGCTAGACCAACATCCTCACCTAACTCCATCAATAACTTGTAAATATCTTCAGCGCTGAAGTGATCTCCCTCACCTGCCTTTTCCAAAATTTGATAAATTTTTACCCTAGGCAAGGTAACTTTTAAGCCTACTTTACGTAATTCTTGATTTTCAAGAGCCATAATTATCTTTCTCTATTGATTCTAGCGACTGGATGCTAAACTATATTAACTTAAATATTGGATAATAGTGGAAATAATTTACCCATGCGAAAATTCTTGTTATTAGTAACCACAGTAATCTTTCTTGCTGGCTGCACTCAATTCCCAGGCGTATACAAATTAGACATCCCCCAGGGAAACATACTTTCCCAGGAATCTGTTAATCAGTTAAAACCTGGAATGACCCCAAGACAAGTTCAATTCATCATGGGCACCCCGATTATAGAAGATACATTTAATGCAAATCGTTGGGATTATGTTTATACCATGAATAAAGCGGGCCAAACACCTACACTTTCAAGGGTTACTATTCTGTTTACCAATGGATTACTCAGCAATATAAAGGGCGACTATCGACCTGAAAACAACTGATCCGTCACCCTAAGTATAGTACAGCTGATCCCAGCTTAAGAAATGACTAAGCAAGTCACTTAAGCTAGGCTCGGCACATTGGGGTTAGATTCTATGACTTACCAGTCTGCGCTTCGCTCTGAAGCATTTTAGCTGCCCGTCGAGCCCTGATTTCTTTGGGGTCTGCAACTAGCGGGCGATACAATTCAACTCTATCTCCCTCGCGCAGTATTTCTTCTCTGGGTTTGCGAATTGCTTTGCCAAAGATTCCCATCGGAATTGTCTCAACTTCGATCTCGGGAAATACAGCGACAATGTTAGAGGCGACAACTGCCTCGTAAACAGTGCATCCCTGCTCTACTTGCAGCGTCAGGATTTTTTGCACTTTCACTCCGGCAAAGGCAACTTCTACATTAATCATTATCTTTTTATAACCTTAATTTTTTCTAGAGTATAGCCAACATAAACAACCGCTTGTAGATTGTTTAGCTGTAGATATCATCCGCGCGCTGGACAAAGGCCTCAACCATTGTATTGGCCACTTGCGAAAAGACTTTCGCCATTGCGATAGAGGCCAACTTTCCGGAGAAGTCAAAACTCAAGCTTAAATTCACCTTGCAGGCTTGCCCGTTTAGCTCGCTGAAACTCCAGTGGCCAAACAACTGTTTGAAAGGGCCCTCGACCAGCTCAAATTCAATTCTGGTTGGGGTAGTTAAAGTGTTGCGTGTAGTAAAGCCATATTTAAGCCCTGCTTTCGCCAACTGCAAACTGGCGACCATCTCACTGGCGGTGTTGGAAACAACTTCAGAAGAGGCACACCAAGGTAAAAAATCCGGATAAAATTGCACGTTATTTACAACGTCATACATTTGCTGGGTGCTATGGAAAACTAATGCACTTCTTTCAATTTGTGTCATTTATAGCCAGTACCGATAATAAGATGGAATCTAACTGTTTGGAAAATAGCAATATTGGGATTTTCCCTGCGAGCCAGTTACAGTATTTGCATACCCTGTGAGGTTCGCTGCCGCTATTGTACTAAATATTTTGTTAAAGGTTTCAGGTTTCTAATTGGTTGAGGATTAAAACCACTAAAAATAAGCTCGGAACAATAAAGCGGATTAGAAAATACCACAAATACAACCAGCCAATGCCACTGTTAACTATTTCATTTTTGACCAGTTCCGGCTTAAGTACCCAGCCCACATAAATAGCCAAAAGCAGCCCGGCCGCAGGCAACAACACTTTTGCAGTCAATATATTAAGCATTTCAAACAAGGTTAATCCCAGGTTACTGATATCGCTAATAATGTGCCAACCCTGCATGCTGGCCAAACTGATTAACCAGGCAATGAATGCAACTAAAACGGTAGCGTTCCAACGCTCCATGGCAAAGCGTTCTTTACACCAGGCAATAGAAGGCTCTAACAACACCAGCGCCGAGGACAGCGCTGTAAACATCACAAAAGTAAAAAACATCACCCCCAGGTACTGACCGTTTTGCATATCTCCATAGGCTGTAGGTAACGCCACAAACAGTAAATCATAGCCGGAAACTGGCAGCATCTGACTAAAAAACAATGTAGGGATAGTCACTAGTCCGAGCAGCGCCGAGACCAATATATCGATCAGCGCAACACTGAAAACGATTGCCCCGACTGCCCCCCTGTTTGGCATATAGGCACCAAACACCATCAGCGAACCTACACCTATTGATAAGGTATAAAAGGCGTGCTCGAATGCCAGCAAAAATGAACTGATAGTAATTTTTTCAGGCTCATAAGTAAAAAGGTACTGTACCGCCTGCATAAAATACCCACTGTTAACCGAGTAATACATCAGCACCGACAAAATGATTACCGACATCGGCACTAAGTAGAGTAGCCCTCGAGCCAGACCTTTATTGATGCCAAATACTAAGATAGCGGCGGCGATGCCGATAAAACCTGACTGATATATAAATAGCGATTGTTGATCGGTTTTAATTTGCTCGAAAGTAGCAGTAGCCGCTGTGCGCCCTATATCGACAAAATTCCCCTGAAACATCTCTAGCAGGTAGCTGATCGCCCATCCTGCCACCACTGACAGCAATACAAATATAGCCAGACCTGAGGCCAGCCCCAAGTAACCAATCAGTGACCAGCGACTAGAAGCTTGTGAGCGTTGGGCCGTGCGCTGGATAGATAGAACCGGATTACCTTTTCCTATATGCCCTATGACTACTTCGCAGAGCATCATCGGCCCCCCCATCACGGCGATGCATAAAAGGTACAGCAATACAAAAGCACTGCCGCCGTTTTCGGCCATGACAAAAGGAAACTTCCAGATATTACCAAGACCAACAGTTCCCGCTGTGGCGGCTATAAAAAACAGCCATCGGCTCGACCATACTGGTTGGGTAATTGTGGTACTGCTCATCGATCACCCACTTGAAAAGCGTTACAAATTTGCGCCAATTGTTCAACGTTACTGTTCAATTGACAACATTTATTTCTTTATTACGACAGTATGCAGCAGCACATAAGGTTTAAGTCCAGCTGCAGAAAAAATCTTAAACAGAGTAAACTGCCAGCTAATTGTATAATAATCAATCAATCATCAGCTTTTTGGACCATTAAACGGCTCTCAATTGCGATTAAATCCCGCCAAGCTCTGCTATTTAATCAATTAGCTGTTTTTTATCGCCTGATAACTATCGAAAGCACTCGCTCATGGTTATACTTGCGCGCATGGCAAAAAAGAAAAAAGCGAAAAATACCGGTAATACCATCTGTCTGAATAAACGCGCCAGACACGAGTATCATATCGTCGAAACATTAGAAGCTGGAGTAGTTCTGGTAGGCTGGGAAGTTAAGAGCCTGCGGGATGGCCGTGCGCAACTGACCGAGGGATACGTCACCTTCAAAGATGGCGAAGCCTGGTTATCAAATGCCAACATGACTCCCCTGAGACAAGCCAGCACTCACTATGTAACTGAACCCAAACGCCCAAGAAAACTGCTAATGCACAGCCGGCAGATTTCCAACCTGGCCTTTGCCGTTGAAGCTAAAGGCTTCTCTTGCGTTCCCTTAGCTTTGTACTGGAAAGACGAGCGAGTCAAATGCGAAATCGCCCTGGTGCGCGGTAAACAGCAACACGACAAACGCGCCACCGAAAAAGAAAAAGACTGGAACCGCCAAAAACAACGCGTTCTCAGCACCCGCTAAGCACTACGCCAGCGCCCCATAACCACTATGGAGCGCTACTTATTAACCCCGCGACTTCCTACTTACTACTTGTTCACTCCTCACGCCTATCTTTTACCTCACACCTCACGCCTGTCTTTTACCTCACACCTCACGCCTGTCTTTTACCTCACACCCCACGCCTATCTTTTACCTCGCTACTTAGATTCCCCTACTTCCTACTTCCTACTTATAACTTAGTTTTATTCCCCTAGTTATCGAACCTTTCCCGCGCTTTACCATCCAAGCAACAGATCACTAATCCAGGGGCGACCATGCAAACAAAATTTTATTGTCTATTTTTAATACTCTTCAGTTTCATCAGCATGCACAGTACAGCGGCACTCCCGGCTACCGATGCCCAGGGAAAAGTACTGCCCTCACTGGCACCGATGCTGCAAAAAGTTAACTCTGCAGTGGTTAACATCGCCACCTTTTCCAATGCTCAGGTAGCCCAGAACCCATTGATGAACGATCCGTTCTTTAAACGCTTCTTTGATGCACCTAACAGCCGCCAACGACCGCAACAGCGCAGTAGCAGCGCGGGATCGGGCGTAATAGTAGACGCAGCCAGAGGCGTAGTGATCACTAACTATCACGTCATAGAAAACGCCGATGAAATTCGCGTATCACTAATAGATGGTCGCAACTTCAGCGCCAAGTTAATGGGCTCAGACCCCGATTTAGATATCGCTGTATTAAAAATTGCCGCCAAGGACCTGACCGAGATCAGGCTGGCCGACTCATCCCGCGTGCGAGTGGGTGATTTTGCGGTCGCTATCGGTAACCCTTTCGGCCTAGGTCAGACAGTAACCACCGGTATTGTCAGCGCACTGGGCCGCTCGGGCCTAGGACTCAAAGGCTATGAAAACTACATTCAGACCGATGCCTCAATCAACCCCGGCAACTCAGGGGGCGCACTGGTCGACCTGGCCGGCAGACTCATCGGCATTAACTCGGCGATCATTGCCCCATCTGGCGGCAACGTCGGCATCGGCTTCGCCATCCCGATCAACATGGCCAAAGCCAGCCTCAAACAGATACTACAGCACGGAGAAGTCAGACGTGGCCAGATAGGGGTTAGCATTCAGAACATCACCGACGAGTTGCGCCAGGCCTTCAACCTTAAAAACGGTCAACAGGGCGTATTAGTTACAGGTGTCGGCGACAACACCCCGGCCAAGCGCGCCGGACTCAGATCCGGCGACATCATCACCTCGGTAGATGGCGCCAACACCAACTCAGTCAATCGCCTGCGCAGCCAGATCGGCATCAAAAACATCGGCGACCAAGTCAAACTGACAGTACTGCGTGAAGGACGCAGTAAAAAGTTCAACATGGACGTCGGCAACCCGCAGCAATTTAGCAACACAAACACCAGCAACAACAGCGGGCAGTTACACAGCTTGTTAGCCGGTGCCGCTTTCAAAAACAGCCGCAGCAGCCGAGGCGTCGAAGTCACAAACGTCACCAGCAATTCTGTGGCAGCGTTTAACGGCTTAGAGAGAGGCGACTTAATCACCCGTGCCAACAAAATCAAAGTCAACAACCTCAACGATTTCAAACACGCCCTAAAACGCAGCGACAAAGCCCTACTGCTAGAAATCAAACGCGGCAAACAAATGCTACTAATGGTCATCAGATAACGACCACGTACCAGAATGGGCTCACCAGAGCCCATTCTGATGTCTAGCCTCTAGCCTCTAGC
>ASZI01000241.1 GCA_000416315.1 Osedax symbiont Rs2 | reverse complement strand
TGTGAGATTTCAAACACAGAGTAATTGGCAGCAAACAATAACACTGATGCAGCATAGCTGACAGTGGCGACTAAGCGACTGAGCAACGACTTTAAGCTGTAGTCAGTCAGCTGATAAAACATGCTTACTATAAACAACAAGCTAGTTGCTATAGCCAGAGTCGCACTGTAATAATCCCCAACTTCTGCACGACGACAGAGTTCAAAAATAGCCAGTAACACTAAACTCCAACGCCCCCAAGTTGCGCGGCTAAAATTCTTTGCCAAACTGATGCTCAGATAGGCTGAGCATAACAGTGGCAGGGCTAAGTATTGCAGTAAGTTTTCCAGCATCAATAAAAAAACTTGTGAGTCTGCACTCGTAGGGTCGAAAAATAGCGGCAACAGTGCAGCTGCAGCGATAAAAGCACTGCACAAGCTGATAATTCCGGCGATGTTCTTGCTATGATCACTGAGTCTGGCCGTTTGCCGATACAGCAATAGTGGCGAAATCAAACTGCAGATAGCCAGTACTAAACTTGTTAGTGTCAGCATCACAAAGTTTTAAAGACCGCAGCGGCCGCAGCGATGGTCTGTTCTATATCTTCTTCACTGGTCGCTGCAGACATAAAACCGGTTTCATAGGCGGAAGGTGCCAGGTAAATTCCCTGCTTTAACATGCCCTGAAAAAACTTGGCAAAGCGTTGTGTATCGCACGAAGTGGCTTGTGCAAAACTGCTAACAGTCTCTTGTTCGGTGAAAAATAAGCCAAACATGCCGCCTATATAACTGCTGCTCAGTGGAATCCCTGCCGCAGTCGCGACAGCTTCAATCCCCTGAGTGAGAAACTCCGATTTGGCACTTAGCTGTTGATAAATACTGCTATCCCCACTGAGTGCATTCAGCATGGCCAGCCCCGCCTGCATTGACAGAGGGTTACCAGATAGAGTGCCCGCTTGGTAAACGGGCCCCAGAGGTGCTATTTGCTGCATGATTTCGCGCTTGCCGCCAAAAGCGCCGACAGGCAGGCCACCACCAATTATCTTACCTAAAGTCGTTAAATCAGGGGTGACTGAAAAAGCTTGCTGGGCACCACCTAAAGCGACTCTAAATCCGGTCATTACTTCATCAAAAATAAGGACAGTCCCGTATTGATCACAGATGTCTCTCAGGCCCTGTAAGAAGCCATCCACAGGGAGAATGCAGTTCATATTGCCAGCGACAGGTTCGACGATAATGCAAGCTACCTGTTCGCCGATTTCCGCGAATGCTTGCTTTACTGAGTTCAGGTCATTGAAATCAAGAGTAATAGTGTGTTCTGCCAGTGAGGCGGGTACACCGGGAGAATTGGGTTCGCCCAAAGTCAGTGCCCCGGATCCGGCTTTGACTAACAGAGAGTCAGAGTGACCGTGATAACAGCCCTCAAATTTAACGATCTTATCTCTTTGGGTGTACCCGCGCGCCAGGCGAATAGCCGACATAGTGGCTTCAGTCCCCGAGTTAACCATACGGATCATTTCAATGGAGGGCATTATCTGACAAACCTTGTCAGCCAGAAGTGTTTCAACTTCGGTCGGGGCACCAAAGCCCAGGCCGTTATCCAAACTGGATTTTACCGCTTCAATCACTGGCTGGTAGGCATGTCCGAGAATCATAGGTCCCCAGGAACCGACGTAGTCTATGTAGCGGTTGTCATCTTCATCGAATAAATACGCCCCCTGGCCTTTTTTGAAATAGATAGGGGAGCCGCCTACACTTTTAAAAGCGCGAACAGGTGAGTTAACGCCACCGGGAATATGTTGTTGGGCTGCAGCAAAGAGTTGTTCTGAGCGGGACATAGTGTAATCCTTAACTAGATATATATAATTCGAAGTAGCTGGTGGCGGGTATTATCCGCTGATCGCGGCCCGGGCACCAGAGTTGTTTAAACATACTGTTTGTTGTTGTAATAGTTCTCAATCTGCAATCGGGACAATAGACCGATTAGCTGCTCTGTGTGATCGTATATACAAAGCAAATCGGTGCTCTGTTGATCCATTAACTTTAGGGCTTCATGTAAGGTTGCACGAAAATTCAGTTTCACCACCTCATAGCGTTCTGCCGGAATCCGATTCAGGTCTATCAATTCACCTTGCTCGAGAACATCTCTGATTAAGAAGTTGCTGATATTGTCTACCGGAAAAATATTAGTTTGCTGTTCAGACTCTTTAACCAGCAGCCAAATTAAATCATCATCGATTAGCTGCTGTGCCTGCTGCAACGAGATTTTGGCGTTTGAGGTCAAAAAGTTTTTAGTCATCACTTTTGCAACAGAAGCTCTGGTGAGTATCTGCGCTATGGGTTCCAATCGATAATCAAGGCCTTGTGCTTGCAGTGATGCCAAGAAAATTGAAGGTGTGTTAAAGACATATCTGGCTGTTAAATTGCTGATAACAATGGCGATCATGCCTGGAAAAATAATATTTGGGCTATAGGTTAACTCCAGTAATGCGATTAGCGCCGCCAGCGGCGCATTCAGCACTGCCGCCATCATTGCACCCATCCCCAGCATTGCATATAAACCTATGTGTTGCAGTGGGATACCTATTAAATAGTGGCCGGCAAAACCAAGCCCCGCCCCTGCCAGTGCACCGATAAACAGTGAGGGGCCAATAAGGCCTGCAGGAATACCTAAACCTAAAATTATTGGGGTTAAGATTAGTTTGGCGAGTAAAATTCCCAGCAGCAAACTGATGTCTAATTGCGTGGCAAAAGATTCTGAAATTGTGTCATAACCAGTACCCATTCCCTGCGGGTAAAGGGTCGCTACCAACCCGGTTAGTCCGCCTGCCAGTATTAATCGATAAGCGAGAGGCCAATGTTGAACTTTACGAGTCTGTAGCATCAACTTTATGAACAGAACTGCGATGCAGCCAATAGCAACCCCCAGAACTAATATCCAGGGGATTTCCAGGTAGGATAAAGTTGCAAATGCCGGGGCATCGAAAATCGGATCAGCTGAAAAAATCAGCCTCATTACCAAGGTACTACTGACAGAGGCGACAATGATGGGGGTGAAGCCGGCGATGGTATAATCGAGTAAAATCACCTCCATGGCAAAGATGACCCCAGCCAGTGGGGTATTAAAAGCTGCAGATATTGCGGCTGCTGCACCACAGGCAAGCAGTAGCCGCTGGGAGTTGTGCGGCACTTGTAAAAACTGTCCTAATATACTGGAAAGACTGGCCCCCATATAAATCGCCGGCCCTTCACGGCCCACCGATTGGCCACTGACCAGCGCCACAACGGCAGTAACAAACTGGGCGATTAAGTTTTTCGCCGGGATGTGTCCCTGATGATAAGCCAGTCGCTCCAGCAAATGGACAACACCGACTTTGCTCTTTATCAGTGGCCAAAATCTGTACATAAGGGCGAGTATCAAGCCGCCAATGACCGGGAAAGCAAAAGCTTGAGCAGGGCTCAAGGCCTCAAAATTTTCCACATGCTCAGGCAGAAGGTAAGCCAATGGCAGATCAATTGCCAATCTGAAAAGGGCAATCAGTAATCCGCAGCCAATGCCGCAAATCAAACCGAGTGCGACCAGCTGCGGTAAGGCTTCATAACTGGCCAACTGGTCTCTAAACTTATGTAGTGAAAAATTTGCTTTGATCATGGCAACCTTATGCGGGAGAAAAATCAGCAAATACTCAATAAAATCTGATAGTTTTGCTGCAAACTGGCGCAGATTATAACAGCGCTTATAAGCGAGTGCGAAAAGTATTCGAGATACAGTGGCTATTGAGAAGTTGATTGAATATAGCAACGACTGACAGTCGTTGCCGGCATAAAGTCAGGTACATGCAGAGATGCCTTGAAAAATACTTGACTAAAACCCTTGGTTAAGCGATAGTTTTGATCCGTATGTAACAAGATAGAGATTAAACAGTGTCAGAATTCGAAGACCCACTAAAATTCAGCGATTGTGCTGTAGCAAAAGTAAAAATCCTGATTGAAGAAGAAGAAAATGACGAGCTGAAACTGCGGTTGTATATAACAGGTGGTGGCTGCGCTGGATTTTCTTATGGGTTTAGCTTTATCGAGGAGGTAGCGGAAGATGACACAGTGATTACCAAGCAAGGCGTTAGCTTGGTTGTTGACGCTATGAGTTTGCAGTATCTTGAAGGCTCTGAAGTGGATTACCGAGAGGGCTTACAAGGGTCGCAATTTTTGGTTAACAACCCAAATGCTACAACCACTTGCGGTTGCGGTTCTTCATTTTCGCTATAACAGCAAAGCGCAGCAGTTTTGATTTCTTCATCCATGGCCTGATTATCAGGCCTGAAATATGGCCCCCAAAATACGCCCACCTCTGGCGCCGGTCACCGTCGCACAATTTGAACACAGCCCAAGCAAGGTCTGTCTGGCAAGCCAGGCAAAGGCAGTAGCTTCGACCCAGTCCGGATCCAAATCCAGCGCAGCGGTACTCGCCACAGATTTACCCTCAGGTAATAGCTGTTCGAGTCGGGCCATTAACAACTGATTGTGTGCACCGCCTCCGCAGACATATAACTCGGCACTGGCAAAATGCTGCTTTTTAATTTCATTGCAAATAGTCACGGCGCTGAGTTCTAAAAGTGTTCTCTGTACATCCTCAGGGCAGATTCTGCCGCTGATGCTTTGCAGAGCCTGCTGTATCCAGGTTAAGTTAAACTGTTCGCGGCCGGTACTCTTTGGTATGGGTTGGGAAAAAAAGGGTAGCTCAAGTAGCTTTTGTAGCAGCGCGGGCTGTACTTTGCCCTCTTTAGCCCAGTCGCCATTGGCATCATAAGCCAAGCCCTTGTGCTGCTGCACCCATGCATCCATCAATACATTTCCAGGGCCGGTATCGAAACCTAACAAGGGCTGTTGAGAATCTTCGCTCAACAAGGTGATATTGGCCATGCCACCGATATTGAGTATTGCTCGGTTGCAGCTATTACTGTGGAAAATATTGGAGTGAAAAGCCGGAACCAATGGCGCTCCCTGCCCGCCGGCGGCGATATCACGGCGCCTAAAGTCTGCCACGGTCAAAATTCCGCTGTCTTCAGCCACTGTATTAGCATCGCCAATTTGTAAACTGAAGTTGTGTTTTGGCGCATTAGCCGGACGGTGTCTGATGGTCTGACCGTGCAGTCCGATAGCGGCAATCGTATCCGACCTGAGGTGCAGCTCATGCTGCTGGATTAACTTAAGGCAACAATCGGCAAACAACTTGCCTAGACTTATATCCAAATGGCCAAGCTTTTCTATTTCATCTTCACCACTGCTGCACAAAGTTAAGATCTGCGTTTTAATTTCAGCGGGTAATACATAGCTAGCGTGGGCATGCAGTTGCAATTGTGGCTCAAAACTGACAGCGACGACATCGACTGCATCCAAGCTAGTGCCCGACATCACACCAATGTATATGCCGGGGCCGAAGCCTGGGCTGTTAATTGGCGCTGGCAAGTTTTTCATCATTTAATTTGTTTAGTTTCTGCAAAGCTACTTTTGCCACAGATTTAAAGGTTTCGAGTTCTTTTGGATCAAGTGCTAGTGCTTTTGGTATTTTAACTTTTAGCGGGTTTTTGTGTACTCCGTCAACCCGGAATTCATAGTGCAAGTGCGGGCCTGTGACTGCACCGGTCGCGCCCACATAACCTATCACTTGGCCCTGCTGAACTCTGCTGCCAAGTCTAAAGGCCTTATTGAACCTGGACATATGTGCATACAAAGTATTAAAGCTAGTACCGTGCTGGATCACAATGGTATTGCCAAAGCCTCCTTTGCGACCACGGAATACGATTTTGCCATTGCCAGAAGCCATGATCGGAGTGCCGCGTTTAGCTGCATAATCAACTCCTTTATGGGCCCTGATTTTGTTGAGTATAGGGTGTTTACGTCTGGGGTTATATTTGGAACTGATGCGGGCAAACTCTACCGGCATGCGTAAGAAAGCTTTGCGCATACTGTGACCATCCGGGGTGTAAAAACCGACCCCACCGTCAGAGTCCCGGTAAAAAATACCAATTAAGCTCTGACCGCCAATATCAAATTGCGCCGCAACAATATTGCCATCTTTGATTTTTTTACCGTCGATAGTAACTTCTTCATAGACAACTTTGAATTTGTCCCCAGGTTGTAAATCCTGAGAGAAGTCGACATCCCAGGCAAATACCTTGGCGAAATTCATGGTCATGTTGTTAGTCAAACCGGCGTTTAAAGCATCCACAAACAATGAGTTTTCGATCTTGCCGGCAATGGCCTTGTAACTGATAACCGGCTCACGTTGCATTGTTTCAACTTGGTAGTTGCTCTTGTCTGTACGGGTAAGCAGAACAGTTTTTAAGGGGCTGACTATGTATTGAATTTTCAGTAAGTGGCCGCTGCGAATTAAGAAACCAATTCTTTCACCAGGCATCAGGCGGTTGAAGGTCTGCTGTTCGCCAGTGGCACTACTCACGTAATAGACATCTGTTTCAGTCAGTCCGGCGCGAGTGAAAAGAGTGGTTAAATTATCCGCGGGTTGCACATTGTAGTAAACCCAGTTCTCCAATTGGCTGGAGTCTTGTTGCTGCAATAGAATGTCTAGCTCGCTGGGCGGTGTCGCTGTACTGTTGTCTGCAGAATTATCGCTAGCTGGCAATGCTGGTGGGCTGTGGGAGGCAACCTCATTGTTGTTGACGGCTTGTACTGTTGCAGTCGCGGCTGGGGGCTGCGCTGGCGAGGGCTTGATCGTCGGCTTTGAAATCACTGCTAATACTTGCGGTGTGCCGCTGGCAGATGCCTGGGGTGATCTAACTTCACGAGAGAGTGAGTAGCCGGATTCAACAGCGTCTGATTTAGTGATGACGATAGTGGTATTGGCGCTAATGACGTACTTGATCTGTTGCAGCAATTTGTCGCGAAGTTGAAATGAAATTTTTTCACCGGGAAGCATGCGTACAAAAGTTTTTTCGCTAGCGGTCGCATTGCTGACATTTAGAACGTCGCGTGGGCTCAAGCCGGCACGACGAAAAATAATAGATAAATTATCACCTTTTAAGACAGTGTAATCACTCCAGCGGGCAGCTGTACTAGTCACAGTGCTGGCGGATTTAGTAGTGATGCTCTTACTGGCAACAGCGTTGCTACCAGGTAGCAGGCACAGAGCCGAGAAGCCGATGGCAAATAGCTTAGAAGAAGGCTGTAAGCGAGAAATATTGTATGTATATGCTTTAGTGAAACTTAACAAAAGATTGGCCTTTAATACTGATGTTTAAAACGAATAAATCATATACGAATATTCCCTTAAAGTCATATAGCGTCCATTTATCATATGATTAACTATTGATTGTTCATTGGCTGTTGTGTCGCTAGAATAGCTGCACTTGAAACAAATCACAAATATAGGCCGTAGAGCAATATATGAGCAACCTAACACTTATAGAAGAACTGACCAGTCGTGGCTTAATTGCCCAGATGACCAGCGAGAGCGAATTAACCGAGCATTTGGAAAATCAAAGTGTGACTTTGTATTGCGGATTTGACCCTACGGCAGATAGCTTACATATAGGTAGCTTAGTACCGCTGCTGACTTTAAAGCGTTTCCAGCAATACGGTCATAAACCACTGGCATTAGTAGGCGGTGCTACCGGACTGATCGGCGATCCAAGTTTTAAAGCGCAAGAGCGCAAGTTAAATGATGATGCAACAGTGTCAGATTGGGTTGAGAAATTAAAAGCTCAAGTGAGCCAGTTCATCAGTTTTGATGATGCTGGTAACTCTGCTGAAGTGGTCAATAATTTAGACTGGACCAAAGATCTGGATGTTCTTACTTTCTTGCGTGATGTGGGCAAACATTTCTCAATTAACCAGATGGTGGCAAAAGAGTCAGTAAAGCAGCGTATTGATCGCGAGGGAGAAGGTATCTCCTTTACTGAATTCACCTACATGATTCTACAGTCATACGATTTCCAGCAGTTAAACTTAAGTCATGGTTGTACTCTGCAAATCGGTGGTTCGGATCAGTGGGGTAATATCACCGGTGGAACTGAACTAACTCGTAGAATGAACGGTAATAAAGCTTTTGGCTTGACCTTACCGCTGATTACTAAGTCCGATGGGACTAAATTTGGCAAGACTGAAAGTGGCACTATCTGGTTGTCCGCTAATAAAACCTCCCCTTATGCCTTTTACCAATTCTGGCTGAACTCAGCGGATGCGGATGTGTATAACTTCCTGCGCTATTTTACCTTTTTGTCGATAGAAGAAATTGAAAAAATTGAAGCCGAAGATGCTGCCGCGCAGGGAAGGCCGCAAGCGCAGGCTATCTTAGCTAAGGAAGTCACTGAGTTAGTGCACGCTAAAGCTGGACTGGATGCTGCAATGCGTATTACCGAGGCGCTGTTCTCTGGTAATCTGGAAGATTTGAGTGCCGAAGATTTCGAGCAGCTGGCACAAGATGGTTTGCCAGCTACTCAGCTGAGCGTTGAAGCTGTTAATGGCTTGGCTGAGATGCCGTTAACGACATTGTTGGCGAATGAGGGGCTGGCAGCTTCCGGCAAACAAATTAAAGATGCACTACAGCGCAATGCCGTGTCCATTAATGGTAAGGCTTATGGGGTGCAAGATAACATGAGTTGTGTGGAAATTTTCTCAACAGCTAACGCCCTGTTTGAGCGCTACCACTTAGTGAAAGTTGGTAAGAAAAAACATCACATATTTGTCATTTAACTTAAGTCTGATAAGGGCTCGGTATCTACCGAGCTTTTTTATGCCGGCAATTCCTTGTTTGTGGCCAAGCATCAACTAATCTGTAACAGGGATTGTTGTAATAAGTGTATTTGTGATTAAAAAAAGCGCAATTATGTATTGATAGAAAATATTTATACTATTGTGTTGACAGCTTTTTAAATCTGTATAGAATGCGCCTCCACAGATCGGGAAGACTGCTTGATACAAGCCGTTGCCCAGATCAGTAAAGTTAAAATAGTTAACGAAAACATTTAATATTTAATTAAAAATAAACGTTGACTTACCGAGATGCAAATATATAATACGCACCTCA
>ASZI01000240.1 GCA_000416315.1 Osedax symbiont Rs2 | reverse complement strand
CCCCTGAAAACTGCGCTGCTGCAATGCGCTGACATCCGGTGCCTGCCATTGATATTGGATGCAGTTCGCCTGATAGCTCTGGGCGCTGTGCTTTGCATTGCCTACCTTAATAGCAGTACCGGCGGGGGTGTCGCAGAGCGCTTCCCCTACGGGTATTCCATACTGGGTCAGCAGCTCACCTTTGGCAAAATCGCGACCGGCAAACTTATGCTTAGCCTTAACAGACTCAATTACCTGATAAGTCTTGCCCCCCAGACTGACCTGCTGGCCGGCACCAATATCGGCAAGCGCCACTATGAGGTCGTCGTCTGGGTGTATTTGCAGCGCTACATTGTGCTTAGTGGTCATCTTACAATCCTTCTGGCAAACCGTTGCGCGCCAGACACTGACGCAATTTAGGCATCGCTAATTCCGGCAGTAACTGCGCGGCCTGTTGAACTAAAGGCAAGATGCGACGCTCGACTTTTGACTGATGATTTTGTGCAATATCTGCAAGCTTGTGCGCCAGAAAAGGATTCAGAAAACGCTCGATAACGCTCGCCACATAGGCCTCGATATCTTCTCCAAGTTGCATTGCCCGCAACACCGGCAATACTTCGTCGTGCAGCACTTGCTCTAATTGTCCTCGCAGATAAGCGTCTTGCATCGCCTGCACTACCGTCTGTACTTCGCTATTATCCAGCTGCTGCCACACATCAACCATAAAACTGTGGGATAAGTTCAGCACAGACAGCTTTAGAGTCTCCAGTGGCAGCAAGTCATCGACCAGCCGAATCGCCGGGTGCTGGCAGGGAAGGACCAGTCCATCCTGTTTCTCTAATGCCCAAAGAGCGTAGGGCTCGGCCACCGCGCCCAGTGGCTCAATCGACTCTGAAACTATCCTGTCTACCAGCGAATTCACCCACAGACAGTCATCTGCCAACCAGTGCATAAATTTTTCATTCAGCTGCCAGT
Organism: Osedax symbiont Rs2; assembly: GCA_000416315.1. Lineage (GTDB taxonomy): Bacteria > Pseudomonadota > Gammaproteobacteria > Pseudomonadales > Balneatricaceae > Rs1. Next base: position 8,346 of record ASZI01000240.1, on the reverse strand, counting down.
CAACGGCCAGTGACAGCACCAGCGCTTTTAATACATCGCCATTATTGGCAACCAACTCACAGGGCATGATAGTCACAGGCTCAGCGTTATGTCTGTATCTGGCCTCTAGTAACTGCAGTAATTTTGCTGGAAAACTTTTCGGCAAAACCGAGCCAAGACTATCGCTGTCATTTAATAGATAGCCTTGATCGGCAGTATTGGAGACCACATGAGTGACCTGTTTACAAAAAATTTCGACTATTTTCGGCCAGTCTGTATTCGCCTGCAATGCACCGCAAATCGAACTGATCTGCTCTTGTGTATCTATCACTGCCCCGTCTTTTATGCCCTGAATACGCACCGGGTAGCTAGTGCAGCTATTCATAGCTGCCACCCTGGAGCCCCCCGCGGGACTATCCGAGCTCTGCACTACCTGTACCGGTGCCTTGGAATGTCCCTGTGCCAGCGAGTGACTAACAAAATAATCGACGTGCGCCTGTAAAAAACGACTGGTACCAAACTGCATAATCAACGCCTGATCTGTATCCACAATCACTGACTGGTTCATCTCAAACCTCCACTACTGCTTTAATCACGCCGTTTGCAGCTTCACACCAACTCGGCAACAGTTCTGGCAAGTCAAGCAACTTGCCCTTATGAGTAATCATTGCATTTACCTTGACCGATCCATTCTCAAGGCAACTAACTACATGTTCAAAGTCGGCTCTGGTAGCGTTGCGGCTGCCCATCAAAGTCATCTCACGCTTGTGAAATTCGGGATCTGCGAAGCTGATGTCACCCTTAACTACACTGACCAATACGTAACTGCCGCCGTGAGCTACTAGCTGGAAGCCCGCTTCCATCGCCTTGGGATTACCGGTCGCATCGAACACTGTATCGATAAAATCGCCACCGGTCAGCGCTTCAATCTGCTCTCGGGCATCCGGACCCGCCTGAATAACCTGATCGGCCCCCAGCTCATCTCTGCAGAAGGCCAGACGCTCTGCATTCATATCCATGACATATACTGTGGCCCCTGCCACTTTGGCGAATTGTAATATACCCATGCCTATTGGCCCGGCACCTACCACTAACACTGTAGATCCCAGAGCCAGCTTAGCGCGACGCACCGCGTGGGCACCAATCGCCAGACACTCAACCACCGCCAACTGGTCTAAATCCATCCCCACAGTAGTGATCACGTACTCTTGCGGCACTTGCAAATACTCACACATACCACCATCAACATGCACACCCAGCACTTGAATATCAGTGCAGCAATTGGTTTTACCACGCCGACAGGCGACGCAGTCACCACAAGACATATAGGGGACGATATATACATCTTGCCCGGGACTCAGCTCGACCCCTGCGCCTACAGATTCAATCTCACCTGAAAGTTCATGCCCCAGCACCCGCGGGTACTGAAAAAATGGCTGGTTGCCGCCGAAGGCGTGTATATCTGTACCGCAGATACCTATACGTTTAATTTTTACTATTACCTGACCTGGCTTATCCACTGGACGTGCCACATCTTGTACCAACAGCGAACCTGGCTCGCTGCAAACCACCGACTTCATCATGCTATAACCTTTTGATCTTTTGTGTTATTCACTAAAACGGACTGGTTAAACGGATATCCGAACCCAGCCATTTCTGGCTGGCAATTTTTTACAGCTGCGGACATACGCTTCATTGAGTCGGCCTAGAGAGCCATAAATGTGAGAGGGCTGCCGGGGTGCACCGGCAAATATTAAATTAAGCCCCTTGATTTTGTGTGCTTTTGCATGCTTATGGGATGCACTATTCTATGAAGTTATAAAAACTGGCCGCCTTTTCTCGGCGACCGGTCAGATGATTAACGGTAATCGTTAACATTTTCAGAGGTGATCAAGATGCCGTCAATCGGAGTGAAAGCAGCGACTTTCTCGCCTTTGATCAAACCAATCAAATTGGCGACACTCATAGCACCCATGCTGGTGTTATCTTGTTTAATATCGGCACTTTGCTCGCCCGCAGCAATGGATTCAAGATTGCCAGGATTGCCATCAAAACCAACGATAACAACATCATCTATACGACCTAACTCTTTAGCCGCAGACACAGCAGCGAGAGCCATCGGATCAGATGCGGCAAAAATCGCCTTGATGTTAGGGTTTGATTGCAGGCGGTTAATTGTCGTTTCATAACCACAAGCTTCTGCCCAATCACAAATAACAAAGATCACTTCAAGTCCGGCGGCTTCGGCTGCATTTTTCACACCGTCTCGACGTGCATTACCCGTCTGGTGCCCGGCCGATCCACCGAGAATCAACACTGACCCCTCTTTTACCTGGCTGACAATATAATCACCGGCAACACTGGCTGCGGCAAGATTGTCGGTTTGTACCAGACTACCTACATGCTCATGATCGATACCCGTATCGACAGTCACAACAGCAATGCCCTTTTTGGCAGCCATATCCAGCGATGATCCAAAAGCGCGGTTGTCCACTGATCCGATAATGATCCCATCTACGCCCATATTGATGGCCCGATCAACGGCGTCTTTCTGCGCCGCGGCATCTGCCTGGGTGGCAGTAAGATCAATAAACTCTACCCCTAACTCAGCGGCTTTATTCTTGGCCGCTTCTCCAACACCCACCCAAAATGGCTGATCGGTAGAATAACCGGTATAGGCAATGCGAATACCATCCGCATAGGCAACTGAAGAAATCATTGTCGCTGTGATTGCAGCTGCTGCAACAATGCCTTTAAATACTTTGCTTGTTATAAGTTTCATTATTTTTATCCTTAGTAACTTGAAATGTGCCCGATAGGGCGTTTTGTGCCACAGGACACTAGCCCTGTGGCGAATTCTTATTATCTAGCCTGGCGGCGCCAGACATCCCAATAAACTGCTAATATGATGATGGCACCTATGGCAATACGCTGAAATGAGGTACCTACACCCAGATAGGCCAAGCCGACGATAATGGTTTGCATGATCAGCATGCCGATAATTGTCTTACCGACTCCACCGCGTCCGCCAAACAAACTGGTTCCACCGATAACAACTGCTGCGATGGCAAAAAGCTCATAACTGACCCCGCGTGAACTCTGTGCAAAATTCAGCTTGGATACTTCAAGTATGGCTGCAGTCGCCGCAAACATACCGCCTATCATGTAGTAATAGATTCTGCTGCGAGCAACCTTGACCCCAGATAACCGCGCAACTTCTTCATTACCTCCTATGGCGAAGGCGTGATTACCTAAGCGGGTTTTTGTCAAAAATAAGCCGGTCAGTAGCGCCGCGCCAAACATAATGCAAATGGGTGCGAAATAGCCGGATCCCAACATCTGGAATCCCTCTGGGAATCGCGACAGATCTTTGCCACTGCCGAGCAATTCAGCCAGTCCTTTGTAGGCTGTTAATCCACCGAGAGTGACAATAAAAGCGGGGACTTTAGTGACAACTTGAATGACGCCGTTTAATGCGCCCAAACAAGTCCCAGCGACCAGCGCCCCAATAATTGCCACTGGGTATGCCAATTGGTATTCTTTGATCAATACACCGACTACCACACCGACTACCGCGAAGATCGATCCGACTGACAAATCTAACCCGCCAGAAATTAAAACCACTGTGGTGCCACAGGCCAAAATAGCCAAAATGGCTGCCTGAGAAAAAATTGATAGCAATGTATCTACATTTCTAAAGGCAGGTGAGAGCACAAAAAACACTGCGTAAATTAATACCAGGGCCGCCAATACTTGCCAGATTTGCATAAATTGATACTGCAGTATTTGCCAGCCGCTGGTCTTTGCCTGCGGCACAGAAACGAATTCAGAACTTTTTTGATTAATCATTATTAGCCACCTTTTTTTCTATTGCACCAGTGATCAGCCCGACCAGAGTATCTCCATCAACTTCAGCCACATCGCATACCGCTGCCACCTTACCTAGACGCATTACCATCACCCGATCGCAATAGTTGAGCACGTGCTGCATGTTATGGGTGATCATGATCACCGAGAGTCCGTGATCTTTTAAGGATCGCACCAGGTCCATCGCCATCTTGCTTTCACGAACTCCAAGAGCCGCGGTAGGTTCATCCAAAATGGCGATTCGCTTGCCGAACATTACTGTTTTAGACAGTGCAACTGCCTGGCGCTGGCCACCGGAGAAGGCCTCGGCATCTCGGTAGATATCTGCAATGCGAATATCTAGTTTTTCGAACAAGTCTCGAATTTTTGCATCCATTTTCGCAAAATCGAGCACACCAAACAGACTGCCAAAAATATTGTCTTTAATGATCTCGCGACCGAGAAACATATTTTTAGTAATTGAAATTTCATTCACTAGTGCGAGGTCTTGGTAAACTGTTTCCATACCGGCGGCTTTGGCATCGCTCGGGTTATCAATGCGGGTTTCCCGGCCATCGATTTGCACACTACCCGAAGTTTTAACGATAGCGCCGGTCAATGCCTTAACCAAGGTTGACTTGCCAGCCCCGTTGTCACCAACAATGGCCAGCACTTCGCCTTCTCTAAGCTCCAGATCAACAGAATCTAAGGCGACCACACCACCGTAGTGTTTACTGAGCCCGCGTGCCTGCAAAATCATTTTGGCACTTTCTAGATGTTTCATTTCTTATCTCCACCAGTTTCTCTAATGCACTGTAAAAGAAACTTTTTGGTTTTTATTATGTTTGTTTTTTATTAATTAAAAACAATATGACTCATCATGTCAATTATTTTCAGAAATTATTTCTACTGTCATTGTTTTCACTCTATAGAACAAGATCGGACAATCATTAAAACGTCAATAAAAAACCCAACTTAGTAATTCAAAATATCGATTGAAATCAACAACTAAAATATTTATTATTGCTTATCAGCATCTAACACTATACAAGATAGAGCAGGCACCGCTAAAGAACGACATCGCTCGATACTATACTGCTATTCGAGCTATAAAAAGGTGCAAAACTACTAAACTGCCAACGGAAATAAACAACCGTCATTTTGCAAATTGAGTACTTAAACATTGCTTTAGTTTGTTTTTTATTATTAAAGACTTACCCATTCAGTTTTATATCAAGAAACAGTATGTTACAGTTCCCATAAGCGAAATAAGGGGGAAATAATGAGTCGCCAGAATGATTTATTTAAAAGAACAGTCAATCAATTACTGAGCGATATCGAGGATAATTTATCGGTAGGTGGGATATTAAAAAGCGACTCTGTTATAGCAAAAGAGTTGCAGGTAAGCCGCTCTACAGTACGCAAAGCCTTGGATCATCTTGAACAACTAGATGTCATTAAAAAGCAAGGTACGCAACGTACAGTGCTCGAAACACCTATAACAAAAATGTATTTTGACCTGCAGGGGCTGGGACCGCCTAAAGAGCAACAAGTTGAGCAGCATTTTTTAGCGGCTATACTCTCTGGCCAGATAAAACCCGGTGATAAGTTTTCCGAACTAGAGCTCGCCCGTCAATCCGACTGCAATACAGTGGCCGTCAGAGAATTCTTGATTCGTTTTTCACGTTTTGGCTTAATCGAAAAAAAGCCGCGCTCACAGTGGCAGATGAAAACCTTTGATCAGACCTTTGTCGATCAACTCTTTGAAGTGCGCCACTTATTCGAAATGCACTCCATGGCCCGCTTTATGACCTTGGCTGATAGCAGCCTCTACTGGCAACAACTGGAGCTGTTACTGGCAGATCACAGAGACTTAAATAATCAACTTGAACAGCGCTTTCAGGAATTCTCTAAATTAGATCAACGTTTTCATACCTTGCTGCAAGAGGCGCACCCCAACCAATTTATCAGCCAGTTCTACGAGATCATTAGCTTTGTCTTTCACTACCACTACCAATGGGATAAAAGCGATGAAAAACAGCGCAACAAAGTCGCTATCGAGGAACATATTGAAATCATGGAAAAAATGCTGCTTAAAGACTTCAGAGGCGCGACCATCAGCCTGGAAAACCACTTGAGCACCGCCAAGAGTTCACTGATAAAAACCGCTATTTACTCAGAGCAAATAACAGCATAGTAGCAACAGTTGTTACAGAGCCATAGCCCCAAAAACTAGCTGACGGGGCCACGGTTAGGAATTTACAGCGAGGCGACTTCTCTGGATGCCTGATCGTAGAGCCCGGCCAGGGAGCGCATTTTACCGGCCAAAAAGCCGCCAGCTTCTCTGGACTCAAGCTCTGCGGTGAGAACAGCAGAGAATCTTCACTAATACTTCGCCACAAGACTAACGCTATTACAGCGAGGCAACTTCTCTGGATGCCTGATCGTAGAGCCCGGCCAGGGAGCGCATTTTACCGGCAAAGGACGCCAACTCTTCAGGGCTCAAGCTCAAGTTTTGCAGTGATTGAACCAGGCAATCCTCGCGAATTTTCCTGTAGTTGACACAAAACTTACGACCTTCACGGCTGGTTTTATAGCGCACTTCCTTGCCCTTTTTCTCCCCTTCAATTAAGCCTTTTTTCAACAGCTTCTTCAGCGAGTAATTGACCGTATGGGTATCTTCCATATTCAGCATAAAGCAGATTTCCGATAGGGTTTTAGCCCGTTCCCGGTGATTTATGTGATGCACAATTAACACATCCAGGGGTGCCATATCCGACGCCCCGCCGGCTTTTGCACAGTGCAGCATCCAGCGGCTAAACGCGTTATTAGCAATAGTTAGAGCAAATTCAAATTCACTCAGCGAGGTGCCATTTTCCGATGCCAAATGCGCCGATGATAGTATAGGTCGGGTAGACATAATTTACCTTTGGGTCATTGAAGTTGGAAGATAAGTGACAATTTCCGGGAACTGCGAGATCAGTAAAATAGCTACCAGTATTAACATAAAGAATGGAAACGCAGCGCGTGCCACATAGAGTATATCTTTACCGGTTAGTGCCTGTATCACAAATAGGTTGAAGCCCACCGGTGGTGTAATCTGTGACATCTCGACCACTAACACTATGTAAATGCCAAACCATAACAGATCGATTCCCGCCTGCTGCACCATAGGTAAAACAATAGCAGTGGTCAGTACTACCACAGAAATACCGTCGAGGAAGCAGCCTAATATGACAAACAATGCGGTCAGATAAACCAGTAATTCAAAAGGCGACAATCCCATCTGACTGATGTTTTCGGCCAGTGCCCTGGGGATGCCCAAAAAGCCCATCGAGATAGTCAAAAAGTGTGCACCCACTAATATCAGACCAATCATGCAGGAGCTTTTAACCGCACCTAACAGGCTCTCTTTAAAACTTGTAAAATCCAGAGATCCAGTCACGCCCGCAAGAAATAGTGCACCTACTACGCCCAGTGCAGCGGCCTCAGTTGGGGTGGTTAAACCACCGTAGATAGAGCCCAAAACAAAACCAATTAAACCGACAATCGGCAGCAACTGTTTAAGTGATTTAAGCTTCTCGCGCAGCGGAATTTTCTGTGCATCACGCTTAGGTAAACTGTCAGGGTTGAGTTTCGCCCAAATAATTGTATAACCCATGAATAAGCTGATCAGTAACAATCCAGGTAGTGCTCCGGCGATGAACAACCGTCCTATTGAAACTTCTGCGGCGACACCGTAGACAATCAAGATGATTGACGGGGGAATTAGCAGACCTAAAGTACCGGATCCCGCCAAGGTTCCTATGGCCATTTTTTCACTGTAGCCGCGCGCTTTAAGCTCCGGTAACGTCATGCGACCAATAGTGGCTGCAGTAGCCGCTGATGAGCCGGACACCGCTGCAAAAATACCGCAGCTGAGTACGTTAACGTGTAATAACTGACCCGGTAGTGCATTTAACCAAGGCGATAAGCCCTTAAATAGATCTTCCGACAGGCGGGGACGAAAAAGCACTTCCCCCATCCAGATAAACAGCGGCAGTGCCGTTAGCGACCAACTAGTGGTAGAACCCCAAGTTGATGTGGCAAACAGTAAACCTATTTGCTCGTTGCCAGCCAGTAACATGCCAATCACCCCGACGCCCACCAGCGCCAACGCCACCCACAGACCGCAGGCCAACATTAGCACCATACAAATAACTAAAATAATTGATAAAAGACCCGCTTCCATTAGATCTCCTCCAAATTTAAGTCATCTTCATGTTTTATATAGCCCGGAGTTTTGCCACGCAACTTAGCGATAAGCGCATCTAACACCGCCAGGTTTAATGCAAACATGCCGATTGCCACAGGTAATTGCGGGATCCAGATCGGCACCGGAATATAACCATAGGATACTTCTTCAAACACATAGGACTCCCAGACCATATAAGCACAGTAATAGGCCATGTAGCTGCTCATCACTAAAGCGACAAACAAAATAATAATTTCTTGATAGTGTCGAACTTTTTTCGGCAGCCT
>ASZI01000239.1 GCA_000416315.1 Osedax symbiont Rs2 | reverse complement strand
GGCATGCTGGTTGCCTGTCGCAAAATCGATAACAACCCATAGGTTACAAATTACTTAAATCAATTAAGCTACTTTTTTCCTGCATCATATGAAAGATCAAGTGCAGATTGTTGGCAATAAACGATGTTTTTTCTAATTCTGTTCTGGTTTGATCGTTGAATAGAATATATATATGGATTGGGACTGTTGTTAGTTCTGATACTTCTGTAAACAAACGACTGGCAATACGGTTATGGTTTTTGGAGTTTTTGATGGTACTTTCTACCATACTTACTAATTCAACGAGCTTTTTATCCGCAAGTTGTGCTAATTTTTCTCCGAGCAATGAAATTTCTATTAATTCCTCTTCGAGTTTTAAGAGTTCAACTAAACTATCATTAAGTTCAGAAACATTGATATACCCCAATTCATCCCTAGAGATCTTATGAGCAGCTTCTTTACCGCTATTCATTTAATTCACCTTGCCTAAGTTTCAATAGATAGATTCAAGGTAGCTCACAAACTTATACATTGCCCTATTTTGAAGATTGTTTTTTTGTCATTAATCCATGAGCATGGTGGTGTGCAAAGCAAATAGTAGCTCTTAGTTATGTGGATAAAAATTTGTCTATTACAACACCTTAATGAGATCTGCTGAAACAGTAACTATGCGTCTGCAGCGCCGTGATCGTGATCGTGATCGTGATCGTGATCGTGGGTAATAGGCACTAGGCAGCATCGGCCAAAAAGTAGCCGTTTACCTGCAAAGTCCTTATTTCTACGCTACTATAAAAAGAATATATGGCAGCTAAAGGGAGGTGCCTGATGAGGATACATAAGTTGTCATTTGCTGAAATAACTATACTGAAGCCTAATTTAGCTGAGGTGATCATTGGCAGTGACATTGAAATGGATTTGGCAATGGTTAATGAATATCATGAGTTTTTGCTATCCCACCTAGAATGTCCTTTTAATCTATTAATCAATAAAATCCATCAGTACTCCTATACTTTCGAAGCTCAGCAACATTTAGCTACAATGCGCGAAATCAATTCAATGGCTGTTGTCGCATATAATTCTGTGACTGAAAATTCTACAAATAGCCTTATCTCTGTCCCCAGAGCCATGCCATGGAACATACAAATATTCAAAGAGCGTAAAACTGGGCTGGACTGGCTTGAGAGCGTCGATCAATAATCTCTTATCCTAGTACTGATAGCTCATCTTAAAGTCAGTTAGTCAGGACTCAACTGCACTGTTGTCCGCTAAATCCAAGCACACTTTATCGAGTAATCCGATTAGTTGATGTAAGTCAGCCTTCTCTATGTTTGGAAAAGAGCATTGTATTTTAGTCGGTACTTCTGCCGCTTGGTCTTGCAGCTGTTGACCTGTTGGCAGCAAGTGAATCAGTTTTTTGCGTTTATCTTCTTCACTGGGTGTGACCGTGAGCAGCTTTTTATCTATCATTTTTTTTAAAATCAGACTCATAGCACCACCATTTACTGCGGTTTTTTCCAATAAGACTTGCACTGTAATGCCGTCTTCTTCCCACAGAGCCATCATCACTACGTACTGCGGGTAGGTTAAATTTAAGGCCTCAAGTAAATGCCTATAGGCGCGGGTCAAGCCATTGGAGGCTATGTATAAGCGATGGCAGAGTTGCTGGTCTAACTTAAGTTGATGGTGTTTCATTTTCACTCCTAGATTTGGTTGTTATTTTACTTTGCACACAAAGTATTTGCAATGCAGCAAACCTGGTAGTATTATTTTGCATGCAAACTAATTATCACTTATCAATAGGAAATCATCATGCAGCAACTAAATAACGTATTATATACCGCCAATGCAACAGTCACAGGTGGTCGTGAAGGCAGTGCTAAATCAGACGACGGACGTTTAGAGCTGACACTATCTACGCCAAAAGGCCTAGGTGGAGACGATGGTAGAGGCACTAATCCAGAGCAATTATTTGCCGCAGGTTATGCAGCTTGTTTTATCGGTGCGCTTAAGTTGGTTGCAGGTCAGGCTAAAGTTGCATTGCCAAAAGATAGCAAGATCGATGCACAAGTGGCAATTGGTCCTATCACAACAGGTTTTGGCATTGCTGTTAAACTGGCGGTATCACTGGGGGATTTAGATAAAGCTCAGGCGCAAAGTTTAGTGGAACAAGCCCATCAGGTGTGCCCTTACTCAAATGCAACCCGGGGTAATGTAGAGGTTGAATTTTCGATTGTTTAATCTCCAGTAATTCAGATACTCAGTATTCGATAAGCTGTTAACCGCTTTATAACTGTTGCAAATTATACTGCGCTGAACAGCTCCGTACTGACCTACCTTCCATAGCCGTACCAAGCACCTCAGACTCTCTCGCTGGTTAACGGTTTTTGTTTGGGTTTTAACCAGTCGATTAAAATAATAAGTCAAAGTGAGCAATTTTATCCAAGCAATCCGCCAGCCCTTTACCTTATACTCAAGCTAAGTCATACGACTGACAACGGCTAATACGGTAAAAGAAGATGAAACAAGACAATCAATTCCAATATAGCAAAAGCCAGCATCTTGATCAGGTCACTGTGCTGCAGGCACAGATGGATGACTTTTCTTATACCAAGCACGCCCATGAAGAATATTCATTTGGCGTTACTTTAGCTGGCCGACAGGACTTTTTTGCCAGTGGCGCGTTTCACCGTAGCCTTCCCGGTAACATCATCGCTTTCAATCCAGGTGAAGTACACGATGGCCACTCAGGTGTCGATGATACTTTGCTGTACAGGATGCTTTACATCCACCCACAACTATTAGAGCCGATGCTCAGTAGCGCCGGAGTCAAACAGAGCAAAGATTTCCAGATCGTTGATAACAAGTTGGATGACCCGGTGCTGCGACAGCACATTCTCAATATCGCCCTATTAGTTGAGAATAACACTGAGGACAAACTGCAGCAGGAGTGTGAGCTGCATCAGATGGCGGAGCGTATTGCGCAACGTTACGGTGAAGACTCAGTTGATTCTAAGGGAGGTAAGGGAGGTAAAGTTGATCAATTGATGCTGCGGGCCCGGGATTTCATTCATGATAACTTGCAGCTTGAAATGTCACTGGATGACATTTGTGCTCAGATCCATCTGTCTAAATATCATTTCCTACGTATGTTCCGTCAGCAATTTGGCATTACTCCGCATCAGTATATTCTCAACGCGCGCATCCTTCGCGCCCGTGAAGATTTAGAGTCCGGCGCTGCACTTGATGATGTTGTGTTTGCCTACGGTTTTACTGATCTGAGCCACTTTAACCGCCGCTTTAAACCTATCTACGGCATGACCCCACGCGCCTACCAGCAACACTTCCTCAGCTCCTGATCTAAACCACTCGCCCTTTAGGGCTGACTTAACCAACACTCTCACTGCTACTTCCAGGATAATTACTATGGTTGAAATACTCGCGTATGCGCTAGGCATTATGTACAGCCCCGGGCCGCTAAATCTGCTCAGTCTGAACGCTGGTCTCAATGGCCAGATCCGCTCAACACTGCATTTTTGTATTGGCGTCGGCTGCGGTATGTTGTTGCTTTTTCTAGTGTTCGGCTTTACCGGCGCCTGGCTGGCGAGCCCGCGTTTTCAACTGTTAATCAGCGCCGGCGGTAGTCTCTATATCGCCTACCTGGCCTATAAAATTGGCCGGGACAGTGTTAAATCTGCTACCGGACCTGTTGCACAGACCAATAGCAAAAAAATCAAACTTAACTTCATCTCCGGATTGACCATGCAGTTGCTCAACCCTAAATCCTTTATCGTCATTTTGCCGATAGTCACAGTACAGTTCCCCGCGGCTCAGATCTCAGGGGGTTCTATTATCTTGTGGTCGCTGTTGCTCTCGAGCATGGCATTTGGCGCCCCTGGCAGCTACCTGTTAATGGGCGCCAGGCTGGGTAAACTAATCCGCCAACCGCGCTTTTTTCGCTTGCTTAACTTAGGCATGTCTCTGCTGCTTTTCTATGTAGCGGCTGAAATTGGCTACAGCTATGTCTATCTGCAATTAGTTTGATTTATCTGCCACGCAGTTAACAGTTACAGCTGTGTGGTTTGATTGGCAATGTTAATCCCAGTTTTAGTAGTTGATTACAGCGGGCAATGTTTTTGATACCCCATCACAGACAGAGCCCTTATTATCTACTCCAACGACTTGCATGCCGCTACAAGATAAATAAGATTTCAATTTCCCAGCCTCACTTGGCGGATTCGAGTTTAGATAGCGGATTAGACATTTTGGGCACTTCAATATTTTGTCATCATCCGAATTGGACTTCAAGGTAGCGATAATAGCTGGCAAATTGTCCTCAAGCGCTTGCTCTGTACTGCATATAAAGCTGCTACCAATCATGTTCTGTAACTGAATATCTACATCTTTATAGCGGGCTTTATCGACCTTAGCTACTAATGGATTCCCCATATACGAGCAATAGGCCGAGACTAACCAGCCATTGCCCAGATCAAGTTTATAGCAGTCACCAAATCCACTGCTGCTATCCAATGAAAAGCCACGCTCTTTTAAGATTCCCTGAACCCCTTCTAACGACATAAATACTTGCTCCTTGTTTGCCTGAGTAGTTAAGTAAAACGTTCTCAGTGACCGCTTATACAATGCATATTGCAGTTTAGAATTTTAACTCAGTTGATTTAACGACAGACTCCCCGCCCTATTCGAAAGCCTAGTACAGTCATCAAAAAACCAACAATAGCTCTAAATTTCAAATATTTAACGACAGTTTAGGTTGAGCATCAAGAGTGTAAAACAGTACAATTTTTTCTGAACTGTAAAGTTTGGGTAAATATATGTGTATTAAATCAATGGGGGAGGAAATGCAGTGGGATTTTTGTTATGAAGTATACTTCTGTTTTAACGGCAGCCAATTTGTAACCGTTAAAGGTTAACAATCTGGGCTTTAAAGATAGCAGCGGTTATCGATGATAAGTTCTGCTGTGGATTAACTATCGACTGTGTTTTACAAACCATTCACCCGCTTTTCGGTGTGCTTTAATTAATTCAGTGTCGGTCATTCTTAAAGCTAATGCATCCCTAAATTCAGATGAATGACCATTAGAAGCAGCAATATTAGCCCACATATGGGCGAGTACATAATCCCGAGTAACTCCTTGGCCTTCAAAGTACATAGCTCCAAGTCGACTTTGTGCTGCTGCATACCCCTGGTCAGCGGCAAGGGAATACCATTGCACTGCTTGATTAAAATCCTTAGCTACACCCCGACCTTCGTTGTACAAATCTGCAAGCCTACTCTGTGCCTCGACATAGCCTTGCTGAGCAGCCAGAACGTACCATTTCGCCGCTTGTTTATAATCCTGAGTAACACCTTCACCAGATTCGTACATCAAACCAATATCAGTTTGCGCCCCGGCATATCCTTGTTCTGCCGCTAGGTTAAACCACTTAACCGCTTGTTTATAATCCTTAGGGACTCCCTGACCGTACTTGTACATTAAGCCAAGAAGTACTTGAGCTTTAGCGTGCCCTTGCTTGGCAGCAAGAGAGTACCACTTGACCCCTAGCCTCTCATCCTGAGCAACGCCCAGACCCGTAACGTAAAATAATGCGAGGTTGTATTGCGATAATGCATGCCCCTGTTCAGCGGCAAAGGTGTACCACTTAACTGCTTGACTGTCGTCTTGAACAACCCCCAAGCCGGCAGCGTACATCACCCCAAGGTTGTATTGCGCCGATGCATTCCCTTGTTCTGCTACTAAGCTGTACCACTTAACTGCCTGTTTATGATCCCGAGTAATACCTAGACCACTTTTGTACATCGTAGCGAGTGTGTATTGCGCATCCCGGTGGCCTTGCTCTGCTAATAGTAAAAATACTTTTAGTGCCGTTTTGTAATCCTTAGCTTCATAAGCTTCTTCGGCAGATTTAAAATCAGCAGCGTAAAGAGGTGAAACAATAACAGACAAGGTTAACAGCATCATGAAGCAGATCGATTCGATTGATTTTATAGCGCTGGTAATTAAAGACATCAACTTCCCCAAATTTCCATCGAAAGTCTAATTATTTATAAAAGTGACAGAGTTCAGTTAACAGTATAGAAGCTGTACAACTTTTTGCCCTTAAGAAGATTGAGTAGCAAGACCAGCAGCAGAAGTACAAAATCAGTAGAGAGTTAGCCCGATGCTTCAAGTGGTCTATTTTGAACGAGCAACAAAGTCACTCGTTATTAGCGATTAAAATGTGATGACAGCCAACCTACAAAGCAGGTTAAACAAAAACACTTGATCAGATTAATCGTTTCACAAAAAAACGAAAAATATCAATTTGGGGGGGGCCCCCCGCCACTAAATCAGCCACTACTGCAGCCGTCATGGGTGCACAAGTCAAACCTAAGTGCTGATGACCAAAGGCGTAGATAATGCGTTTATTATCCGGTGCGCTACAAATAACCGGCAAACTGTCGCTTAAAGTCGGCCTAAAACCCAGCCACTCGCTGCTGTTGTCTATGTTCAAACCCGGCATCATTTTACTGGCGCCACGCTGCAGAGATTTAATCCGTCTGCGATTAAGCGGTGCATCTAAGCCGGCTAGCTCTACCGTGCCGGCAAAGCGCAAGCCCATCTGCATTGGCGTGGCCAAAAACTTGTTGTCCCCCTCCATCACCGGGCGATTTAAACTGACCTTGGCCCCCGGGCAAGTGATGTGATAACCGCGCTCGGTTTCCAGTGGTATCTTGATATTAGTGGCGGCTAATATGCGCGCTGAAAACGCCCCTGCGGCGATCACCAACTTATCCGAACTGATGCTTTGCTCTCCAGT
The DNA here is from genome assembly GCA_000416315.1 of Osedax symbiont Rs2. GTDB lineage: Bacteria > Pseudomonadota > Gammaproteobacteria > Pseudomonadales > Balneatricaceae > Rs1. Next base: position 566 of record ASZI01000239.1, on the reverse strand, counting down.
GACCACTTCACAACTGTGCTGGTGTTGCACTATATCGGTCACTGCCTGCTCGATATAGACACCACCCTCAAGACAAAACTGCTGTTGAATGGCCAGTACCAAAGCTTGCGGATCTTTAATATATCCGTGACCTAAAATGTGATGACCCCAGTTAAAATCTGTTGATAAATCTGGTTCCAGCTCACGCAATCGTTTGGCGTCGACAGTGCTAATGTTAAAGCCTAATTCTCGCCTGGCATTCATATCTGACTCTGCTTTTAGCAGTTTTGCCTTGGTTCTATAGACCTGTAGATAATCCGTTTTTACGATCAGCTCAGAACAGTTGACCGAGGCCGCCAATTCTTCAAACAGCTCCACACTGGGCCCGGTTAATTGATAGACCGCCTCACCGCGCTGTTTTAACTCACTGCTAAACCCCGCTTTAATGTAGCTGTACAACCAGGGAATTATTTTTATCAGATAACGCCAGCGCACACTTAATGGCCCATCCGGATTCAACAGCCAACCCGGTGCTTGCAGCAGTGTAGTCGGACTAGATAAAGGTACAAAAGATGAGCGCGCCAGTA
>ASZI01000238.1 GCA_000416315.1 Osedax symbiont Rs2 | reverse complement strand
AGCGGTATCACAATTGGTATCACAAAGTTGTTGGTGATGATTTTTTGTCGTAATAATATTGATATAATTCAGCTGCTTAAGTGGCCTAAAAATACCATGTGAGTCCCTCCAGGCGTACCACTTCAAAAGTAATAAATTCCCCATATAAGTCTATGTTTTTCTTCACAAAATACTAATCTGTTCAGATGAGCTACAGTCGCAGAGAACGGAATTTTCGTACGCGGATACCGGAGGAGGCACAATGTGGTCACAGTGGGTCAATACCCCTTTTTTCCTTAAGTCGGCAATGGTATCTTCTCTTTTAGCATGATCGATATAATATTGAGCAATATCTTCAACCATATTAGCGACATTTGGATGGGTAAAGTGCAATTTACTAGCTTGTTGTAAATAGAATTCGGATAGTTGTATTTCTTGTTGCCCACCTTCTTCCATTGATCTAGTTGTCACGCCTCTGTTATTTAGTGTACCGATTTCAAAACCCTTTAGAATTTCTTCGGAGGCGGTCTGTATTATACGGATTTCGAAGGTAATCTTGAGCTAAAGAGAGTCATCGTTGGCGAGAATTCGAATATTACACGCTCTAAGCTGAATGAAGCGCTAGGCACCTTATCGGACAAAGGTGAAATATTAAAAGCCAGAGCCGGGTTCCAGCAGTATGAGATGGTTAAAAATAAGAAGCAAAACCTGTGGGCTTAATCGGTCATTCAAGGAACGCTAATACTCAGGTCTATAACCCTTAGCATGTGCATCCGTGCGGAGTATAAAGTCCAGACTCACTTAGAGGTATTGTGGGAAAAGCATTCATGTATCATGCATTGAGTATGCGGGCACTTCGGTGATGAATCTACGTTTCTATATCTGAAGCTAGTGACAGAATTATTTAAAACGATACCAAAGGATAATTATTAGCATTATGGGTGTCTGCACTACAAAAAAAACAGCGGCGAATAGCAAATACTCACTGTTATTAAACATGGTCACGGCCACCATCGAAGCTAAAGCCAAGTTTCTTACCGGGAATTCTATGATGAGTGCGCCACTGTCTGCTTTATTGAGTGAGAGAAGATAACAAAATAGGCAGGCAGCCATGATTGACGCCGCAGTAAATAAAGTAGCTAAAATAACTAGAATTGAGAACTGCTCGGCTATTTTATCTTGAAATTGAATAAAAATTGATAAAAGCAGAAGTAATAAACCAAGCGCTCCAATACGTTCTAAAACGGGCATTATTTTAGTCATTAAATCAGCTTGAATATATCGTAATAGCATACCAAGTATCACTGGTAATAAGATCAAGAATGCTAACTGTAAAGATTGGTCCCTTATTAATTTATCTAGTCCTGAGCTAAGAGGAATTAATGAAGAGAACACCGTAGAAAGGATAATAGGTAATAGAATTACACAAAGTAAACTATTTACAGTCGTTAGCGTGATAGAAAAACCAACATTAACTTTTGCAAAAAAACTATAAATATTAGAGATAGCGCCACCAGGACAAAAAGAAACTAATAGCAATCCGATGGCAGTACTCGGTGGTGGTTCAGTTAAGGTAATTAATAACCAAGCTATACAAGGTAATATCAAGGCTTGGCCTATAGTCGCTAAAAGTAAGACTACTGGACGCTTTACTATTGCCCTTAGATCGGCATATTTTAGGTTTGCTCCAACTATAAGCATAAGAAAGAAAACAAGGATAGGTATTGATTTTTCGAGCATTGTTCGAGTCTCTTTCTATGTTGATTACTTGAAGGTTTGCAGTAATTTGAGTTTATAGTTTGGAGCTTAAGAGGGGTGGCAAACTTTATGCGGATGATATCGTTTTAGAAGGTAGCTCATGAAAGAGCTTTTTGTATTCTTTTGAAAATCTCCCGAGTTCAAGAAAGCCCCAACGCATAGCGACATCAGACACTTTATCTTTTTGTGCTGCCAATAGATCTGAACGAGCCCCATTCAATCGGACTAACCTTAAGTATTGAATGGGTGTCGTTCCCAAGCTATCGATAAAGCCATATTGCAAACTGCGTTCACTAATCCCAGCAATTGTACAAAGCATTTGAATATCGGGTAGTTCGCTTGCGTGCACTTGTAAATACTCAATAACACGTCTAACACCTTTTGTTCTTTTAGAGGTTTCCTTTAAGGTAAATACGCTTTCAGTATGAGGAAGTGCATCAACAGTAAGCTGGAATACTTGTGAGCAAAGTAAACGTATGACATCAGGGTAGTTTAGGATTTGTGGGTTAGACAGCAACCAAGTTAAAATATTACTCACCCCATAAAAATAGTGAATGCCATTAAGCCCTTCGCAAGGTGTTAGTTGGCTGATTAAATATTGCTTTGGGTAAACACGGCCTTTTAGGGTTTCATAGTTTTCAAAAAAATACTCTTTGTTAAATACACTGGCTGCATATTCAATCCGATCGTTAAAACTCATATCCCATACGCCACCACTGGCTAATGTAAAAGAATTATTAGAGCCTGCCCTCCCACAAAAGTGATACTGACCTGACGTAGGTAATGAATACGCAAAAGGAATAAAGGCACTGTTAGGTGCTGCTTCAATCCGTGCTCCTACATTTAAAACTTCCTTAATAATTTCCACATTGCCTAATGATGCGCTAAAAAATTGAGCATTCAATTTTCCCGGTTCAAGCTGAGTATAACCTCTATTTTTATTTATATGAAAATTTGCCAAATTGTCGAAACAAGAGGTGACTATTTTACGAGTTAATGGTTTCTCAATGTCACTTTGCGGATAATGCATATTTTTATAAAACCCCAAACGTATAATATCAAGCGCTAAATAACGTTAGCTATTTACGAATCATCTATTTGATTTTATTACATTAAAATCAAAAAAACAATCAGCTTGATGTATAACAATTATTATATATATGACTTGTGTTAATGCAATCGTCGATATTATTTTATTTTTATGTGCCTCTGATTATTAAATCATATATATTTTAAGGGCTCCATATGTCATCAAGATTGAATCAATCAAAAAAGACTAAGCTTGGGTTAATTATATCTTCAATATTAGCCAGTCAGATATTGTCTGCAGCAGATTTTACTATTGTCAATGGTGCAACGGTAACTACGCAACAAGTATTAAATGCAGGTGATACAGGTACAATTGATGTAGGTGGAACGCTAGATGTAGCAGCAGGTGGAGCAGTGGCATCAGGGGGTGCTGCCAACCAAGTCTTGAACAATAACGGCACAATTAATGCAAATGGTGTGGCCGGGACTGGGGTCAACCTAGGCGGTAGTAATGTAACGATAACCAACACAGGCAGTATTAATGCAACAGCGATAAATTCTAGGGGTATTACTTCAGGTGGTGCAAGCTTATCGATAACAAATAGCGGTAGCATTAATGCGAATAGCGCTGGTTCTAAAGCTGTTTTTTCAGTTGGCACCAATGTCATCATTACTAATAGCGGTAGTCTTCATGCGAATGGCGCCAATTCTCATGCTATTCATTCAACAGGTACAGATGCGACTATCAATAATAGCGGTTTAATCTCGGCTTCTGATGTAACTTCATACGCGATTCTAGGCGATAACAACGACATTACTTTGAACCTGCTGTCAGGTTCAAATATCATTGGTCGTATTGATTTAGGAGGTGCTGGTACTGACAACGATACCGTGAATATAAGAAGTACTAATATTTCAGGTACCATGCTGTTTGAAAATACTGAAAATGTTAACTTTTTGAATGGTGTTGCAGGTACTGTTGTTAAAAGTAGCTTTAATCAAACGGTTAGCAACCTCAAAGTCGTTACCGTTGAAACTACAGGCGAGTCAACCCGGGGTGTAGCTTTGTCTAGCTTTGCATCACGTGTGCATAGTTTACTTGCGAAAAAGGCAATCGAAGAGGCACCGCTTGATACCTCTAATGATATGAATCATTTAAGCCACAAACCACATGCTTGGGCACAAGTGTTTGGCGGTAATTTTGAGCGTGATGCAGATGGAAGTGCGCTTGCCTATGGTTATAAGCAAAGCGGTGTAGTGATGGGTTATGAACAAGATGTTGACAACGTGCGTATAGGTTTTATGGGTGGCTATGCGCATACCAACACTAATACCCAATCAAATTCTTTTAAAACTAAAGGCGAGAATTTGTTTGTTGGTGTTTATAGTGCTTACAAATTTAAGGGGATACGTATCACTCCTTCAGTGATTGGTGGTTTTACTAAATATGAAAATGAACGCTTAGTTATCGACAACACTATAGGTGCTGAAGTTGCTGAGTCAGACTTTAACAGTGTCTTCATCAGTCCATCAATAACCATTGATTCAGCCTTTAAAATAAGCGACAACATTGAACTAAGACCTTCTGCAACGTTGAGCTACAGTATCGCGTGGTTAGATGGCTATGATGAAAAAGGTACTACTAACAGTAACCTTAGTATCGGTAGTCGTAAGGCCAAAGCCTTCACCGCCAAAACGCAATTAGAAGCTGCTTATAATTTAAGCGAAGCTAGTGAAATAGCATTAAGAGTCGGCATGAACTCTCGCCACATCGATGATGATGATACTAATGTGAGTATAGGTGGCAGTAACTTTAGCTTTGCTAATAGTGGTGATCAGAATGTCACTGGCGGTTTCACTGGTGTGAGTTATCGTGCCTTAGCATCAAATCAATTTAATATCGTTCTCGATCTTGAGGTTGGTGGTAACAGCAAGGAGGATTATGTGAACGGCCAAATAGGCATAGAATATACTTTTTAGTTACAAATAAGTTAGATGTTTTAATAGAGGCTGGGCTTAATTAAATGCACATTAATTATGTCATGGCCTTAGGAACTAGCACCAAGAATCAGTTGTATCCCTATAACCTATATCTGTCATGAGTATTGCACCGGTATCCTCTGAATCACATAATCCTGAGAAACTAGGTCCGTGAGTTTATCTGCCATAGTATGTCGGTAGGAGTGAAAGGTTTTGTCTTGCTCCAGGCTACGTGCTTAGCTGCTCTGCTGATCCACTTAGAGACATTGTGGGAAGGCAGCATTCATGTGTTATGCAATTGAGTATGAGTGTACTGAGGGCTTTAGTTGTCTGGAGCTGGTGGCTTTGGTGCGCAACGGACGAAATTTAACAGTGCTAACATTAGATCTGTTGTAGGTAGTAATAATAGGGATCGGGTTTGAGC
>ASZI01000237.1 GCA_000416315.1 Osedax symbiont Rs2 | reverse complement strand
AACTGTTGTTTAGTATCGTTTATTTCAAAACCAAGTTTTATTCCGAGCATTTTAATCTCGCGTTTAACGCCACCCATTTCTCCAGCTTCATCTACCGGAATATCTGCCAAATACTTACCCGACGACACCTCTTGCAAATGCTCGCGAATTTGCTTTAACGGTTCAATAACGCTCGTTCTGATGAAGCTTTGCGAGCCGACAAATAACATTGCAAATGCGACGATCGGTCCCACTATCAAGGTCGCCTGCGGTAGTCCTAATAAATACAGCGCCACATTGATAACAACAGCGCTTGCTGCAGCTATGCCCGCTGTTTTTACCAGCCCTTGACTAAGATCTGTTGCAGAGATTGTATCGGGTTCTGCCAGTACCACTTGCTCTTTGCGCAATTGAACATACAGCTTGCTGGCCTGTTCTATTTCAGTTTCAGAGGGCCGGGTACGCACCGACATATACTCTACTATTTCACCGTTTCTAAACACGGGTGTCACATGGGCTTTAACCCAATAATAATCACCGCTTTTGCTGCGATTTTTCACCAACTTCGACCAGGGTCTGCCAAGTTTTAAGGTCGACCATAGATCTTTAAAGGCCTGGGTTGGCATATCTGGATGGCGTACCATGTTGTGGTTCTGCCCCATTAGCTCATCGTGACTAAAACCACTTATGTCAATAAAGGCCTGGTTTACAAAAGTCATCACTCCGGTCAAGTCGGTTTTAGTCACTAGCTCCTGGCCGTTAACTAGTTTTACTTCATGATCCGTCACTGGCTCATTAATTCTCATTATGATTCCTCACATCCGTGTACTACTTAACATTTGATAATGCTGGCACATCGATTGCCAGTTCATCCGAGTTCATTAGCTCATCGATATCCATCAGTACAATCATTTTGTCGTTTTGTGCGACTAAGCCCGTTATAAACTCAGAACTTACTCCACCGCCAATTTTCGGTGGTGGCTGTATCTGATCTTGAGTTAGCGTGTAAGTTTCAGCCACCGCATCGACGATAATTCCCATGATTCGCTCTTTACTGCCACTGTCGACTTTAATCACTATCACGACGGTAGTGGGCCCGTAATCTCTTTTCGGTAAACCAAAGCGTTTGCGCAAGTCAACCACCGGTATAATAGCGCCACGTAAATTCAGCACCCCTTTAATATATTCCGGCATATCCGGTACGGGGGTGACCGGGGTCCAGCCTCTGAGCTCTTGTACTCTTAAAATATCGATGCCATATTCTTCAGTGTCTAAAACAAAACTCAGATACTGCCGCCCCTGCGAGTTATGTTGTGCTCCTGTGGCTTGCTGCTGCCAATTTTCTGTACTCATTGCAGGTACCCCTGAGTCCGTTTATTTCTTAAATTGTTACGGCTTTGTGCTGCACTGTTCAATTAAAAATTCAAGCCGCGCTGAATCAGCCCCGCCACGTCCAGGATCAAGGCAACACTGCCATCACCTAAAATTGTCGCCCCAGACAACCCCTCTATGCGTTTGAAATTTACTTCCAGGCTCTTGACCACCACTTGCTGTTGTCCGTATAACTCATCGACTACCAGCCCGACTTTTTTACCTGCGTTTTCCACTATCGCCACTAAAGTCGTATCTGTACTCGCTACTGAATCTGCACCGGGCAAATGGAACAGTTTTTTCAGATCCAGATGAGATATATACTCATCGCGAAAGTGTAATAATTTGTGTTCTCCGGCAATTGGATTTTTTGCCTCTTTTTTAACCACTATGGTCTCGACGATAGACACCAGAGGGATCACATAAGTATCTTCATGCACCCGTACTAATTGGCCTTCCAGAATGGCTAAAGTCAGCGGTAATTTGATACTAAAAGCCGACCCCTTTCCCTGTTCCGATTTAACACTGACCTGGCCACCTAATGATTCAATGTTGCTCATTACCACATCCAGCCCCACGCCTCGCCCGGACAAATCGCTAACGACATCTGCGGTTGAAAATCCAGCTTTAAAGATCAAAGCGTTTATTTCCTCTTCGCTGAGTTGCTGATCTGCTGTGATCAGGCTTTTTTCTAGAGCTTTAGCACGAATTTTCTCAGTATTTAAGCCCCGGCCATCATCGACAATATCGATCACGACAAAGCCACCCTGATGGTAGGCATTTAATTTCACAGTGCCTACTTCCGACTTGCCGGCTGCGATTCTCTCTGCCGGCTCTTCAAGGCCGTGATCTAGTGAATTGCGCACTAAATGCACCATCGGATCACCTATTTTTTCCATCACTGTCTTGTCTATTTCAGTCTGTTCGCCGCTAATAATTAATTCAACTTTCTTTGAGAGACTACCACTGACATCGTGCACCAGCCGAGGGAAGCGATTGAAGACAAAACTTACCGGCAACATCCGCACTCGCATCACATCTTCCTGTAAATCGCGAGTATTACGTTCCAATTGCTCCAGTCCCTTCTGTAGCCGTTCATTATCGACTCCAACGACATCCAGCAAGTCATCACCCAGCTGCCCCAGCATCGCCTGGGTAATAACCAACTCACCGACACGATTAATCAAAGCATCGATTTTGTCAGTATCTACGCGTATAGAACTTGCTTCTATGGAACTTTTAGCTTTAGTGGGTGTAATCGAGGTCGTCTCACTTGCGTCTATTTCTTCAATTTTTTCCTTGGTAACAATTCTATTATCTGCGCTAGCAACACTATCAGATGTCACAATATGTTCAGCTGCGGGGGATAATGCAACGACCTCTAATTCACACGCATCCGCCACCCATTCAAAAATATCAACTACCTGCTCTCTACTACAGTCGGACTCCAAAGTCATATTCCAGGACAAATACAGCTCATCAGTGCAAAGATCACTCAAGGGGGGTAACTTTTCTGTCTCAGCACAGATCGTCAAACGGCCAAACTCAGACAGAGCTTCGAACATCAGGGAGGGCTCATTGCCAGTTTGCAATATCTCGACTTGAGGAACGAAACGTATCTGCCAGCCATTGATTGTGCGCGTAATCGCTGGCGTGATACTTAGTTCACATTGATCTTCTATCCATTCAAAAATCTCCCGTATGTAAGCCTCAGTGCAATCAGAGTGCAACACCAGTTTCCAGCTGAGATATAAATGTTCAGGTTCAAGTTCATAAAGTGTAGGCAACATATCAGTAAGCGCCTCAACATGAAGAGCTCCCGACTCAGCCAATGCTTCAAGCATAAACGCAGGCTCATGGCCACTTTGTAGCACATCAACATTTGGGCTAAAGTGAATATCCCAACCGATTAGTTGTGGAGCGGACTTTTGTTGCAGGATTGAGGAGACTTCAATTGCAGTGGGTGAGGAACTTGACGATGCTGCTTGATTGCCTAAAGCCTGTTCTAATCTACCTTGAACCTGGCTAATTAATTGAGGGTCAGCTTCAGGACCGTCTTGAGTCGCTTCAAGCAAAGCCTTTATACAATCCACCGACTCGAGCAAGAGATTAACCAAGGGTGGCGAAGCTACTTGTTTTTTCCCTCTCACTTCATCAAGCAGAGTTTCCACCACATGGGTGAAATCCGCTACTGCAGTAAAACCAAAGGTCCCAGCGCCTCCTTTAATTGAATGTGCAGCCCGAAAGATCGTATTAATTGTTTCTTCGTCACAAGCATCAAAGTTGAGAAGACCGGATTCCATTATATCAAGCCCTTCGTAACTCTCTTCCAGGAAGGTTCCTATGAATTGGGAAAGATCAATACTCATAGAGACCTACCGAACAACGCGCTGAATGGTACTAAGCAGCTTTTCAGGATTAAAAGGCTTAACCAACCAGCCTGTTGCACCTGCACTTTTACCCTTCTGCTTCATACTATCGGAACTTTCAGTTGTGAGTACTAATATTGGCGTAAACTTAAAGGCGGGTAATTTACGCAGCTCACCACAAAGGGTAATGCCATCCATTATTGGCATGTTGACGTCCGTTAACACCAAATCAAAACGACCTGTCTGCGCCTTACTCAGCCCAACCTGACCATTTTCGGCTTCTACCACCTGATGCCCTGCATTTTTTAAAGCGAAAGTCACCATGTTGCGAATTGACGCAGAATCATCAACGACTAAGATAGTTGCCATGTGCTCTTCTCCAATAACAACATTTTATCTAGACCCAGTTGGGAAGCGGTTGTACTGAGTATTTTTGAATGGCCTTGCCACGTCATCGTTTTTCCTGCCAGCTTCATTTCCGCAGCAAAAACCGTCAATAACTGTATTCCCGCAGTATCAATTCGACAAAGTTCAGTAGCATCAAGAATAACTTCAGTTGAGCTCTGGAGCACTTTGAGTAGCGTAATTTTCCATTCACTTACATTCGTAATTGAAATTTCTTCAGGTAAATGAAGAATATTATCAGCGTCCATCACCGCTCCTCGTATGTGTGTTATGTACTAAAAACTAACCCAGAACTTTTTACACTAAGACGAATATCGCCGCCGCGCTAACCTACATTATGTCTACATTTTTATTTGAATAAATTTATGGGATAGGTGGCCACTTGGAAGAACATAACATCACATACTCTATGACCAGTAAATGAATATTCTCATGTTACGTCTCAAATTCGACAGTTTTGAGTTTATTTTGTAAGCCAGAAAATGAGAATCTGATGCAAAAACATATTAAATACAATGCTAATTAGACCCTGTTCTGAGCAAGAACAATGAGGGTCGGAATAACTCCTATTTTGTTAATTTGCGCTGCGTGCAGAACAATATAGCTCTCAAAGAGTGGCATGAAAATGGCTCAGCGCAGGTGATACTTCCAAAATTTTTAGACACCTAAATTAGTTATAATGAACGAAACTAAATAGCCGTAAAACATGGCCAGTAAAGCTATCCAGATGAATGTAAAATTGAAGCAGTTAGACAAGTCTCCGATCGAGGTTATAAGCCTAAATATGTTGCTGAGCGTTGAATTTTTAAGCTGTTATGCGGAGTCATTCTGAAATTCCCAGCCCTGATAAGGCAATGCTAATGGGCTACCTACCTACCTACCTAC
>ASZI01000236.1 GCA_000416315.1 Osedax symbiont Rs2 | reverse complement strand
CCAGCCGATACACTTTGTATCCCCGCCCAGTAAAAGGGGTGATGCAGTACATCTAGTATTCGCTGCAATACTTAAAGTTTTCTTAAGAGATTTTTTTACTTAGTTAATACCAGAGAGCTATGTAATTTAATAAAATCGACCCTATTAAATAGCATGGTGGATACTACCCTTTCCCTTAAAAGGCGATTATAAAAAATGTAAATTGCTCACTCTACTCTCTCTTGGATGTTACCCGTTCACTGCTTTCGAATTACTACTAACCAGTTATCTGCACCGTCCTTTTAGCCATGGTGACTATCAGAATTCAATGTAACTAGAAGACCGATTCCACTACTGTCAAATGGGACACTCAACAAACACAAAACCTCATTTATACACACAAAACAATTAGTTACGCTAAACATACTAATCACCAGTCACCTCCGCCATTTTTCTCGGATCGATCGGTTCCTATTGTAAAGACGAACGCGAAAAAATCTGATCTACTTTCCAGTAAAGATAGCACTTCGTCGCAGATTGCTTAGCCGGTTGTGTAGCTTGCATCCCAATATCAACGGTCATCTTTTGACTAACATTTTCCTAATCATTCCAAGGGCCATTCCTCCACGCTCGCTCGATTCGACATCGGCATCGGCATCGGCATCGGCATCGGCATCGGCATTAGCTCATCATTGCTGGTTAGATATTACGACCAGTACTCGAATTAATATCGATATACAGGCCCTGCTTACTTACATCAAAATAGACAGCGCTCCATGCCCGAACCATGAGGCTCTGTAATAAAGATCCTCAGGTACGTTACCGGAATCAAGTTCGTTGCCAACGCAAAAAAAATATTAGAGGATGACTAAATGAAGCAGACTACTATCGGCGTAATCGGTGCTGGCCAAATGGGCCAAGGTATAGCCCAAGCCTTTGCTACAGCTGGCTTTCAGGTGATTTTAAACGATATTGATAGACAAGCTATTGATATTGGCTTGCAAGCTATCCTAAAAAGCCTGACTCAGCTTCATACTAAAGCCCTTTTGACCGAGCCGTGCGAAGTAATCTTGGCTCGTATTAACCCCCACACCGAATTGGCGTCACTGGTAAAAGCCCAATTAGTGGTGGAAGCAGTCAGCGAAAATGAATCGCTAAAAATGAAGCTGTTTACCGAGCTAGATCAGCTTTGCCCCGAACAGACTATCCTGGCCAGCAATACCTCATCAATATCTATAACCCGCTTAGCTGCTGCGACTTCTCGTCCCGACCGCGTTGTGGGAATGCACTTTATGAATCCTGTAGCATTAATGAAGTTAGTGGAAATTATCCGAGGTCTGCAAACCTCGAATCAGACCTACCAAACTATCGTGGGACTGGTGAAGCAGCTGGATAAGTCTACTGTCACTTCTAAAGACCGCCCCGGTTTTATTGTCAACCGCATCCTGTTGCCAACAATCAACGAGGCTATATTTACTCTCAGTGAGGGAATAGCCAGCGCTGAGGAGATTGATACCGCCATGAAGCTAGGCGCCAATTACCCCTTAGGCCCCCTAGCCCTAGCCGATTATATCGGTCTGGATACTTGCCTTAATATTATGGAAGTATTACTCAAGGGTTTCAACGACCCCAAATATCGCCCCTGCCCTCTACTTATACAGCTCGTAGATGCTGGTTATCTTGGCCGCAAAAGCGGCCGCGGGTTTTTCGAGTATTCCTAAAAGACCATTCCTGATCCTGAGGCACTGCCTACAGGGTCAGTAAATCACTTTCATAGCTATAATCTTCACTGTGGTAAGGAAGCGTTTTGGGTGAGGCTCTAGCAGCCTGCACACTTTTTCCTGCTACTTGTTTATTCGCTGCGTGATTCATCGCACAGCGGAAATAGACTATCATAAGCTGTGCTTTAATCGTCGGGCTGCAAGCCTGTCATACTTACGCATATATTAGGTATATATATGAGCAGAAAATTACCGCCACTGAAGTCGCTGCATGTGTTTGAATCGGTGGCCCGACACTTAAGTTTTCGTCGCGCTGCAGATGAGTTGCATGTAACTCATTCTGCAGTGAGTCATCAAATCAAGCTTTTAGAGGAGGCGTTAACTGTTGTATTGTTCAACCGAAACGGGCGGACTATCTCTCTGACAAAAGACGGAACCTATCTCTATCCAGTAGTTAGAGAAAGCCTCTATAACTTGGAAGAAGCGGCGCAACACTTACGCTCTTCAAGTAAACACAAAACCCTGACCATCCAGACTTATGTAACCTTTGGCTCAACTTGGTTCATCCCACGTCTAGGCGACTTCCAAAAGAGAAACCCGAACATTCGACTTCGTAATACCATCTCGTTCGTAGATGTCGATTTTGATAAAGATGATGCAGATATAGGCATTATTATGGGCGATAAAAAATGGTCACATTGGAACTACGACTATTTATTCAATCTGGAGATTTTCCCGATCTGCTCTCCAGCTTTACTTAAGTCAGGGCGACTAAATAAACCAGAAGATCTGAAGAACTTTCCCTTAATACAAATCGATCAAGCTATGGATGACTGGCCCCTTTGGTTGCAAGCTGCCGGTGTAGACCAAGCGGTGTGTGAGGGCGGGCCGATTGTGGACAATTATCTGCAGGCAATTGAGAGAGTATACGACGGAGAAGCATTAGTGATGGGTAGGGTACCCTTTGTCGCAAGAGACCTTCGTGAGGGTAGATTGGTACGCCCTTTCACATTATCCATACCTGAGTCAGGGGCCTGGTACATGGTTACTCCCAAAGAAAATCGTGCCTGTAAGGAAACAGCCTTATTTCGAAAATGGTTACTAGATCAGATTGGCCAGGATGAAAACATACAAATCACATAATCTATCCCTGACTATAAAACCTTCTCTGAACGCAGATAGATAGACACACAATCATCAGCTTATATGAGAACACCATATTACTGACAATTATATTTATAACCAGAATGTAAAACCGAAATCACCTTTGAAAGTGAATATGTTTTATCCCAATCATGAATATATATTCACTCCTGCTTTTTCCCAAGCTGCTGACTGATTTTGATCAGTTATACTAAGAACACACCCTCCCCTGTGACTGCCACCATTGCCTATTTCACGGTTAATGATAGCTGTTTTCCTCGACCAATTATAAGTTCACTATGATGATTTTGGATGGTGATCTGACGTCTTTTGGAGGAATAGCTTTTCTGGAGGAAGAGCCATCCGACGTTTTAAATTGCTGGATCAAAGCTCATTAAAGATGCCCTTAAGCTAGCCTCAGATTCAAATAGACAAGTTACTTCGCAGCAGCTTTAGAATCAAATTATTAAAGCCAAAGCTTGGGGTTTAAACTGTCAGCAAAGAGGGAAACTACGCATAAAGAAAACCTAGGGGGTCGCGACGCGACGCCCCCTTTGCCCTACTGGCTCCATTTTAAATGTTCCGCGTAGCTGCTTGTGTCTGTTGATTACTTTCTTCCACTGGGCTGGCAAACATTTCTTTGAGCAGTGCAACTGTCATCAGAATCATGATGAAGGAAAATGGAAGAGCGCCAATTACCATCGCTGTTTTTAGCGCCCCCAGACCTCCTGCCAATAAAAGAGCAGCAATCATTATTGTCAGGAAAGCACCCCATATAGCAATATGAACTTTGCTGTGCCGATCAGTGTTGCCGCCTGCATTTATAGTATTGACTACCAACACTGCCGAATCCGCAGAGGTAATCAGAAATGTTAGCAGCAGCACTACTACCACAACCGACATGAGTTTAGCGGCCAATGGTGAAAGCAGTAGGTTTAGTACCTGGAATATCTGAGCTGAAATGTCTGCATTCAGAATTTGACCATTAGCTTGCCCGCTCAGTTCCAAATCCAACGCTGTACCACCCACAAATGTGAACCAAATAAAGCACACAAGACTGGGCACTAAAATAGAACCTAGAATAAATTCACGAATAGTCCGCCCTTTAGATATACGGGCGAAAAACATTCCGACAAATGGAGCGTAAGCGATCCACCAAGCCCAATAGAATATAGTCCATCCGCCCTGCCAGTCCCCCAGAGGTGTATCCTTAGCTTCGACATTAACAGCCAAAGAAACAAAGCTGAACAAATAATCGACAATCCCTTTGCCGAGTAATTCCAACGCCAACCAGGTTGATCCAAACACTAGGAAGAAAGCCAGCAACGCAAAAGAAAGCGTCATATTTATGTTACTAAGCCACTTAATACCCTTACCTACTCCACTCATTGCCGATAAAGTAGAAAGCCCCATCACTACAACTAACGCTGCAAGCATGGAGATTGTCGAAGGTTTACCCGACTCAATCATCCAGTCTGCACCAAAAACATTGTAAATACCTGAGGCAAACTGGCTGATGCCGAAACCTATAGTAACGGCGATACCAAGAATGGTAGCTAACACCGCGGTAATATCAACCACATGACCTAACACGCCATTTAGCGATTTTCCGAACAAGGGAGCAAGCCCGGATCTAATAGTCAGCGGCAACCCTCGGTTATAGCTAAAGTAGGCCAGTGACAGGCCGACGAGAGAGTACACGCTCCAGGCCGACAGTCCCCAATGCAAAAAAGAGTACCGATACACTGAGTCAAGGGTTTCTGCGGACTTCGCAGCGACCATCCCGGCAATAATGTCCGGGTTGTTGGCAAAGTGATATATGGGTTCTCCAGTTGCATAGGTCAGCATACCAATGCCTATACCCGCACCAAACATCATAGAAAACCAGGAAAAACTCGAAAATTCGGGTTTAGTATCGGCGCTACCCAATTTAATTTTCCCGATCTGTGGAATAGCAGCAAGGATAAAACATACGAATGCGAACATCGCCATTGCATAGATATAGTAGCTACCGAAATTATCTAATGTCATTCCTTGCACTGCTGACAGCACGCTAACAGCTTTATCAGGAAACACCAAAGCCCATAATGCTAATGCCAAAATTAGAGCTTTGGAACCTAGTGTTACCGTATGATTAAAGCCTTTATAAAAACCGACTTTTGCGGTTGCCACTGAAAGGTTTCCAGTTGGATTTGTATTCATAATTTTTCCTTATTTTTATTATTTCTACTTTGTAATCTTTCATCAGTTTTGAAGATAACGCACAGTCGAATTTCAATTTTTCCCAATCACCAGCGCATCCACGGCGACACAGCCTTTGTGATCGACAATAAGAGGATTAATATCAACCTCCTCAATCACATCGCCAAGTAAATGTACTAATCGTGAAAACCTGACCAAACTATCCCTAAGTGCATTTAAATCACAGGTCGCTCGACCGCGAGTGCCTTCTAGTAGAGGCCGTATCTTCAATTGGTTTAACATGCGCTCGGCCTCTGCTGAATCAAAGGGAGCAAGTGAAAAGCAGCGGTCTTTTAAAATTTCTATATAGATTCCGCCAGCACCTACCATTACCATCGGTCCAAATTGAGGATCATTAAGCATCCCAAATGCCATTTCGGTACCTTCTGCAACCATTGGTTCAACAGCGACTCTTGGGCCTAGATTAGCCTCCATGTCTAGATAAACGCGTTCTACTTCTTCAATGTTGGTAATGTTTAGCCTTACTCCACCTACATCAGATTTATGATGAATGCCTGGTTCTGCTGTTTTCAACACTAGAGGAAAACCCGTATTTTTAGCTGCAGATATTGTCTGACTTAAGCTTTCAGTCTCTATCGGTGTCGCCACTGCGAGACCAAACTCACTCAGCAGAGTAAGACTGTCGGTTTCACTAAGGGCTTTACCGGTACAAATTCTAGATTTCCATTTATCTGCTATAGCTTGCTCCTGCTCAGTAAAACTCGTGACTTCATGGCGTTCATTTGTCTGTGCCCTCATTCTAAAGTCTCGTAAATCAAGCACATTTTTAATAGCTTTAACGCCACTCTCAACGCCGTTGATTAATGGCACTTCATGGTCCATTAGATCATCTGCAATCCCAGCATTGAGCGCCCCAGAAAAACTATTGAGTACAAAGAATGGCTTGTTGGAATAACTTTTTACTTCTTTGGCTATTTTTATAAATTCAGGTTCATAGATAAATTCATCTCGCGCCTCAAATTCAAACACCCCCAATGCGACATTTGGGTCATCCATAACATGTCGTATACAGTCCCTAAATACATTGGCAAAATCCGGTGTAAATGATCCTGCTGCATCTAACGGATTCACGGGGTCTAATCCTAGAGGAAGTCTCTTTTTAAGCTTACCGGCCGTCTCAGCTGTGATCTGTGCAAAAGGGACTTGATACTGCTCGCTGGTATCAACAAACAACTCCCGTAGTCCACCGGAATCGGTGATATAGCCTAATTCGCCGGTATCTAATTCAATTCCCTGAGACAGCAGCAAAGCAGTATTCATAAGGTCGTCTAATGTATCGGTACAAATGACACCGTATTTTTTGAAGAGGGCTTCATAGACTGTGTTGTTTCCAGCTATAGCCCCTGAATGGGTTGCCGCCAACTTTGCACTGGCTTCAGTACGCCCAACTTTTGTGACAACCACTGGAATGTTCTTAAGGAGCGCTTTTTCGAGCACTTTAATAAAGCCTTGTGGATTTCTAACCGCCTCCATAAAGACAGCCAGTACTCGTGTAGACTCCTGCTCAAGAGCAAAATCCATATAGTCATCAAGAGAGGTCGATATTTCCTGGCCTGCTGAAACAACCAAATTGAAGCGGAATCTAGGGTCATTGCTGGTCGGTAATACAAAAATAGAACCGGAGTGGGCAATCAAGGAAATGTGTCCAGGCTTTCTCTGCCCAGGTGACTGGAAACTGACATGAGTATCTGTTTCAAAGTTGTAATACCCCATGCAGTTACCACCACAAATAGGCATACCGGCCTGTTCAGCCTTTACTTTTAAGCGCTCTAAAAGGCTACTGTCACGACTTTCCTCGTCAATAGATTCACCTTTAATTTTGCAGTAATCGTAGATCGTTAAGCCACCGACATTAAGTCCAATAGCTTCATCGACCAGTGCCTCCATTCGTGCTCCAGTAACACTCAAAACGGCCATATCAATAGTGTCAGGTATATCGGTCATCGAAGAGAAACATGCAGTCCCTGCAATTTCCTCATAGCGCGGATTCACTAAGTAAACCGTCCCTGGATACCCTCCGTCATTAAGTACTTTAAGCATATCGTTGCCGACTGTTCCCGGGCGCGGTGAAACTCCCACTAAGGCGATACTCTTAGGTTTTAATAAACGATCCAACCTGTGGGTAGAGTCAGCTGAAGAAGTATTATTGTTTTGCATGGCTCAGCACCCCTTATACATAGGCTGACGTTTCTCAGAAAAAGCGCGAGACCCTTCCAGATAATCATCAGAGTTCAACATTTTCTCGAATAGCGGAAGTTTTCCTTCACTTTTCCAAGCGCCACGAGTCAATTTAAATGACTCTTCAACACTTAAATCTTCAATATTATTCATCACTTCTTTTAAAGCTTGCAAAGCCAGTGGTGCGCCTTTTGCAATTGTCTGGGCCAGCTTTCTGGCACGGGGCAACAACTCATTAGCAGGGAAAATTTTCGCAACTAGTCCATAGTGATTGGCCTCTTGCGCAGACAATGCACGCCCTGTAAGCATTAATTCCACGGCTACGTTGTAAGGCAACCGTTTAGCTACTCGCTGGATACCCCCGCCATCCGGTAAGAACCCCAAAGACACTTCCGGTAATAAAAATTCTGCGTGCTCAGCAGCCACTATAATATCCGCCGCTAACAGCATCTCGAACCCACCGCCTATAGCCTTACCATTAACTGCCGCAATAACTGGCTTTTTAAGCCCCCAAAACTCCGGTAATCCGCCCAAACCACCTGGTCCTAAATCATAGATACCAGTCTCAAGTAAATTATCCCCATTGGCTGCAAACTCATTCAGGTCCCAACCGGCAGAAAATATACTCTCTCCAGCCGCGGTGATAATGCCAACTTGCAACTCATCATCTGTTTGCAATAGATTAAAAGCGTCATAAAGTTCACAGCTGGTTGCAAGATTAATGGCATTAACCGGTAGACGATTAAGGGTTATTTCTAACACTTGACCGAACCGCTCCATCGTTATTGATTTATTCATAACTCGTCTTCTTTTTATTGAAATTAAATAAAGAGGACCTGCATTTATACTGTCTGATGACTGCTAATATTAATAAATGCAGGTTAGCTGGTGCCATGCGAATACAAGCACCAAGCTTGATTTAAATATTGAACTAGTACCTAAACCCTGTAAATTGATTAAAATTCGAGCACCGGTCTAATAAACTAATCTTTGACATTGCCAGCAGGGGGATTCTTGGTAATGCTATAAGCGGAGGTAAAATCGGAAATATATGCTACATGAACAGAAAGCCCACAGCTGGGTAACAGGGTCACACTAGAGGTCCGAGTCAGATCATCTGTTGTGGGGTATGCCCCTGCAGTAAGCCACATACAAGTGGTTTAGCTAACCTGTTCATGATAAATATCAAATTGGGGTATTTATCATGGGAAATTCATATAGATGAAAATCAATGAGTAAATTTGGGCGGGAAGAATTAACGATCAAATCAGATCTGAACTTGTACAACTTAAGCGCCTGCTGCCTATTTCTTGCCTTGGCTTCGCCTGAGCCTCTCTTGAAAGTCAGTAAGTACTCATAGATGTTGCCTTTCACCGCTAGTCAAGTTCGAGCTACTCTAGCTGATAGGGAAGCCTTGCTGAACTTTAGCTCGGCAAATGAGTCTATCGGTTACTCATTAAATTGCAGAGGCTATTATGGTTGACCCGGAAGACACCAACAAAATTTCACCTTATAAACAATCCCTTACTCGACGCCAGCTTATCAAGTCAGCTGCAGTGGGGGCAGTCGGTATTGGTGCCTTTGGCCTTGCGGGGATGACCCAAGCGGAGTCAAAGCGAGGAATTGTTGGAAAAATGGCCCCGCCGCTAAGCGTACCTTATTGGATCGATGGTAATGGTGAAACCACCAACCCTTTCTCCGTGGCCGAACATCGGGGTAAGTGGATTTATCTTAAATGCTTTCAGGACTGGTGCCCGGCTTGTCACTCGGTTGGGTTTCCCAACCTACAGAAGCTCAAAGCTGCGTTCCCGGATGATAGCAAGATAGTTGCTGCTGTGATCCAAACCACTTTCGAAGGGCACTCGGTTAATAATGCCGAGGCGCTGCGTAAAAACCAACTACGCTATGATCTGAACTTACCTTTCGGGCACGACCCTGGCGATTCCAGTTTGCCGCATAATGCGCCCGGACGCTTTCCCAAGACAATGGTATCTTACCGCACAGGCGGCACCCCCTGGGTGACGATAATTGATCCAAATGGGATGGTTGTGTATGACGGGTTCCACATTGATATCGATCAGCTGATCAGCCATTTACAAGAGCATGCCTAGGTATCCACATCTGTGTTGTTAATGGTTATGAGTCAGTGTCATGATTGTTATGAAACTGAGCTAAAATATCAGTTATTTCCTCTACTTGTGATCCAGATAGTGGGCCGTGTTCTATCGCAGCAATATTTTCTTTTGCCTGCTCAATAGTGCGAATCCCGGGGATGGGTATGCAATTGCTATCCCTAGCCCAGATCCAGGCAAGCGCCCCTTGCACTAAAGTACGATTGTTACTGGTTAAAATTTCCCTTATGGCCTGCAGGGACTGGTACAAACTTGTTTTTGCAGCCCCGCCTTTGGTGAAGTACTTAACCCATTCAGGTGGGTTGCTGCGGATGTCATTGCTGGGGAGCTTTGTATCAGGGTGATATTTTCCGCTTAAAAAACCCATGGCCAAAGGAGAGCGAATAATTGCAGCGCACTGATTGTATGTTGCAGATTCTAACATTTGGGGAGCATCGTTTATGACATTCATATCAAATTGCAGTGCAACAGCGCGGGATTTGTTTAAAAACTGAGAAGTAAGTTCTGCCTGGTCAGTGCTCCAGCCGTAGTAACGTATTTTTCCTTGATCACACAAGCTTTCCAGTGCTTCAACTAATACTTCTATTTCTTGTTCAGATAATCCTTGGATATGTAATTGGTAGAGATCAATCCAGCTAGTTTGCAAGCGACGCAGAGAATCTTCACAGGCTTTTTGAATGTATTTAGCAGTGACATTGGTCCCCGTTAAACTTAGCTGTTGAGGGTTAAAGGTATTTCCGAATTTGGTAGCGATAAGCACTTGGTCTCTACTTGTGAGCAGCGCCTTACCCAACACCTCCTCGCTGTGACCGGCACCATAGCAATCAGCCGTGTCGAACAAGGTTATACCATTTTCGACAGCGTATCTTAAAGCGGCAATAGATTCCGTGTCTTGCGTTTTCCCCCAGCCCAGAGCTGTACCTGTAGGTAGGGAATCGCCCTCACCGCTAAAAAAAGGCCCACCCATTGCCCAAGTTCCCACGCCCATAGGGCTTACTATTGGCCCCGATTTTCCTAAATGCCGCGTCTTTAATAAGCTTGCCATTGTTTGCTCCTGATCTATTTGTCGTATGCGCATCTCAAAATCATAAAATTGCTTAGCCTCGTTATACATGTAGTCGTTTGGAAAAACGAAAATATATTGGCGTATCCAGCGTCTATCGGAGAAGCAAAAAACCTAAACAATACAGTAAGTAGCTCTATAAAAACACAACGAAAACTCAACAAATGCATGCGGGTTCGTGTGTTGTTAACGCCTAGCGGACACAAGCAGTTAACGGTGGCTATGGAGCATGGCTTAGTTACATTGCGCATAATAGTTAGCCCTTAAGCAATAGGTACTCCAATGAAGAATTAATCGTTAATCGTTAATCGTTAATCGTTAATCGCTAGAGAATCACTAGAGGTGACGGATCAAATACAGACTTAGAAAAATGTCCAATGGCCGACATTCGTCATAGCTAACCGAAGA
>ASZI01000235.1 GCA_000416315.1 Osedax symbiont Rs2 | reverse complement strand
AAGAAAACTCCACCCTATATTGCCGAAAGACTCCTGCGCTATTTGCTAAATTGACGGCCGTTCATAGGGACATCCATGTCCCACTCACTCTGCGCGACATCCTGTCGCTCCGCTTCGCCAATTTAACAAATAGCTCCGGCGGCAATAGAAAGGGGGGTGGTAGCTGCGTAGTGGGTCTGTAGAATAGCGTACTTTCTTTGGAGCTACCACGCAGTGCGTATGCGATCTCTCTACTCTTTTATTTAAAATTAAGGAAATTCCTTTAGCTGTCCTGATTTAGTAACTTTGATCTATTTTTGCGTTGACTTGCAGTTAAAATTTAGCGAGTGACGGTATTTTTCGAGTCAAAAAAATGCCGAAGGCACTAGATTTTGCATTGTATTAAATGGCCAGATTTTTGGAAATTATCCAGGGTCGCTAATATTTTATCAAAAGAATCAAAGGCTAAAGTATCGGCTTAAATACTTGCCAGCAGCTCAGATAAAAGCAGGCCAATATTAATGATAACTGAATAACTGTAAAGATCTTTCCGAAGTTAAATATTTCTGTACTTATTGTCACAAGAATGTAATATCTAGCCGCTACTCTGCAGTGAAATTTTAGAAAAAAAGAGAAAAAAATCGAATCTTACCCAGGAGCCCCAATGAAAAAAATGAATACTTTATCTCTAGCGGTCATTCTTGCTAGTGGTCTAATTGCGACAAGTGCACAAGCAGGCGAAGAGCTACGTTTACTGACATGGGGTGGCTATGCTCCTCAAGAAGTAATTGATTTGTTTGAAAAAGAAACTGGTATCACGGTTAAAGTGACTAAGTCTAACAACGAGGAAATGATTTCCAAGTTGAAAGCGACACGTGGTGCCGGCTTTGATTTAGCCCAGCCTAGCCAAGATCGAGTAGCCAGTGCACAAAAGGCTTTTAAAATTTATAAGCCAATGGATTTAAGCAAAATCAATGACGGCCAGTTTATCGGCTCTATGCTTACAGCGACTAAAGGCCAGTCTACAGTTGATGGCGAAGTATACGCTGTACCACACGTCTGGGGCTCAAGCGGATTAATTGTTAACCGTGCAACTTCTGCCGATATCACCGACTATACCGATCTTTGTAAGCCAGCTTATGCCGGTAAAGTAACCTACCGTTTAAAGCGTCCTACGCTGATTGCTTTTGCATTCGCCATGGGTGAAGATCCTTTCGCTGCCTATTCTGATGCTGCTAAGTACAAGCAAATCATGGAAAAGGTCGGTGCCAAACTTACCGAATGTAAAGCTAACGTTAAAGCTTACTGGAGCGGTGGCGATGCGCTACTTAGCCTGATGCGTTCAGGTGAAGCGACAGCGGCTATGGCATGGGATGCCGGCGGTTGGAAGTTGAATCGCGACAATGCCGATATCACTTTTGTAGCACCAAAGTCTGGTGCGTTAGGCTGGATCGATACTTTCGTTTTACCGCGTAAAACCAAGAACGAAGAAGGTGCCTACAAGTGGATCAATTTTGTGATGCGCCCGGATATTGCCGCTAAAATCACTGCAGCAGCAGGCAACTTTACTGCTTCTAAGGGATCTGATGATTTCGTAGATGCTAAAGTTAAGGCGCAGTATCAAGAGAGTTTCTCTGCTAAAGATATCGATAACATCAAGTGGTACCCACCAGTACCTGCTGGTCTAGAGAAAATTGAAGGCAAGATTCTCGACCGTGTAAAAGCTTCATAATATAGCTCTCCTCTTCACGCTTTCCTCCCGGAAAGCGTGATCTAAAAACCTGCAAAGATACTTTCCTATTATGTCAAAAGAAACAACTATAGATTTAGCTTGTGAGAATATCTGCAAGCATTTTTCAGATTTTACCGCCGTTGATAATATCTCCTTTACTATCCCCAAAGGTTCATTCTTTTCCATACTCGGCCCCTCAGGCTGTGGTAAAACTACCCTCTTGAGGATGTTGGCGGGGTTCGAGATGCCCTCCAGTGGCGATCTTCTGATAAAACAGAAATCTATGTTGGACGTACCGCCTAACAAACGGCCGGTAAACATGGTGTTCCAACACCTGGCACTGTTTCCGACCATGAATATCGAAGAAAATATAGGTTATGGATTAAGACGCCAATCGGTGCCTAAAGCCGAAATCGCCCAGCGAGTTGATGCGGTGCTCGAGCGCGTAGGTCTGGCCGGTAGCGGCAGAAAACGTGTCGATCAGCTATCGGGTGGGCAGCGTCAACGTATCGCCCTGGCCCGTTGTTTGGTATTAAATCCGACCCTTTTGCTCTTAGATGAGCCGCTGGGAGCCCTGGATTTAAAGCTGCGTGAGCAGATGAAAATCGAACTGAAATTACTGCAAAAAGAATTTGGTACTACCTTTGTTTACATTACCCACGATCAATCTGAAGCGCTGGTGATGAGTGATCAGATAGCGGTGATGAACAAAGGAAAGTTTGAACAAGTAGGCACTCCGCATCAGCTGTACTATCAACCAGAAACGGCCTTTGTTGCCGGTTTTGTCGGAGACAGTAACCGCTGGCAAGGTAAAGTTGAATCCCAGGATGATTCGGCTGTGCTGGTCAGTACTAACGATGGTTTGTCATTCAAGGCAAAGGTCAATGCTAATAAAGCAGTAAGCACTGGTAACTCGGTAGAGATTTTTGTTCGCCCCGAAGCTATCAATGTCAGCCGCACAGCTCCTTCAGAGCAGACAGATAACCAGTTAATCTGTCAGGTAGAGACTATTTTGTTTGATGGAGCAAAGAGTCAGATCATCGCCGTAGAGCCTGAGTCCGGTGGTAAGATTACCGTTACATTGCCGCAGACTTCCGATTTTGCCAATTTACAAAATGCTGACACTATCTATCTGAACTGGTCAGCAGAGCAGACTTTGTGTTTTGTAGATAATACCGACAGTCGTGGGGGAGTTTGATCATCATGAGCAGCTTGCCCGCTACTTCACCTTTTAAGCTGGGGATGTGGTTATTATTAGCCCCATTATGTTTATGGTTAATACTATTAATCATCTTACCGCATCTTGAATTGTTGGCTTTTTCCTTCACAGATCCTGAAGAGGGGTCATTTACCTTTGGCTTCTATCAGGAGTTTTTCCTCGAACCACTGTATTGGCGTACCTTTGTTCGCACTGCTGTAATGTCCATAATGGCGACGATTTTGACCCTACTAATCGCTTTTCCGGTGGCTTTTTACATTGCTAAAATGCTTAAAGGTCGCAGTAAGGGAATAGTTTTTGCCATGTGTCTGATTCCATTTTGGGTCAGTGAACTAGTGCGTACTTTTGGCTGGATGATCCTATTGCGTGAGTCCGGTGTTATCAGTAACTTCCTGCAATGGTCTGGTTTGTCTGCTGGCCCGGTTGAGTTGTTGTATACGGATGCTACTATCATGTTGGGTCTAGTATATACCTCGATGTTGTTTATGGTAGTGCCGTTGGTAAGCACACTGGATTCGCTGGATGACAGTTACATCGAGGCGGGTTACGACCTGGGCGGGACAAACTGGAACGTACTGCGTGAGATCGTTATTCCGCACGCTATCCCCGGTATAGTTTCAGGTTGCATCATTGTCTTTATGTTGTCGCTGGGTAACTATCTGACGCCTGTGTTGTTAGGAGGCAAAGACAGTTTATGGTTTACCGAACAAATATATACGCAATTTATAACGCGTTTTAACTGGGAGCAGGGCAGTGCCTTCGGGCTATTGTTGTTACTGCTATCTTCCCTGATCGTTTGGGCGGGACTGAAAGTCTCAGGTCAATCTTTTGCCAAAACCATGGGGTGATCAATGATACCTTCTATAAAACAAAGCAGCCGCTTTAACGCTATTTACACTAGCTATCTGGTGGCCTTTTTTATCTTTTTAGCGGCGCCACTAATTGTGGTTGGCGTATTTGCCTTTAATGACAGCTTATTCCCATCTTTTCCATGGCAGGGTTTTACCACTGACTGGTTTTTCTCCTCAGAGGGAGAGAAAGTGGGAATATTTTTTGACTCTGAACTGTTGGACAGTATCGGCTTGAGTGTCGGTATAGCAATAGTCACCACTTTTCTGGCTATCAGTGTGGCTTGTACCAACGCCTTTTTGTTTGAGCGCTTTAATTTTCCAGGCAAAAGCTTTCTCTACATGTTGATGTTGTTGCCACTGGTTATCCCCGGTGTATTGCTCGGTGTTTCAATTTTGGTGTTTAGCAGTGAGATAGCCAATTACCTTGAAGATTACTGGTTTATTGATCTGGAGTTTTTGCGCCCGGGTCTAACTCTAGTTGTTATAGGTCAGTTTGCCTTTATCACAACTATCTGTACTTTGATCATTTCAGCGAGACTAAAGAAATTTGATCGCTCCTTGGAAGAGGCGGCGCTTAACTTGGGGGCATCGCCACTGATGGCGGTCTTTACCGTGACAGTACCGTTTTTGAAACCAGCGATTATCGGTGCTGCCATTGTCAGTTTCCTGATGTCGTTTGAGAACTTTAATACCACTTTCATGTTGGTTGGGTCAGATGCGCCTTTAACGGTGGCGATGTTTGAGCGCTTACGTGAGGGAAGTACGCCGGTATTAAATGCTATATCTCTGTTATTGATGTTAGGTTCTGGTGTATTGGCGATTATTAATATGACCATGCAGAAGAAGTCTTCATAGAGAGTTAGGTTGTGAAAGTAGCTTATAGAGCTGAGCTTTATGAACTACCGCTCGGTAGAACCTTCTAAGCTGTTTTTCAATAAGCTTGTCGCTGCTGTCCGGTGTGCCTGTTGTGGTTGACCAGAACAGCCTTTAACTAAAAGGATTAAAGCTAGAACTGATTTTTCTTTTATAGTTTAGAGTCAAAAGATTAAAGGAATTTCGACGTTGTCGACTG